>CAZMCV010000001.1:0-78521 GCA_964564645.1 uncultured Acetobacteraceae bacterium
TCACCGGCATCCGCTTCTACAAGGGCCCGCAGAACACCGGCACCCATACCGGCAGCCTCTGGACCGCCTCCGGCACCCTGCTGGCCACCGCCACCTTCACCAACGAGACCACCTCGGGCTGGCAGCAGGTCAACTTCGCCAGCCCGGTGAGCATCACCGCCGGCACCACCTACGTCGCCTCCTACCACACCACCAGCGGCTACTATTCGGCGACTTCCGGCTACTTCAACACCGACCGCATCAGCGGCCCGCTCACCGCGCCCGCCGGCAACAACGGCGTCTATGCCTATGGCAGCGGCGGCGTCTTCCCGACCGGCTCCTTCGGCAACACCAACTACTGGGTCGACGTGGTGTTCGACCCGACCGAGCCGGCGGCGAATCAGGCGCCCCTCGCGGCGGCCGATGGCGGCCTCACCGCCTTCCAGGGCGCGCCGCTGGCGATCAGCGCCGCCACCCTGCTGGCCAATGACAGCGATCCGGACGGCGACGCGCTGACGATCACCTCCGTCACCGCGGGCAGCCACGGCAGCGTGAGCTTCGACGCGGCGACGCAGACCGTCTTCTTCACGCCGGAGGCCGGCTATGCCGGCCCGGCCGACTTCACCTACACGGTCAGCGACGGGCGGGGCGGAAGCGCCAGCGCGCAGGTCGGGCTGCAGGTCGTCCAGACCCTGTTCACACCCGCCGACGTCCCGGCCATCATTACCGAGAACGATCCCAGCGCTGTCGAACTCGGCGTGAAGTTCACGGCCTCCGCGAGCGGCGCGATCACCGGCATCCGCTTCTACAAGGGCCCGCAGAACACCGGCACCCACACCGGCAGCCTCTGGACCGCCTCCGGCACCCTGCTGGCCAGCGCCACCTTCACCAACGAGACCGCATCCGGCTGGCAGCAGGTGGATTTCGCCGCCCCGGTCTCCATCGCCGCGGGCACCGTCTATGTCGCCTCCTACCATACCACCAACGGCTTCTTCTCGAGGACGGAGAACTACTTCACCAGCGACCGCACCAACGGGCCGCTGACCGCGCCAGCCGGTGCCAACGGCGTCTATGCCTATGGCAATGGCGGCATCTTCCCGACCGCCAGCTACAACAGCTCGAATTATTGGGTCGACGCGGTCTTCGTCCCGGCCAGCGCCGCCGGCAACAACGCCCCGGTCGCCACGGCCGATGCCGGCCTGACCACCAGCCTGGGCGCCCCGCTGCGCATCGCCGCCGCGACGCTGCTGGGGAACGACAGCGATCCGGATGGCGACCCGCTGTCGATCAGCGGCGTCACCGCCGGCAACCACGGCACGGTCACCTACGACGCGGCGACGCAGACCGTCACCTTCACGCCGGAGGCCGGCTACACCGGGCCGGCCGACTTCACCTACACCATCACCGACGGGCGCGGCGGCACGGCCGGCGCCCAGGCCAGAATCACGGTCAATCCGTCCCTGTTCAGCGGCACCGACGTCCCGGCCATCGAGACCGTGGACGATTCCGGCGCCATCGAGCTCGGGGTGCGGTTCGTGGCCTCGGTCGAGGGAACGGTCACCGGCATCCGCTTCTACAAGGGCCCGCAGAACACCGGCACCCATACCGGCAGCCTCTGGACCGCCTCCGGCACCCTGCTGGCCACCGCCACCTTCACCAACGAGACCACCTCGGGCTGGCAGCAGGTCAACTTCGCCAGCCCGGTGAGCATCACCGCCGGCACCACCTACGTCGCCTCCTACCACACCACCAGCGGCTACTATTCGGCGACTTCCGGCTACTTCAACACCGACCGCATCAGCGGCCCGCTCACCGCGCCCGCCGGCAACAATGGCCTCTACGCCTATGGCAGCGGCGGCATCTTCCCCACGAACTCCTTCAACAACGCGAACTACTGGGTCGACGTGGTGTTCGACCCGACCGAGCCGGCGGCCAACCAGGCGCCCGTCGCAAGCGCCGATGGCGGCCTCACCGCCTTCCAGGGCGCGCCGCTGGCGATCAGCGCCGCCACCCTGCTGGCCAATGACAGCGATCCGGACGGCGACGCGCTCGCCATCACCGGCGTCTCCGGCGCCGCGGGCGGCACGGCCGTGCTCGATGCCGCCACGCAGACCATCACCTTCACCGCGGATGGCAGCAGCGGCGCCGGCAGCTTCACCTACGCCATCAGCGACGGCCGCGGCGGCACCGGCAGCGCTTCCGTCAGCCTGGCCGTCGACCGCCTGCCGGTCGCCGTCGACGACAGCGGCCTGCAGGTGGACCACAACGGCACGCTGACCATCGCCGCCGCCACGCTGCTCGCCAACGACACCGACCCGGATGGCGACGTGCTCACCATCACCGGCGTCTCCGGGGCCACCGGCGGCATCGCCAGCTACGACAGCGCCACGCAGTCCGTCCTCTTCACGCCGGACAGCAATTACGGCGGCGCGGCGAGCTTCACCTACACGGTCAGCGATGGCCGCGGCGGCACCGGCAATGCGACCGTCAGCCTCCTCGTCGACCGGCCGCCGGTCGCCGTCAACGACAGCGGCATCGCATCCGTCCAGGGCACGCCGGTGGTCATCGCCGCCGCGACGCTGCTGGCCAATGACAGCGACCCCGAAGGCGATGCGCTGACCGTCACCGGCATCGACGACATCACCGGTGGCAGCGCAATCTTCGACGCCCAGTCCCAGACCGTCACCTTCACCGCGGATGGCAGCAGCGGCGCCGGCAGCTTCACCTACGCTGTCAGCGACGGCCGCGGCGGCACCAGCAGCGCCGTCGTGCTCATCGCCGTCAACCGCCTCCCGACGCTCGCCGACGACGGCGGCTTCCTGGCGAGCCGCAACGCCCCGCTGACCATCGACGCGGCGACGCTACTGGCCAACGACAGCGACGCCGACGGCGACGCGTTGACTATCACCGGCGTCGGCGGCGCAACCAACGGCACCGTCAGCTACAATGCTGCCACGCAGGCCATCACCTTCACCCCGGCCAACAATTACGGCGGTCCGGCCTCCTTCACCTACACGGTCAGCGACGGGCGTGGCGGCAGCGCCAGCGCCAGCGTCTCCCTCGGCGTCAACCGCCTCCCCACCCCCACCAACGACAGCGGGCTCCTGGTCAGCCGCAACACCCCGTTGACCATCGGCGCCACGACGCTGCTCGCCAACGACACCGACCCGGACGGCGATGCGCTGACCGTCACCGGCGTCAGCGGCGCCTCCGGCGGCAGCGTCAGCTACAACGCCGCCACGCAGGCCATCACCTTCACCCCGACCAACAATTACGGCGGCGCGGCCTCCTTCACCTACACGGTCAGCGACGGGCGTGGCGGCAGCGCCAGCGCCAGCGTCGCCCTCGGCGTCAGCCGCCCACCCACCGCCGTCGCCGACAGCGGCCTCCGGGTCAGCCGGAACACCCCGCTGACCATCAGCGCCACGACGCTGCTCGCCAACGACACCGATCCGGACGGCGACGCGCTGACCATCACCGGCGTCAGCGGCGCATCGGGCGGCAGCGTCAGCTACAACGCCGCCACGCAGAACGTCACCTTCACGCCGACCAACAACTACGGCGGCGCGGCGAGCTTCTCCTACACGATCAGCGACGGCCGCAACGGCACCAGCACCTCCACCGTCTCGCTCAACGTGAACCGCACGCCCTCGGTCAACAACGACAGCGGGCTGACGGCCTACCGCAGCACCGCCCGGACCATCGCCGCCTCTACCCTGCTGGCCAACGACACGGACCCGGACGGCGACACGCTGACCATCACCGGCGTCAGCGGCGCCTCCGGCGGCAGCGTCAGCTACAACGCCGCCACGCAGCTCGTCACCTTCACGCCCAACAACAACTACACGGGCACGGCGAGCTTCACCTACACGGCCAGCGACGGCCGCGGCCTGTCCGATACGGCCACCGTCTCGCTCAACGTCGTGGCACCTTCGACCCTGTTCGGCACCTCGACCCCCTCCGCCTCGACCTCGAGCAGCACCAGCTCCGTCGAGCTCGGGATGAAGTTCCGCGCCTCGCAGGACGGGCTCGTCACCGGCATCCGGTTCTTCAAGGGCAGCGCGTCCAACAACGGCACCCATACGGGGTCGCTATGGACCTCGACGGGCACGAAGCTCGCCACCACCACCTTCACCAACGAGACCAGCACCGGCTGGCAGGAGGCGTCCTTCGCCACGCCCGTGGCGATCACCGCCGGCCAGACCTACGTCGCCTCCTACCATGCCAACAACGGCCGGTACTCGCAGTCCTCCAACTACTTCCTGTTCTCGCGCACCAGCGGCCCGCTCACCGCGCCCTCCAACTTCTCGAGCGGGGGCAACGGCGTCTTCGCCACCGGCAGCGGCAGCCTCTTCCCCACCCAGAGCGGCAATGGCACCAACTACTGGGTCGATGTTGTGTTCCAGCCCCAGTTGGCGGCATAGGAGGGCCCGCGACACAGGAGGCCCAGCCGCATGCATCCCGAACTCTTCACCGACGGCGTCGGCGAGGTCATGGTCAGCGGATCGATCGTCCGGGTCGATCTGGTCAGCCTTTCGGCGACGGAGCGGGATGCGAACAACAACCCGAAGCCGGTGCTCCGTCAGCGCCTGATCTTCTCGGTCGAGGGCTTCGCCAATTCGGTCGAGGTGATGCAGAAGGCGCTGCAGAGCCTGGTCGATGCCGGCGTCGTCCGGAAGTCGCCCGGCGATGGCAGCCAGGCCCTGCAGGCCCGCGGCACCGGCTCCCCGAACTTCCGCTGAGGCCGCGGCGGCCGGGCCGGGGCGCGCGCCCCCGCTCGCCCTCGCCTCAGCGCCCGGGCCAGGCCGGGAACGGATCCGGCAGCGCCGCCCAGGCGGCGTGCCCCTCCGCCATCTCGGCCGCGTCCAGCAGGCAGGCGCCCAGCGCGGCCCGCAGCGCGGCCTCGTCCATGCCGGTGCCGATGAACACGATCTCCTGGCGTCGGTCCCCGTAGGGCTCCTGCCAGAAGCGGAGCGCCCGCGCCCGCCAGTCGGGATCGGCGGGCCAGAGCGCGCGGTCCACCGCATCCAGCCAGGGCCCGGCCGCCTGCACCCGGGCGACCGCGCCGGCGAGCTGCCAGCTGCCCGCCTGGCCCATCCGCGTCGCCAGCCAGAAGAACCCCTTGGCCCGCACCACGCCGGGCAGGTCGCCCTCGAGGAAGCGCTTCCAGCGCTCCGGATGCAGCGGCCGGCGCGCGCGCCAGACGAAGCTGCCGATGCCGTATTCCTCGGTCTCGGGCAGGGCCTCGCCGGCCAGGGCCCGCATCCAGCCCGCCCCCTGCCGCGCCCGCTCGATGTCGAAGCGCCCGGTGCCGAGCACGCGGCCGAGCGGCACCCGCCCCTCCACGCTCGTCACGATGTCGGCCCGCGGGTTGAGCGCGCCGAGCACGCCCCGCAGCCGCCCGAGGTCGCGCGGCGCGACCAGATCGGCCTTGTTCAGCACGAGGACGTCGGCGAACTCCACCTGGTCGACCAGCAGCTCGGCCAGCATGCGCCGGTCCTCCGCCCCGGCGGTCTGGCCGCGCCGTGCCAGGCTGTCGGCGCTGACGTAATCCGCCGGGAAGGCGCGGGCATCGACCACGGTCACCATCGTGTCGAGCCGCGCGAGGTCGCCGAGGCAGAAGCCCTCGGCCGTGCGGAAGTCGAAGCTGGCGGCGACCGGCATCGGCTCGGAGATGCCGGTGCTCTCGATCAGCAGCGCGTCGAAGCGCCCCTCGCGGGCCAGCG
Organism: uncultured Acetobacteraceae bacterium; assembly: GCA_964564645.1. Taxonomy (GTDB): domain Bacteria; phylum Pseudomonadota; class Alphaproteobacteria; order Acetobacterales; family Acetobacteraceae; genus CAZMCV01. Next base: position 5,706 of record CAZMCV010000001.1, read on the forward strand.
CCGCCACCTCCCGCACCAGGTCCTCGCGGAGCGTGCAGCAGATGCAGCCATTGGACATCTCCACCAGCCGCTCCTCGGCGCGCCGCAGCCCGCCGGCCCCGGCCACCAGCGCGGCGTCGATGTTGACCTCCGACATGTCGTTGACGATGACGGCGACGCGGCGCCCCTCGCGGTTCGCCAGCAGGTGGTTCAGCAGGCTCGTCTTGCCGGCGCCGAGGAAGCCGGACAGGACGGTCACCGGCAGGCGGGGATCACCATCGTTGCGGGAGGGCGCCATGCCGGCGTTTGACCACCATCCTGGCTGAGCCGCAACGCGGCATCGCCCCCGCGGCCCGGCCCGGCAAGGACCGTGCGATGGCCGTCGCGGCCCTCGTGGCCGCCTTCATCGCCTATGGCTCGCTCTACCCGTTCGAGTTCCATGCCCTGCCGGGCGAGGCGGGGCTGCTGGCCACCCTCGACGCCACGTGGCGGCGTTGGCCGGGCAGCCGCGGCGACCTGATCGTCAACCTCGTCCTCTACATGCCGCTCGGCCTGTTCCTCGCCCTGGCCCTGCGGCGCGCCGGGATGCGGGCACCGGCCGCGCGGCTGCTGCTCGCCACCCTGGCGGGCGGGCTGCTGTCCTTCGCCATGGAGGTGACGCAGCTGCATGTCGACGGGCGGACCAGCAACCTGTCGGACCTGGTGCTGAACACCGCCGGGACCCTGACCGGCGCCATCGCGGCCCAGATCCTCGGCATGACGGGATGGCGCCGCGCGGACCGCGCCGCCCTCGCCCGGCGCCACCCGGCGGAGCCCTTCGCCGCGCTGCTCGTGCTCGCCTGGCTGGGCTACCGCCTCTACCCCTATGCGCCGGTCATCGACCTGCACCACTACTGGAACGCGCTGAAGCCGGTCCTGCTGACCCCGGAGCTGGAGCCGCTCCGGACGCTCCGCCTGGCCGTGCTGTGGCTGGTCGCCGCCCGCCTCGCCGAGGCGGCGATGCTGGGGCACGGGCTGCCCGCCCGGCCGCTGCTGGTGCCGGCGCTGCTGCTGGGCGCGCTCGGCGCGCAGGTGCTGGTGGTGGACAGCCGCCTGTCGCTCGCGGAGGTGCTGGGCCTCGGGCTTGGCCTGGCGGGCTGGGCGATGCTGCAGAGCGAGCGGCGGGACCGCGTCGTGGCAGCCCTGCTCGCCCTGACCCTGGCCGCGGTGCTGGTCGCGGAGCGGCTGGAGCCCTTCGCCTTCGACGCCGCCCCCCTCCGCCCCTTCGGCTGGGTGCCGTTTCGCGCGGCGCTGCAGGGGCGGTGGGAAGCCGGCATGCAGGCGATGCTGGAGAAGCTCTTCCTCTATGGCGGGCTGATCTGGCTGGGGGTGCGGGCCGGGCTGCGCCTGCCCGTCACCGCGGCGCTGGTGGCGCTGCTGCTGCTGGCGACGAGCCTGGCGCAGACCCACCTCCCCGGCCGCTCCGCCGAGGTGACCGACGCCGCCCTGGCGCTGATCGCGGGTCTCGTCTTCGCCTTCCTGGGCGGCGGCGGCCGCAGCCCGCCGGCCACGGCGCCGCAGACGCGATGGCGGGCGCGCCGCGACGCCCTCAGGGCCGGTGCCCCGCTGTCCTGAAGGGGCCGGCGCCGGCCGGCCATCGCGAGCCGGGTGGGAAGGCAGCCCGCGGGGCCGGGAGGATCGCGTGGAATTGACTGGAGCGGCGCGGGGCAAGCCGTAACTTTAGTCCGTTAACGTATTAGGAACGGTTGTCATGCCCAATGAGGTCTCACCTCTTCAGCGCGAGGAGCAGGCCATGGATCAACATGACGACAATTCCTCGGGAGAGGCGAAGCGACGGGACGTCCTGGTCGCCGCCGGCAAGCACGCGGTCGCGGTGCCGGCTGCCAGCCTGCTTCTGGCCGCCTCGGCCAAGCAGAGCATGGCCTCGCCCTATGGCGGCGGCGGCAACAGCGGCGGGAACGGCAAGGGCAATGGCAAGGGGAACGGCGGCGGAGGTCCCTCGAACGGCCATCGTCCGATCGTTCCGCCCGGCCGCTCCTAGCCCGGCTTCCGCAGCCTGGCGGGCCATGTGCCCGGGACGCGCGCCCTTTCCTCCGGCGGCCCGCTGATCCGCCCCTTTCGTGGAAGCGCCTTGAGCCTCGCCGGGTCGGGCCCACCGGCGCCCGGCGTCAGCTCCCGCGCAGGCCGGCGGGCAGCTCCGCCAGGATCCTCCGGATCCCGTCGAGCCCCTGCGTGGAATGGGCGTAGCGCAGCGCGAAGCAGGGCGTCGCACCGATCCAGCGCACCAGGGCGCCGATGCGCGCCACATCCAGCCGGCCCCCGACCCGGAGGCACTCCGCCAGCAGCCGCTCCAGCGCCGCCAGCGCCGCCAGGCGCTCGCACGACGCAGCCTCCCCTTTCCCTGGCGCGTAGCGGGGGAAGACCACGGCCCGCACCGGGCAGGCACGCCCCGGCGGCGGCAGGCTGGAGGGCGGTGGCGGAAGGTAGGTCACCCGCTTGCCATCCGCCCTCCAGTGGAAGCGCGCCTCGGCCAGGGCGGGAAAGCCGGCGAGCAGCGGTTCCACCCCGCCCTGCTTCACGCAGAGCGGCAGCGGCACCGGTATCACCTGCAGGTCGCCGTCGCGCAGCAGCGCGATCTCGTCCGAGAAATAGGTGAAGCCGGCCGCGACGAGCAGCGCCGTCAGGGTCGACTTGCCGCTGCCGGACGCCCCCGGCAGCAACAGCGCACCCCCGCCTTGCGCGACGACGCCGGCATGCAGGCCGAGGAGGACGCCGTCCTGGCGGTTGACCGCCTGCGCCCAGATCTCCCCCTTCACCAGCGGTGCCAGCCCTTCGGGATCGGCGCAGGTGCCGCAGGCTTCGCCGTTGCGGAGCAGCCGGATCCCGCCCCCGGGTTCCGGAACGATGTCGAGCCGTAGGGCGCCCCCCTCCGACGCGGCGGGAGCCGCGAGATGGGCGAGGGCGGGATGGACCAGCCCGGCCCAGCCGGCCCGGGCGAAGCCGACCTCGAAGATGGTGCCGAGCAGCCGGTAGCGGTGCGTCACGGCCGGCGCGGCGGGTGGCAGGGGTTCGGCCAAGGGGGGGTCGGCCGGCGGGGGCTCAGGGGATGGGGGGCCGGCGGCCGGCACGGCCTCGCCCGGCGAGGCGAGCAGCCCCTTGGCGGCCCAACCCGCCAGCGTCTCCTGCAGGAGGGTCGCCGCCTCCCCCGCGCCGAGGCCGAGCCGCTCGGCGAGGGCGCGGCGGAGTGCCGCCTCCTCCCGCCCTTCCTCCAGCAGGCGCCACAGCAGCGCGCCCGCCTCGTTCAGCCCATGCAGTTCCTGCCGCGGCTCCGAGAACAGCAGCGCCCGGCCGTCGAGGAGAAAGGCATGCGTGCCGGCGGCCGGCCCGGGCAGGGTCATCCGGCGCGCCGTCCGCGCCACCCCTCGGGCAGCACGGTCCGCCCGGCCCGCCAGAGCGGCAGGGCCAGGTAGTCATGCGCGACCTTCACCGCCGGATAGGCGAAGGCGAGCCGGGCCGGCAGGTCCAGCATGCGGAAATGGATCGGCCGCACCGCGGAAAGGGTGGCGCCCAGATAGCGCAGCCGCCCCGCCAAATCGTCATGCGACCGCCAGACGAAGCGGGAGGGGCGGAACACCGAGACCTCCGCCTCCGCGCTGCCCGCGGCCGGACGGGCCAGCAGCCGTGCCCGGGCCTGCCGCACCAGGGCGGCGCAGGCGCGGTCCTCCTCCAGCGGCCGGCGCAGCGCCGGCGGGATCGGCACGGGGCCGAGCAGCGCCTCGGCCAGCCCGACGGCCAGCAGCAGCATGCGCCGGATGCCGGCCGCCCGGGCGCGGGCCAGCAGCCGCTCCCCATCCAGCGCCTCGGCCTGCCGGTGCAGCAGCCCGGCCACGTCCGCCACCCAGACCAGCCGCGCCCATTGCTCCTTCCCGCCATGCAGGGCGGCGACGAGCAGCGCATCCTCCGGCGCCAGGGTGCGCAGCGCGCCCCCGGCGAGGCCGAGGCCGACCGCCCGCGGCCAGAGCGGCCCGGGGTCGAGCCGCGTGCCGAAGCTGCGCGGCGCGAAGGCCCAGTGCGGCTCGACCGGCAGGCGCGGATCGTCCTCCGCGGCAAAGAAGATGTCCTGCCCGTTATGTGCCCGGTAGGCGGCGAGCAGCGGCGGCCGCAGGTCGGCGACCGGCGAGTGCAGGCCGAGCGTGGCGAGCACCGCGGCACAGCGGTCGATCTCCGCAGGACGGATCAGCAGGTCGAGGTCGCGGCACAGTCGGAGCGATGCCCCTGCCTCGCCATGCGCCTGCCGGGCGAGGGCCGGCCCCTTGAAGGCCAGGGCCGGGATGCCGGCGCGCCCGAGCGCCGCGACCAGGTCGAGAAGCTGCGCCGCCGCCGCCGCGGAACCGGCCCGCGCCGCGTCGCGGTGGATCGCCGCCGCCTCGGCCAGGTCCGGGGGCAGCGCCTCCGGCGCGGCCTCGAGCAGGTGGTGGCAGAGGAAGGGCGCGGTGCCATGCGCAAGGGCGGCCGCGATCACCTCCGCCCAATCGGGGGCCTGGTCAATGGCCGCGCGCAGCCGCGCCCGCTCCGCCGGCCCGAGAGTGGCGCGGGCGGTGGCGAGGAGGAGCTCGGTCTCGGGCGATGGCGGGGTGGACAGGGCGGCGCTCCGGCTCCGGGGCTCGACGGACTCCCCGCCACGGCGCGGCCGGGAGCGCACACAAGAAATAGGCCTCCGGATTGCCAAGCCGTGAGCGGAACCTCGCCATGCGCGAATTCCGTGGCCCGCCGCCCTCAGCGCGCCCCGGTGACCGAGCCGTCGCCGCGCAGCGGCGTCGCCTGCCCCTCGATCGTGTTGCCGCGCAGGATCGCCGGCGTCGCCGTGATGTTCACGACGAAGAAGGGGCGGTAGGGCCCCTCGGCCCGAAAGCGGTTGTCCTCGATCAGGATCTCGGGCGTCGGCCGGTCCACCCCCTCGGCCCCGATCGAGATGGCGGCCGTGCGATTCTGCGCCTTCGGCCCCTTCTGCAGCCGGTTGCCGCGGATCAGCACCGCCCCGCCATTCGGCGCCTCGATCAGGTAGCTCGCCGTGCCATCCGGGCCGTCGGCGATCTCGCTGTCCAGCACCTCGGTGCGCAGGGCGCGGGACTTGATGTGGTGCCCCTCCCGGGTCGCCCGGAAGGTCGAGCGCTCGACGCGCAGCAGCGCCAGGCGGTTGGCGTAGATGCCGTGCGCGCAATCCTTCTCGCAGCGACCGTTCCGCAGGAACTCGCTGTCCCGCACGATCAGCGCGCCCTGAGGCTGGCTGGCGGCGAGGATGCCGTTCTGGTTGTCGAGGAAGCGCACCCGTTCGACGGTGAGGTCGCGCCCCTCGGCGCGGATGCCGGCGCCGTTCGCGTCCGGAACGCGGGCGCGCTGCAGGGTCAGCCCGCGCACCGTCACGCGGTCGCCCGGGATGACGAACAGCGCCTTGCCCTGGCAGGGCTTGTCGGTGATCACGGTGCGCGCCGCCTCGCCCGGCAGCCCCTCGATGGTCAGGTCGCTCTGGCGCCAGACGGCGCAGTCGAAATACTCGCCGGGCGCGATCACCACGCGGTCCCCGTCGCGCGCCGCCGCCGCGGCCTCCGAGGGCAGCGCATAGGCGCGGCCGGGCCCGACCTCGAGGGTCCGGGCCAGGGCGGGGGTCGCCAGGATGAGGGCGAGCAGCGCCACCGCGCCCGATGGCTTGGCGGCCCGGCTCGGCCGCGACCCTGGCCTGGCAGCTTGCGGCATCCTTCCCTCCTTCGCGGCCCGGACCCGGGGGATCCTGGCGAGGGCCGTCCGGGGAGTCGACCGTTCCGGCGCGCTGGACAAGCGTTTGGGATGGCCGCATGGGCCGCCCTCTTCCCCGCCCCTCCTTTCCCTGCCGGAGCCCGGCCATGGCGACGCTCCAGGGCCTCCTGACGGCGCTGCTGCTGCCGCCCCTCCTCCTCGTCCTGGTGGCCCTCGGCGGTGGCCTGCTCGCCTGGCGCAGCCGGGCCGGGGGCGTGAAGGCCTTGGGCGGGGCGGTGGCGGCGGCGGCGGCGCTCGGCCTCCTCCTGCTCGCCACGCCCTTCGTCTCCGGCCGGCTCATCGTCTCGCTCGAGCGGGGCCTGGCCGCGGAGGGCGAGGCGGCAGCAGCGCCGCCCGAGGCCATCATCATCCTCGGCGCCGAGGTGGCGCGCCGGGCCGGCGGGGCGCCGCCCGATATCGGCCCCCTCACCCTCGAGCGGCTGCGCGCCGGCGCGGCCCTGCACCGGCGGACCGGCCTGCCCGTGCTCGTCACCGGCGGCCCGATCCAGCGGGAGGATCCGCCGATCGCCGCGCTGATGGCCCGGAGCCTCGCCGAGGATTTCGGAATCCCCGCGCGCTGGGTCGAGGAGCGCGCCCGCGACACGCGGGAGAACGCCGCCTTCGGCGCCGCCCTGCTGCGTGCCGAGGGGATCGGGGCCGCGCATGTCGTCACCCATGCCTGGCACATGCGGCGCTCGCTCGAGGCCTTCGGGCGCGTGGGATACCCTGCCCTTCCCGCCCCCGTCCGGCTCGACAGGCGGCCGGATGGGGATCGCCTCTCCGATTGGGTGCCGCGGGCGGACCGCCTCGGGGAAAGCTGGTTCGCCCTGCGCGAATGGGCCGGGCGGCTGGTCTACGCCCTGCGCGACGGGGCGTGGTGATCGGGGCATCGCCCCTCGCGCCTGCGTGACATCGGCGCGGTTGCGGCCCTACCGTCCCGGCCCGAAGGCGATCGTCCCGGGTTCCCGGACGCCCTTCCTCCATGACCGTGCCGGAGTCTCCGCCCGATGAGCCCGACGCCGCCCCCGCGCCGCCGCTTCCTGATCACCGGCGGTGCCGGCTTCATCGGCTCGCACCTGGCCGATGCGCTGCTGGCGCGCGGGCATGCGGTGCGCGTGCTCGACGACCTCTCGACCGGCAAGCGGGAGAATCTCGACCCGCGCTGCGAATTGCGGCTCGGCGACGTCGCCGAGCCGGAGGCGGTGCGCCGGGCGATGGAGGGGGTGGCGGGCTGCTTCCACCTGGCCGCCATCGCCTCCGTCGCCCGCTCGAACGAGGATTGGATCGGCACGCACCGCGTCAACGCGACCGGCACCGTCGCCGTGCTCGACGCGGCGCGCACCGCCGCCCCCGGGGGCGGTCCCGTGCCGGTGGTCTATGCCTCCTCGGCCGCGGTCTATGGCGACCAGGGCGAGGGCCCGATCCGCGAGGCGGTCCCGCTGCGCCCGCGCACCGCCTATGGCGCCGACAAGCTGGCCTCCGAGCTGCACGCCCGGGTCGCGGCCGAGGTGCATGGCGTGCCCACGGTCGGCTTCCGCTTCTTCAACGTCTACGGCCCGCGCCAGGACCCCTCCTCGCCCTATTCGGGCGTGATCTCGCTCTTTGCCGCGCGCGTCGCCGCGGGCCGGCCGATCTCGGTGCATGGCGATGGCGGGCAGACGCGGGACTTCGTCTTCGTCGCCGACGTCGTCGCGCATCTCCTCGCCGGGATGGCCTCGGCGGAACGGGCCGACCGGCCCATGGCCTCGGTGTTCAACGTCTGCACCGGGCGCGCGACGCGCATCCTCGACCTTGCGGGCCAGGTGGCGCGGGCCTTCGGGCTGAACCGCGACCCGGTGCTGGAGTTCGGCCCGGCGCGCACGGGCGACATCCGCGCCTCGCTCGGCGATCCCGCGGCGGCGACGGCCGCGCTCGGCGTCGCCGTGACGACCGGGCTCGAGGCCGGGCTGGCGCAGCTCGCGGCGTCGGCGGTCGGGCGGGGCTGACGGCCCGCGCCTCTCACAGTTTGTGAATCAATCGAACTTGCGAAAGAGTTCCCTTCGAAATCATTGGGGAATTCCCTCCGAAATCGGGGTTGGCGGGCCTTCTTTCACAAACTCTCAGGCCGCCCGGGCGGCGCCGCCGAGGGACGCCCCCTCCCGCCGCAGGAAGCCGCCGAGCCGGAGCCCAAGGGCGGCGATGGTGAGCGTCGGGTTCACGCCCCCTGCCGTCGGCAGCACCGAGGCGTCGCAGACGAAGAGGTTGCGGGTGCCGAAGACCCGCAGATCGGTATCAACCACCCCCTCAGCCGCCGACCCCGCCATCCGCGCCGTGCCCATGTGATGCGCCGAGGAGGCCAGGGCCTCCGGCCAGTCCGCCAGCGCGTCGACCCGCAGGTGGTCGATCCGGGGGTCGGCGCCGAGCGCCTCCGCGACCAGCGCGACGTATCGTCCGGCATGCGCCCACTCCTCGGCGGTCATCCGCCAGGCGATGCGTGCGACCGGATAGCCGTAGCGGTCCACACGGTCCGGGGAGAGCATGACCCGGCTCTCCGGGTTCGGCACCTGCTCGGCCATGACGTAGAGATCCGCGTGCCGGGTCGGCGCCCGCAGCCCAAGGCGCTCCCGCGCGATGCGGGCGACGATGTAGGGATGCGCGGCGATGGCGAGCACCTGGCGTGGCGACAGATCGCGCGCCCGCTTCACCCCGACGAAGCCGCGCAGCGCCCCGGCCGGCACCCGCCCCGCCCCTGCGCCCGGCCGCAGGAAGAGGTGATGGTTGGGCAGGCCGAAGCGCGCCTGCACCTCCCGCCGCAGGGCCAGTCCGAGGAAGGCGCCCGGCCCGCCTGCCGACGGCCCGGCCGCGCCGAACCAGCCCCGCTCCGGCCTGCGGAAGACGGCCTGGCTGAAATAGCCGGCCGGGTGGTCCATCAGGTAGCGGCCGGTCGCGGCCGCGCCCCCGATGCCCGCCCCTGCCCGGGCCGAGTTCAGCAGCAGCCGCGGCGTCTCGAGCGCGCCAGCGGCGAGGATGAACAGCCCCGCCTCGATTTCGGCCGTGCCATCGCCGCAGCCGATGAGCAGCCGCCGCGCCCGGCCCTCCCCATCGATCGGCCGGAACGCCAAGCCCACGGCATGCAGGAGGCAGCGCGCACGGCCCTCGCGCACCCAGCGGAGCAGCTGGTCACGCGACGCCGTCGGCATGGGGGACACCCGGAAGAGCCGCGGCTCGAGCAACGCACCGGCCCCGACCGGCGCGGATGGCAGGTCTGGCGGCTCCGACCCCAGACCGAGCCAGCGTGCCGCCTCCGCATAGGGGCCGGCCAGGCGCGCCGCCGCGATCGGCCAGCCGCTGCCGGGGATCCAGGGCCGCGCCTCGAAGTCGATGGGATCGAAGGGGGCACAGACGCCATGCCAGAGATGGGCGCCACCGCCGAGCGCGATGGCGCGCGTCCGCGGCAGGCGGAAGGGCAGGCCCGCCTCCTCATGCAGGATCGGGGCGGGGGCGGTCGGGTGCTCGCCGCCGGCCTCGACGAAGAGGACATCCAGCCCGGCCTCCACCAGCGCCCGGCCGGCCGCGATGCCGCCCATCCCGGCACCAACGATGCAGATCCCGGCCTGCACGACCTGCCCAGCGAACCGCCTGGCGTCGATCAGCATGGCGTGCCTGTCTCCGGCCGCCTCCGCCCAGCCGGTCCCGGCCCATCCGGGAGGCATGACTGCCGAACGTGCGCGAACCGACGAAACTCTTCCAGATGCGTGCCGTGGCGGCAATGCGCGTATCGGCCCGTCGCCGTCACGATCCTGCGATAGCATGTCGGCCCGCCTCAGCCTCCCGCGGGCATGGCCAACTTCGCGGTCTCTGGGCGGAGTGAAGTCGCTAGGGCATGCTCATGCGATGATGCCCGAGCCTGCGCGAGGTGGAACTGATCCTGACCGAGCGTGGCATCGCCGTCACCCACGAGAGCATCAGGCAGTGGTGCCGCAAGTTCGGCGCCGACTTCGCCTGCAAGCGCCGACCGAAGCCGGGCGGCACCTAAGCAGAGATTCGCTGCTTGGCCAACGGATGGTGGTGGCGTGGATGGCCTGATGGAAGGCGTCGACGGTCTGGAAGGTCTGGTGTGCGAGGTGATGGGCCTTGAGGTCGCGCCAGGCGACCTCAAGGCCGTTGAGTTCGGGCGCGTATTTCGGCAGCCACTCGACGGTGAGCCAGTGTGCCCTGGCAGCGAGCGCAGCCCGCGACAGCCTGCTGGTGTGGATCGGGCCATTGTCCTCGACCAGCACGACCGGCTCGACTTGGGCCCGTAGACCTCGTCGAGTTGCTGCGGGTGGACGACGAAGTTGCCGCTGCGCTTGGTCGGGCTGGTATGCACGATCAACTGGCGGATGACGTGGTCGAGCGAGCCGAGCATGGCGATCTTCTTCGCCTGCCCGGGGGCCGGCACCCGCGGGTCGGCGTCGGCCTTCGCCCAGGCCCACGCCAGGTAGGGGTGGGCCAGCGCCTCGCTCTCGTCGCCGTACAGCAGCACGATGTCGCCGGCCTCGGCCTGCTGCTGGCGCAGCCGCAGGCGCAGTCCGACCTGCTCGACCTAGGCAGCCGCCTGGCTCCCCTTCAGCGTGTGCCGTGGCCGCCGCCAGTGGAACTTTTTTGCGCAGCGCCTTCGACAGTTGCGAGCGACTGATCCGCACGCCCTCGCGCGCTTCGATCTCGGCGCGCAGCAGGGCGATGGTCCAGTTCGGCCGATCTGCCACCGTCGCCTCCAGCAGCGGCGTCGCCACGCGCAATGCCGCCTCGCTCTTCACCGGCACCGGTCCGGGCGCCACCCGGGCATTCAGCGCCACCACGCCGCCGGACGCAAACAGGCTGCGCCACAGTCGCACCGTGTCTTCGCGGACCCCGAACGCCTGGCCGATCCGCGCGCTGGTTCAGCCCGACAGCGTCAGCATCACCGCCCGGGCCCGGTCCACCTCGCCGCGATCATCCGACCCCGCCAGTGCTTCCAGGGCCGACCGCTCCTCCGCATCCGCCCGCAACGGCGACTTGCCCACCATCCCACCCACCCGCAAATCGACGCACAGCGATGCGCCAAGCTCACCACGGGTGGTGGCGTTCGGCGGCCGCGGGCCCCGCCGCGCCGTGGGCGGCTGAGCTCCGCAAGAGTCCAGGGCTGGAGAGGGCGGAGCCGGCCCCCCCCTTCCCCCCGCGCTCGGAACGCGGCCTACCCGGCCGTCTCCGCCTCGCCGTCGATCACCGGCGACAGCAGCTCGTCGATCTGGACGATGCGTCGCTCCACCACCGCCAGCTCCTCGGCCAGGCGTACGCGCCGCTCGCCGAGCCGGGCCCGCTCCTCGCGTAGCCGCGCCCGATCCAGGCGCCCCGGCGGCGGCTCGGCCCCGTCGACCGGCACCTCGCGGCGGAGCTGCATGATCTCGCGGCGGGTCACATCAGGGCGGATCAGGCCCCTCTCCCGTGCCACGCGCAGCTGGGGCTCGCTCAGCAGCGTGATCTGGTAGGCGGTGCCGTAGCTGCCCGGGCACGCGGCCGCGGGGATCCGGCCGCCGTCCACTGCACGGGCGATCTGGCGGAGCTGCGTCGCCGTGGCATCGGAGAACGGGAAGAGGCGCTCCGTGCCGTGCCGAAGCCGCGCGAACTCGGCCTTCGTCAGCTCGCCCTCAAGCGAGATTAGCGCCCGGCCGATAGCGAGAAAGGAATCACGGGCGTCGCCCCATTCCTTTTGAATCTCGTTCCGGGTGCGGAGGATGCGCCGGACCTTATCCTGATCGTCCGGCAGACTCGTGCCGGCGAAGACCTCGCGGATGGCCTGCAGCATGGCAGGGTCCTCAGCGCCGAGCGAACGCAGCTCGGCCGCGCGCGGGTCCACCACGACCACCTCAGTCGCGGGGTCCTCCTCCGCCGCGAGGAACGCCTTCAGCGTGGCCTTCGACCGCTTTCCGGCGGCAGCGCTCACAGCTTCATCTCCCGGCGCACATAGGCCCAGATTTCTTCGAACGGCTCGATCCCGCGCGACTTCGAGTAGTCGAGGAGCGTCAGCCCCTTCGTGGAGGGCACGTGGATGTCCTCCAACTGCGGCAGCTCCGTCGGGCAGACCGATCCGGCCTTCACCAGCACGCCCCGCATCCGGGCGTAGCTCGTGGTGCGGCGGTTGGCGCGGTTGAGGACGACCGAGGTCGTGAAGCCCTTCCCGGCCAGCGCCTTCACCCAGGGGGCAATGGATTCCACATCATCCTGCGTGCACACGGCCGGGACCAAGATCAGGTCGGCCGCCTCGCCGAGCCCGTCGATCGCCGGCATGTGGTCCTCCACGCTCGGTGGCGTGTCGAGCACGGCCAGGCTGTAGCCCTCCGTCCGCTTCAGCGCCCCCCTCCAATCGCCGAGCGAAACGGACTCGACTGGCGTTTCGGCGAAGTCAGGGAAGGCCTCCCGCGTGCGGGCACGCCGCGCCGCCCACTTCGCCAGCGTCTGCTGCCGATCGAAGTCGAGCCCGATCGCCTTGACGCCGGCCTGCGCGGCGCTGACGAGTATGTGGCGGCTGAGCACCGACTTTCCTGCCCCGCCTTTCGGGCTGCTGATCAACAGGATACGGCAGCGCGCATCCTTTGCCTCTGCGGCGCGCTGGCGCATGGCGGCCTGCGGCATCCCCCGATCTCCCTTGATCCCCGTAGCCGCAATACATTTCCTTGCCACGCCGTGTCCACGATCACGCGCGGCTCGGGGCATAAAGCGGGATTAGACATGTCTAACCGGCTCGCCCCTACAGGAGCATCGCAGGAGGGCCAACCTCATCCGGTGGCAGGCGCCCAAGACGAAGAAGATGAAGAGCCGCACGGACTGCCTCATCTCTCTACCGGCGGACCGACGCCGGAGTGGTCTCGTCGGAATGGATGTACAGCGTGGTCCTGCGGGCCCTCCAGCCGATCCGCTCGTCGCGGAACGCCCGCCCCCCGCGCCAGCGCGGACGCGACGATCGATACGGCCGCCAAGACAGCTATACGGCACGCGATGGACGGCCCAGCGGCAGCCGCGCCGCTGCGCACCGCCTCTTCGGCTTCTTGCATCAGCTCGGCCTCGGGATGTATTGCAAGGTTCTCCGGTAGGTGCGCAAGGTACCGATGCAGGATGGATCGGCGCGCGTCAGGCGGCAATCGGAAGCAGCTCGGCGACGAAGCGGGCATGGGCCTGCATGTCACGTCCTCCTACCTACCTGACGTGCAGCTTCCTCATCATCGCCATCGCCTCGTAGCCCGCCAGCGTTCGGTCGTGCCCCGGCGCGTGGTGTAAGAGCGCCGATCCTTGGAGAGGCTTGAGGCTGGATCAGGCGACCACGGCGGGCAGCTTGAAGGTGTCATTACGCAGGACGCGCGTGAGGGCTTCCCGGCTCATGTATCGGCGTGCGACGGCCCACTCATCGTTGATCTCGTGCATCTGCGCGCCGACGAGGCGGATGATGGCCTCGTCATCGGGAAAGATGCCGACGACATCGGTGCGGCGCTGCACCTGCTTGTTCAGGCGTTCCAGGGGAGGAGTGCTGGCGATCTGCGGCCAGTGCTCCTTGGGGGAGTCCATGTAGGCGAGGACATCCTCGCAGGAGGCGTCCATCATCGCGCTGAGCTTTGGCTGCTTCTCGCGGAGCGCGTCGGCGATGGTGTTCCACTGCGCTACGGCCTCGGCCTTGGTATCCTGCGCGAAGATGGTCTTCAGCATGGCGATGACGGCGGCGCGCAGGCCCTTGTGATCATCGGCGATGACGAGCCTGGCGCCGCGCAGACCGCGATCGGCGAGCGAGCGGAGGAAGTCGGTCCAGAACGTCTCCGCTTCGGACGGCCCGGTGGCGACGCCCAGCACCTCATGCTTGCCGTCCTCGTTGACCGCGACGGCGATTATCACGGCACGGCTGACGATCCGGCCGCCGTCGCGGACCTTGAGGTAGGCGGCGTCGAGCCAGAGGTAGGGCCATCGGCCTTCCAGGGACCGGCTGAGGAAGGCATTCACGCGGGTGTCGATCTCGGCGCAGAGGCGGCAGACTTGGCTCTTCGACATCCCGCCCGCGCCCAGCGCCTTCACCAGGTCATCGACGGCGCGCGTGGAGATGCCGTGGACGTAGGCCTCCTGCACCGCGGCCACCAGGGCCTTCTCGGTGGTCCGGGGGGCTCGAGGAAGGTCGGGAAGTAGGCGCCCTTGACCGCACCGGCCGCCACATCGGCCTCGGCCTCCATGATCCGATCGGCGGCGAAGGCCAGCATGTCGCGCACCAGGTCGGCGTCGGCGCCCTTCTTCACCAGGTCGAGAAGCGCCATCCTGTCCTCGGTCATCGTTGGTCTCCGGTTCGGTGAGAGGTCTCGCAACCCAAACCTAACGAAGATCGGCGGGTGACCGCCCACGACGCCGCCGGCCGCGCGCAGCGCTACGCCAGGGGCTCCGCGGGCGGCCTCTTACACCACGTCAGGGGGCACAGACTCGCCGACTCGCCGGTGGCGCAGCCTCGGCACCCAGATCCGATGGTGGAGGCGGTTCGCTGATCGATCTCCGAGGGGGCTGTCCTGCAGGCTGCCGAGCCCGAGCGGTGCAACGGCCGGGGGACGACGTGCACGTCACGCTCCCGTGCCGCCTGGTGCTGCCCCTGACGGTCGAGGGCGTGCCGACCCGGGAGTCCGTGTTGCCGGATACGATATCGGTTGCAGCGGTCGAGGCTGTATTGCACGGCCCGGCCCTGCCCGGTGCGACAATCGGCCGCGCAACCTCCTAGCGCTCTGCCGGCGCTGCCACCTGCTGCACGGCCGCGAGCGCCCTCGTGCCCGGCGCCGCCTCACCCTCCGGCGCCGGCACGACCTGGGGGAGCTCCTCGACAGCCCTCGTCGGCCGTCCCGATCTCCGCCGCATCGGCGGGGGCGGCGTCCGCAGACCCTCCGCGTTCGACCCGGATGGGCCCGAAGGCCTCCGGCTGGTCGAGCGCGAGCGTCCCGTCGCGGCTCAGCTCCAGCGCGGCCAGCAGCGTGCTGGCCAGCACGGCGCGGCGTTGGAGCGGGGTTGCCATGGCTCCCTCCCGGGCCGGGACGAGCTGAACCAGGGACGCTCCTCCCCTGGCCAGCTCCGGCAGCAGGCCGCGCAGATGCGCCAGCGCCTCCGGCACGCGCCAGAGCGGGGGGAGGCCGGGCCGATGGATCGGCACACCGCGGGCAGGCGCCGCGAGCAGCGTGAGGCAGGCGCGCAGCAGCGCCGTCAGGTCGGTGGCGGGCGGCGCCTCCGCCAGCGGCTCCGGCGCGCCGCGCGCAAAGACGTCGCGCCCGAGCTGCTGGCGCTGTTCCAGCCACGTGGCGGCGCGCCGCATGGCCTCCCGCTCCAGCAGCAGCCGGCGCATCGCCGCCGCGTCGCGCACCGCGGCCGCGTCCTCGGCCGGTGCCGTCGGCACCACCAGGCGGGCGCGCAGGTCCAGCAGCGTGGCGGCGGCGACCACCCAGCCGGCCAGCTGCGGCAGCGCCGTGGTCCGGGCCGCGATCGCCGCCAGCAGGCGGGCCTCCAGCTGTGCGACGAGCGCGGCGGCGGAGAGCTGCGTCAGGTCGATGCGCTGCGCCCGGACCTGGTCGAGCAGCAGGGCGAGCGGCCCCTCCCAGCCGGCCAGGCGGAGCCTGCAGCGGTCGCCGCTGTCGTCACCCTCCTCCGCGAGAGGCTCGGGATCAGGGGGGGCCGTCATAGAGCGGCCGCATGGCGAGGCGCAGCGCCGGCCAGCGGCTGCGGAGCGCGACGAGGGCGCGCCAGGGCGTCCAGTCGGCGGCCCAGAACCCCACCCGCCAGAGCCCGGCCCTCTGCCCAGCCCCCTGCCCGGCCCGCCCGGGCGGCGGCGGCACGACGACGCCGCGCAGCGCCTGGGTCGTGCCCCAGTGCGCCCACAGCCAGGCACGCGCCTCCGGGTGCCCGGGCCCGAGCCGCAGCAGCAGCGCCGGCACGGGCAGCAGCCGGTGCAGGTCGAGAGGACAGGCGCGATCGGTTTCGGCACGCTCGCGGATCCGCTGCCGGCGGGCTTCGGCGGCATCCCGCAGCTGTCCGGCCAGGATCCGCGCCCCCTCGAGGCTGAGGCTGCGCCGCTGCGGAGCAGGGGGTGCCACGAGAAGATGGAACCAGTCCTCCGCCGCCGCACCGAAATCATCCGTCCAGGGGATCAGGCCGGGGCCGGCGGCTGCGGCCCGGAAGGCCGCGACCTGCTCGGCATCGCCCTCCACCCGGAGATGGTGATAGAGCCAGTCCGTATGGGCGGGCGCGAGCACCGCGGCAGGCGCGTCGCCTCTCCCTGCCCCGCGCGTCGCCATGGCCGCGGCCCTGGTCACAGGTCGAGCAGCCTGGTGGCGCTGTCGGTCACGAGCTTGGCGCGCCGGACATAGCCGCGCATGGTCTTGAGGTCGCGGTGGCGGGTGTGGTCCATCACCTGCTCGTCGCGCGCCCCGGCCATGTAGGCCTCGGTCACGAAGCCCGCCCGGAGCCCGTGCGGCGAGAGCCGCTCGCCGGCGGGCACGGTCAGCTTCGCCGCCGCGGCGCGCTTCAGCAGGATGTCGCGCACCGCATCGGCGCCGAGCCGGCGGTGCTCGATGCTGCCCCAGCGGTCGACCTTGCGGAACACCGGCCCGTACCGGCAGTCGGAGGCCGTGAGCCAGGCCTCGAGCGCGCGCACGGGGCAGGTCTCGCGCCGCTTGCCGCGGTTGATGCCGAGCTCGACGCCCTTGCCCTCGGGGTCGGTCTTGGAGCTGGGGAGGAGGAGGCGCAGCCCCGCCTCCGTCAGGCGCAGGTGCTCGCGGTCGATCCCGACGAGCTCGGAGCGGCGCAGCGCCCCGGCGAAGCCCAGCAGCAGCAGCGCCCGGTCGCGCAGGCCGGCGAGGTCGCCGGGGCAGGCGGCGATGAGCGTCTTGAGCTCGGTGGAGGTGAGGGCCGCGGCCCGGCGCGGACGGCTGCCATGGCGGCGGTGGATGCCACGCAGCGTGGTGCGGATCAGCGGATGGCCCGCCGACCAGGCGAGGCCGCGCAGGCGATGCGCATGGCCGATGGCGGCGAGGCGCCTCTCCAGGGCCGAGCGGGAGTACATCCCGGCCAGCGCGGCGAGGTAGGCGGCCACCGCCCCCGGCTCGGCGGGCAGCGGCGCGCAGCCGGCGTCGCGGCACCAGGCCGCGAAATGCGCCCAGTCGGCGGCGTAGGCGCGCCGGGTCTCTGGCGCGAGCGCCTCGCGGGCATAGGCCCTGGCGGCGGCGATCGCCTCGGCCGCCAGGGGATGGACGGGCCGATCGGCATCGGTCGGTGCCGCCGGCACAGGGATGCCGTCGCGGGTGCGCGCGGCGTCGGTCATTCCGGCCCTCGCCCGAGCAGCGGCACGCCATAGGCGGCGACGGCGGCATCCTCGCTGACCAGGGTCAGGCCCTCGAGGCGGGCCTGGGCGATAAGCATGCGGTCGAAGGGATCGCCGTGATGGCGCGGCAGCCCGCCCGCCGCGATCGCATGGCCGGCGCCGATCGGCAGGAGCTCGAAGCCGGCGCGGGCGAGGATGGCGTCGAGCTCCTCGAGCGGGAATTCCAGGCGTCCCAGCGCCCGCTTGATGGCGATCTCCCAGACGGTCGCGGCGCTGACGACGATCGTGTTCTCCGGCGCGCGGAGCGCGGCCTGCGCCGCCGCCCCGAGCCGCCCCGGGTCGGCCGTCGCCCAGAGGAAGGCATGGGTGTCGAGCAGCAGCCTCACGCGTCGCCCTGCGGGGTGAGGCCGAAGGCGGCTGCGAGGTCGTCCGGCAGCGGCGCGTCGAAATCGGCGCCGACATGGACCCGCCCAGCCAGGAAGCCGAGTTCGCGCGGCGCGGTGCGCCGGGCCAGCGGCACGAGGCGGGCGAGCGGACGGCCGCCCTTGGCGATGACGATCTCCTCGCCGGCGGCGGCGCGCTCCACGAGCCGGGAGAGCTGGGTCTTGGCGTCGTAGAGGTTGACCTGGGTCACGCGCGGCATCCTGACCAGGGTTGGTCTGTTGGGGGACGTAGCGGCCTTGGTCAGATTTGGTCAAGCGCCTCTTGGTTCCTGGCCGCACATCCGGAACTCCGCCCTTCGTCCGTGCCGTCACGGCCGAATCCCGCGGGTTTCCGCGATTGGGGCAGGCTTCTCCTCACCCGCGGTAAGCGGGACTTATCGCGGGTGATAGGGAGCGAGGCGGGTACGGCCAGACGTCTACCCGAACGTAAGTGGCTATGTGACCTTTGGCGCGCTGAGCGGAGGAGGAGCGGCAATGGCTCATCGGCACGTACTTGCTCTGGCGCTGGCCCTTCTCACGGTCGGCACGGCCGCGACGTCGGCGCTGGCCCAGATCGTCACCTTCCGTGGCACCTGCGACGGCTCCGGCGCGGTGCCGCTGCCCGGCGGACGGTTTGCGAGCGTGGACGACGAGAAGAACCCGCGCGTGCGGGTCTACGACGTGGCCGGCGGCAAGCCCTCGGCGCGGATCTCCGTCCCCGGCGTCAGCGACGCGGATGTCGAGCCCGACCTGGAGGCCGGTGCCATCGCGGGGACACGGAGCCTGTGGATCGGCTCCCATGGCCGGAACAGCAAGGGAGAGGTCCGCCCGGAGCGGCGCGTCCTCTTCTCGGTACCCGTCGACGCGATCGAGGGTGGATCGGTCGGACCCGTCTCCGTCGCACGAGTGACGACCCTGCTCGACGACCTCCGGCGATGGACCCGCGACGGCGGTCCCGTCCTGCAAGGGTTCATCGGGCCAGACGACCGACCTGACGAAGACCTGAGCCCGGAGAGGCACGGTCTCAACATCGAGGCCATGGCGTTCGACCCGCGCCGCGGCGCGCTCCTGATCGGATTCCGCAACCCCGTCCCGGACGGCGAAGCGCTGATCGCCCCGGTGCGGAACCACGAGGCCCTGCTCTCGGGCGCCGCCGCGTCCGCCGACATCGGTGACCAGATCCGCCTGGGGCTCGGGGGGCGGGGCCTGCGCGACATTGCTTGGTCCGAGCGCCTCGGGGAGATGCTCCTGCTCGCCGGGCCCAAGGGGGACGACGGGACCTTCGCGCTCTACCGCTGGGCCTCGGGCGACCCCGAGCCTGTGCCCTGGCGCGTGGCGCTGCCCGAGGGCTTCCACCCCGAGGCGGTCGTCCCGCTGCCCGGCACGGACGACGTCCTGATCCTGAGCGACGACGGCGACCATGTGTCGTCGCGGAACGAGGACGATTGCAAGAAGGACGAGTTCGTCGAAGGCGGCTGCACCTGCAAGAACATCAGGAACAGCCGCGGGGAGGACCTGCGGACCTTCAGGGGCGTCCGCCTCTCGGTGCGGTAGGGCTCCGGTGTGCGGCGGTGGTGTCCCGGGAAGCCCGCCATCGCCCGCCCCTCTGCACGGGAGGCGCTCGCGGCCGCCGACGCCGTCGCCCAGCAGGCTGGGCTGCCGCCCGCCTCCCTCTTGCCGCGCCCCCTCCCCTGCCCCG
Source organism: uncultured Acetobacteraceae bacterium (assembly GCA_964564645.1). Taxonomy (GTDB): domain Bacteria; phylum Pseudomonadota; class Alphaproteobacteria; order Acetobacterales; family Acetobacteraceae; genus CAZMCV01. The sequence goes on from CAZMCV010000001.1 coordinate 24,922, forward strand.
GCCGCCCCTTCCCCGGCGCCGCCCGAGGAGGAGCTCGTGCAGGTGAACATCCGCGTCCGGCGCGCGCTCGGCGATCAGCTCGCCGACCGCACACGCGCAGAGGGCACGACTCAGACGGTGCTGGTGTGCCGGGCGCTCGCAGCCGCGGGCTTCGACGTGCACCCGGAGGATCTCCGGTCGACGCCCACCCCGCGGCGTCGTGGCAGCCGCTAGCAACTGCGATGAGGGCGTCGATAGAGTACGAATCGTATTGCCCCCCTCCTCTCCCCTGCCCCGCCTGCCACGCTCCACGGATGTGGTCGTCCAGGGCGTCCGGGATTCGTACCCTGGTGACGCCCCGGCGCGGACCGATCCCGCTCAACTTATCCACAGCCAGTTCGTACCCTGGTGACGCCAGTTCGTACCCGACCGACGAAATCCGAGTCGTCCCCCGTACCCTGCTGACGCATCCAAATAGGAATCCAATTAGCTTGCTTAGGGTCGTCAGCAGGGTACGGACCGCGGTAGGGGAAAAGCCGGCCAGCATGAACCCGTCGGCAGGGTACGAATTGCGCGGCCGGCCTCAGATGTGCAGCTTGCTTCGGCATGCCTGACTCCACCGACACCGCTGCGTGGCCCCTCTCCGTAGGCGTCGAGGAGGCTCTTGAAGGGAGCCTGCGCGGCCGGCTTGAGACGCTCGGCATCCAGCAGGCGCGGAATCTAGCCCCGACGGCCATCGACCGGCGCTGCGTCGAGGCCATCCACATGGTCCTCACCGACGAGGACGGCACACCGAACTTCGTGCATGCCGGCTTCGCCATGACCGCCCTCCCCCACAAGCGGATCGAGGCGAACGAATGGGTTCGGGACGGGGCCGACATCCGGCTCCGGATCGAGAGCGGCAAGACCCACGACGGGACCGCCGTCGGGGTGCCCTTCGGCTACGTGGCCCGGCTGATCCTTCTCTACCTGCAGACCGAGGCCATCAAGACCCGCTCGCGCGAGGTCGAGCTCGGGCGGTCCATGCACAGCTGGCTCAAGGCGATGGGCCTGAACAGTGGCGGCAAGGGCTACGAGGCCGTCCGCGAGCAGAGCCTGCGTCTCAGCCTCTGCCGGCTGACGTTCTACCGCATCGGCGAGGGCGGCGAGGCCGTCATGAACGGGGGCTTCGTCCGGGAGGCGATCCTGCCCGGCCGCAGCACCGACGGCGCGCAGCTCTCCCTGTGGCGCGAGACGGTCGTGCTCGACGAGGTCTTCTACGAGAGCCTCATTCGGCACCCCCTGCCCGTCCGCGAGGCTGCGATCCGGGCCCTGTCGGGGCGCAGCATGGCGATCGACCTCTACATCTGGCTCGCCTACCGCCTCCACCACCTGGCGAAGCCGACCCGCGTCCCGTGGCCGGCGCTCTACAGGCAGTTCGGCGCCGGATTTGCGCTCCAGCGCCAGTTCAAGGCGCACGCCCGGGAAGCACTCGCCCTCGCCCTCTCCGCCTACCCCGAGGCGCAGGTGCATGTGGATGACGAGGCCATCACCCTCATGCCCTCCCCTGCCCCGATCCCCGAGCGCGTCCGGGCGCCCGCCTCCAGCGCTACGCCAAAGCGTCTACTGCATAGACGGTACAGGCAGGTGCTTCGGGATTAGCCGCTCGGCTTAATAAGAGAATCAGCCTGGCCAGGGCGCCATGCGGGCGCGGAACCTCGGAGGGGACCTGGCGACAAGGCCCCGATGGTCGAGGGGAAGGGGGCGAGGGCAGGAGGCTACCTGCCTCCCTGGGCAGACGTACGGTCAGCCCGCCAGGAGGATCACGGCGCCACCGATGACCGCCCAGGCCATCAGCGACAGGACAAGGATCAACAGGCCGGCCGTGGGCCATGCCATGCGGCGCGCCTCTCCCGGCGCGATCTCGACCTGGTCGGCGGGACTGAGGCCCGTGCCGATCGCTCTCTGGGGATCCGTCAAGTGCATGCTCCCCTCTCCTGGATCAGATTATGGCGATCATCCCTCACGGAAACAATCGAATAGAGATAGGCCCGAGGAAACCTTCAACCTGAGGTGTGTAACACAAAAATTTGAAGCACCTGCGGGAAAGTCTGACACTGCAGCATCACCCGGATCCGGCAGGATCGACCATCGAGAGGGGCAGGGGAGGCCCCGTGGACCACCGGAGCGATCCATCATGACGGGATTGTAACAGAAAATCTGCGTGACCTCTCCCGGCAGGCGTGACGCCATGCTCCCCGGACGCCGTGGGGCGGACCCGCCCGCCCCATAGGCCGCCCCCTTCCCAAAGATCTCGCCGGTCACTTGGTTCCCAATTCGCGGATTGCCAGAGTGAGATCGAGGATCCGGGCGAAGTGAGGCTCTTTAAAGCAATCATGGATTTATTATTGCGACGATTTCTTGTTGGCCTCGAACCGAAAAACACGCTAAAAGTGCAACTGGTGCCGCGCATCGCGAACAGGACGCATTCGTGCAGCCGCTCAGATCCTCGCTTCGCGGCCCTTCGGGCCTGTTCCGACGGCCGGCGCGGGTGACGCAGCGCTGGGTCTCGGGGGCGCCATGCCACGACACCCAGCCATGCGGGTCATCGGCGGCGCCCCCCGCTTCGGCCGCCGGGGGGTGCTGCGGGCCAGGAGGAGGCCGCTGACATGTGCGGAATTGCCGGCATCCTCGCAGGCGCCGCGGCGGCCGAGCCCGACCTCGGGCGCGTGCGGCGCATGGCCGATGCGATCCGCCATCGCGGTCCCGACGGGGAAGGCTTCCATACCGAGCCGGGGATCGCCCTTGGCCATCGCCGGCTGTCCATCGTCGACCTCGGCGGCGGCGCCCAGCCCATGGCCAACGAGGACGGCTCGGTCGTCATCGTCTTCAACGGCGAGATCTACAACCACGCCGAGCTGCGGCCCGAGCTCGAGGCCGCCGGCCATCGCTTCCGCACCCGCTCGGACACCGAATCCATCCTCCATGGCTGGGAGGAATGGGGCCTCGGCTGCCTCGACCGGCTGCGCGGCATGTTCGCCTTCGCGCTCTGGGATCGCCGGCGCGGCCAGCTGTTGCTGGCGCGCGACCGGCTGGGCGAGAAGCCGCTGGTCTATGCCCGCCTGCCTGATGGCGGCCTCGCCTTCGCCTCCGAGATCGGGGCGCTGCTGACCCTGCCGGAGCTCCCGCGCCGCATCGACCCGGCCGCCGTCGACGACTTCCTCGCCCTCGGCTACGTGCCCGATCCAGGCAGCATCTGGCGCGACGTGCGCAAGCTGCCGGCCGGCCATGCCCTGCTGCTCGCGCCGGGCCAGGCCGGGGAGGTGGCGCCGCGGCGCTACTGGGCGCCGCCCATTACGGTCGCGGCGGATCCGGGGCCCGAAGCGCCCCGCCTGCTCGCGGACCTGCTGCATGTCTCGGTGCGCGACCGGCTGATGGCCGATGTCCCGCTCGGCGCCTTCCTCTCCGGCGGCATCGACTCCGGCACGGTTGTCGCTCTTGCCGCCGAGGCCGCCTCCGCCGCCGGGCCGCTGGCCACTTTCACCATCGGCTTTCCCGGCGAGGCCGATGAGCGCCCGGCCGCGGCGCTGGTCGCGGCGAAGGCCGGCACGCTCCACCACGCCGAGGAGGGGACGGCCGACTACCTCGCCATGGCGCGCGACCAGGCGGGGATCTTCGGTGAGCCCTTCGGCGACCATTCCGCGGTCCCGACCCTGGCCGTCTGCCGCCTGGCGCGCCGGCACGCGACCGTCGCGCTGTCGGGCGATGGCGGGGACGAGGTGTTCGCCGGCTACCGGCGCTATCGCTGGCACATGCTGGCTGAGGCGGTGCGCACCCACCTGCCCGCCGGCGTGCGGCGGCACGTGATCGGCACGCTCGCCCGGGCCTACCCCAAGCTCGACCGCGCGCCGCGCTGGCTGCGCGCCAAGACCACGCTGACCGAGATCAGCCTCGACAGCGCTCTCGGCTACTACCGCACGGTCTGCAAGCTCCAGGAGGAGCGGCGCCGCGGCCTCCTCTCGCGCGACCTGCGCGCGGCGGTCGCCGGCCATGACCCGGCGGCGCGCATCGCCGCGGCGATGGCCGAATGCGATCCGGCGGAGCCGCTGCTGCAGGCGCAGTACGCCGACGTGATGACCTACCTGCCCGGCGACATCCTGACCAAGGTGGATCGCACCAGCATGGCCGTCTCGCTCGAGACACGGCCGCCTCTGCTCGACCACGACCTGGTCGCCTGGGGCATGGCGCTGCCGGCCGGGCGCAAGCTCTCGGGTGGGGTCGGCAAGCACCTGCTGCGGGAGGCGGCGGCGCGGCTGCTGCCGCCCGAGATTCTCCACCGCGGCAAGCAGGGCTTCGCCGCCTCGATCGGCGGGCAGCTGCGCCGCGGCGCGGCCGAGGTGCGGGCGCGGCTGCTTGGCGGGCCCATGCTGGACAGCGGGCTGTTCGACGGCATGGCGCTCGGCCGGCTGGTCGCCGAGCACGAGAGCGGGCGCGTCGACCACACCCAGGCGCTGTGGCAACTGCTGGTGTTCGAGGGCTTCCTGGCGGTGGCGGAGGCCGGTCCGGCGCGGCCCGCGGCGGCACTGGAGGCGGCGGCGTGAGGATCCTCTACAGCCACCGCATCCTGTCCCGCGACGGGCAGGGCGTGCACCTGGATGCGATGGTCGCGGCGCTGCGCGCGGCGGGGCATGAGGTGCGGGTGGTCGGCCCGCCGGGCTACGACCAGGCCTCGCTCGGCGGCGGCGGGCGCCTGACCGACCTGCTGCGGCGCTGGCTGCCCGGCTGGGCGCTGGAACTCGCCGAGTTCGCCTACAGCCTGCCCGGCTATCTCCGGCTGCGCCGCGCCGCGCGGACCTTCCGCCCCGAGGCGATCTACGAGCGCTACAACCTGTTCTACGTCTCCGGCGCGCTGCTCGCCCGCCGGCTCGGCTTGCCCTTCCTGGTCGAGGTGAATGCGCCGCTCGCCGCCGAGCGGGCACGCTTCGGCAAGCTCCGCCTGCATGGCCTGGCGCGCGCCACCGAGCGCTTCGTCTGGCGCGCCGGGCACCGCGTGCTGCCGGTGACGGAGGTGCTGGCCGGCGACGTGGCCGCGGCCGGCGTGCCGCGTGAGCGGATCGTCGTGGTGCCGAACGGCATCGACCTGGCCGACTTTCCCGAAGGCCTTCGCCCGGCCGTCCCTGATGGCTTGGCGAAGGCCGAGCTGACGCTCGGCTTCGTCGGCTTCGTGCGCGAATGGCATGGGCTCGACGCCGTGGTGCGGGCGCTGGCCGCCTGGCAGGGCCAGCCGCGGCTCGCCCTGCAGGTGGTGGGCGAGGGGCCGGCGCGGCCGGGGCTCGAGCGGCTGGCGGCCGAGCTCGGCATCGCCGAGCGGGTGCGCTTCACCGGTCTCGCCCCGCGCGAGGAGATCCCGCGCCTGGTCGCCGGCTTCGACATCGCCCTGCAGCCGGCCTCCGTGCCCTACGCCTCGCCGCTCAAGGTGTTCGAGTACATGGCCGCCGGCTGCGCCGTGGTGGCGCCCGACCAGCCCAATCTGCGCGAGGTGCTGGAGGATGGGCGGACCGCGCTGCTGTTCGACCCGGCCGAGCCCGGCGCGATGTGGCGCTGCGTGCTGCGCCTGGCCGAGGAGCCGGGGCTGCGCGAGCGGATCGGCCGGGCGGCGCGCCAGGAGATCCTGCGACGCGACCTGACCTGGGCCGGCAATGCCCGCCGCGTGGTCGCGCTGGCCGAGGCGGCAATGGCACGGCCGGGCACCGCCGCCGCGGAGGCAGCGCCGCTCGCCGGGCGCGCCGCGTGAGGCCGCCGCCACACTTCGTCCCGACGCCCCGCCCCGTCCTTCCCCGCCGCCCCCACCTTCCCCCCTTCCTCCCTCGCCGCGCCGATCCTGCGCCCCAGGCCGGCCGCTGCCCCGGATGACCCCGCGCATGCCCTCCGCCATCCAGACCTTCGATGCCGCGCCGGAGCCCGCCGCCGCGGCCCCGGCGCCGCGCCGCGGCGAGGCCGCCGTCCCCGCCGCCCCCAGGGGAGAGCGCCGCCTCTGCCTCGTCGGCGCGGGCAACATCGCCGCGATCCATGCCGAGGCGCTCGCCGGCCTGCCGGGCCTGCGCATCGCTGCGATCGTCGACCCGAACCGCGCCGCGGCCGAGCGCCTGGCCGCGCGGTGGCAGGTGCCGGCCGCGCATGCCTCGCTGGCCGAGGCGATGGCGGGGGCCGGGCCGCTGGATGCCGCCCATGTGCTCGTGCCGCCCGATGTGCATCGCGATGCGGCGCTGCCCTGGCTCGAGGCCGGCTGCGCCGTGCTGCTCGAGAAGCCGCTGGCCGCCTCGACGGCCGAGTGCGATGCACTGCTCGGGGCGGCGCGCGCCTCGGGCGCCACCCTCGGCGTCAACCAGAACTTCGTCTTCCACCCGGCCTTCGTCCGGCTGCGCCAGGCGCTGGCGGAGGGGCGCTACGGCCCCGCCCGCTTCGTCGACTGCATCTACAACCTGCCGCTGCGCCAGCTCGCGGCGCGGCAGTTCGGCCATTGGATGTTCCACGCCCCGGGCAACATCCTGCTCGAGCAGGCGGTGCATCCGCTGTCGCAGATCGTGGCGCTGGCCGGGCCGGTGCGGGAGCTGCGCGCCATCGCCGACGCGCCGATGGGCATCGCGCCGGACGTGTCGCTGTTCCCGGGGACCACCGCGACCCTCGCCTGCGCGCGGCTGCCGGCGCAGCTCCGCTTCGCCATCGGCGCCGCCTTCCCCTTCTGGCAGGTGAGCGTGGTCTGCGACGATGGCGTGATCGTCGCCGACATCCTGGCGAACCGCTGCCATGCGCATGGCCGCGGCCGCTGGCTGGAGGCGGTGGATGCCCTGCTCGCCGGCACCGGCACGGCCGGCGCGATCCTCGGCGGCGCCCTCGGCAACGCCACCGACTACGCGCTCTCCACCCTGCGGCTGAAGGGGCGGAGCGATCCGTTCTTCCGCAGCATGCGGGCGAGCATCGGCGCCTTCCACGCCGCCCTCGATGCCGGCACCGCGCCCGAGACCGACGGCGCCTTCGGCGCGGCGCTGGTCGGGGTCTGCGAGGCGATCCGCGACGCGGCCTTCGGTGCGCCCGCCCTCGCCGCACCGGCGATCCGGCCGGCGCCGGAGGGCCCGGCCACGGCCGATGTCGCGGTGCTGGGCGGCACCGGATTCATCGGCACCGCGACCGTGCGGCGCCTGCGCGAGGAGGGGCTCAGCGTCGCCGTCATGGCGCGCTCCACGCGCAACCTGCCCGCGGTCTTCGCCGGAGAGGGCGTCGCCCTGCATCGCGGCGACATCCGCGACGCCGAGGCGGTGCGCCGCGCCATCGCCGGGGCGCCCGTGGTGATCAATCTCGCCCATGGCGGCGGTGGCGCGACCTTCGAGCAGGTGCGCGCGGCCATGGTGGGCGGGGCGGAGACGGTCGCCCGCGCCTGCCTCGCGGCCGGCGCGCGGCGCCTCGTGCATGTCGGCTCCATCGCCTCGCTCTATCTCGGGCCCGAGGCGGGGGTGGTGACCGGTGCGACCCCGCCCGACCCGCGGGCGGAGGAGCGGGCGGATTACGCGCGCGCCAAGGCGCTCTGCGACCGCGTGCTGCTGGAGATGCAGGCGCGGGAGGGCCTGCCGGTCTGCATCCTGCGCCCGGGCCTGGTGGTGGGGGAGGGGACCTCGCCCTTCCACAGCGGGCTCGGCGCCTTCAACAACGAGCAGCACTGCATCGGCTGGAATGGCGGCACCAACCCGCTGCCCTTCGTGCTGGTGGAGGACGTGGCGGAGGCCATCCGGCTCGCCGCGCGGAGCGAGGCCGACCTCGCCGGGCGATGCTACAACCTGGTCGGCGACGTCCGGCCGAGCGCGCGCGACTACGTCGCGGCCCTGGCGCGGGCGACCGGCCGGCCGCTGCGCTTCCACCCGAGCCGTCCCACCCTGCTCTGGGCGGAAGAGGTGGCGAAATGGGTGGTCAAGCGGGCCGGCGGGCGCCGGGTGCCGCTGCCCTCGCGGCGCGACATCCTCTCGCGCGGGCTGGCGGCGACCTTCGATTGCGGCGATGCGAAGCGCGATCTCGGCTGGGTGCCGGTCGCCGACCCGGCGGTGTTCGCACGGCAGGCGGTGGGGGCCGGGTGAGCATGGCGGAGACCAGCCCGCCCCTGGTGCTGAGCATCTTCGCTACCTTCGCCGTCGGCGGGCCGCAGGTGCGCTTCGCCGCGGTCGCCAACCACCACGACCGCGCCTTCCGCCATGCGATCTTCGCCATGGATGGGCGGCGGGATGCCGCGGCACGGCTCTCGCCCGGACTCGACGTGACCTTCCCCGAGATCCCGGTCCGGCGCGGCGCCATGCTGGCGAACCTCGCGGGCTTCCGGCAGGCGCTGCGTGCCCTCCGCCCGGATGTGCTGGTGACGCACAATTGGGGCTCGATTGAGTGGGCGATGGCGAACCGCCTGCTCGGCGGCGTCCGGCGGCACGTCCATATCGAGGACGGGTTCGGGCCGGAGGAGGCCGAGGGGCAGATCCGCCGCCGCGTGCTCACCCGGCGCCTGGTGCTGGGCCGCGGCACGGTGGTGGTCCTGCCCTCCCTCAACCTCGAGCGGATCGCCCGGGAGATCTGGCGGCTGCCGCCGGCGCGGCTGCGCTACGTGCCGAACGGGCTGGACCTGGCGCGCTTCCGGCCAGACGGCCCAGCGGCGCCGCTGGACGTGCCGGGGGAGGGGCCGCTGGTCGGCACGGTCGCGGCGCTGCGGACGGAGAAGAACCTCGCCCGGCTGCTGCGGGCGGTGCGACGGCTGCGCGACGAGGGGCTGGCGCTGCGCTTGGCGATCGTCGGCGAGGGGCCGGAGCGGCCGCGGCTCGAGGCGCTGGCGGCCGAGCTCGGCCTCGCCGGTATGGTGCGCTTCACCGGGGCGCTGGCCGACCCCGCCGCCGCCTACCGCGCCTTCGATGCCTTCGCCCTGTCCTCCGACACCGAGCAGATGCCGCTCTCGGTGCTGGAGGCGATGGCGACGGGTCTGCCGGTGGCGGCGACCGAGGTCGGCGACGTGCCGCGCATGCTGGCGGCGGAGAACGCGCCCTTCCTCGCCGCGCGGGACGATGCGGCGCTGGCCGGGGCGCTGGGACGGCTGCTAGGCGCCAAGGCGGCGACGCGCCGGCAGGCGGGGGCGGCGAACCGGGCGAAGGCGGAGCGGGACTATGACGAGCAGGTGATGTTCCGCACCTATGGGGGGCTGTTCGGCCTGCCCCCGGCCCCCTTGCCGGCGATGACGGCCGGGCCCGTGGCGGTGCTCGCGCCTCGCCCCGGCTGAGCGATCCTGTGGGGTGCCGTCAGGCCGGGCGCCGCCGCCGCAGGCGCCGCCCGACCATCCGCAAGCCGCCGCGCAGTTCCTCGAGCAACGGATGGCCGGTGAGGTAGAGGCCGGCGAGCCAGCCCAGCGCCGCGCCGACCCCGGCCAGCATGGCAAGGGGAAGCGGCATCGGCACCTCGAACCCGCCGCGCAGCGCGACCATCGTCGCCGGCACGGCCGCCGCGCAGAGCGCGACGACCGCGCTCGCCCGGACGCTTCGCGCCAACTCGGTCCAGGAGAGGCCGATGCGGCGACGGATGAAGCAGAGGGCGATGAAGACCTGCAGCGGCGCGTTGACGAGCTGGGTGGCCGCGACCGCCTGCAGTCCGAAGGGCATGGCCACGACGATCAGCAGCATGGAAGGCGGCACGGAGACCAGGCTCATCGTCAGCGTGTCGCGGATCCGGCCGAGCGCGACGAGCGTCGGGTAGGTCATGAAAGCCGGCGCCAGGCTGAGCGCGGCGAGCGCCATGATCCGGACGAGCGGTGCGACCTCGAGCCAGCGCTCGCCGAGGAGCAGGAGCACCACGGGCTCGGCGAGCAGGGCGAGGCCGATCAGGATCGGCCATTGCGCCGCGGACATGTAGGAGAGGGCGAGGAGGTAGGCGGGCTTCAGTGGCTCGTCGCGCCGCGCACGCTCGGAGAGCGCGGGCAGGATCACGGGATGGAGCGCGCTGACCACCAGCTTGTCCGGCAGCTGGCAGAGCGTGACCGCGCGGCCGTAGAGCCCGACCGCGGCGAAGCCGAGGACCCGCCCCATGATCAGCTGCGGCAGCCAGTCATGCAGCACGTTGACCAGCGCGGTCGCGGTCGAATAGGCGCCGAAACCCCCGAGCCGGCGCCATTCGCGGATTGAGGGGCGGAATGCCCAGAGGCAAGGACGCACGGCCAGCGCCGCCACGGTGCGCGCGACGCCCCCGGCGAGGGTTGCCCAGCCGAGGCTCATATAGCCGAAGCCGAGCAGGGCGAGCGCGACGACGACGCCGAGATTCACCACCGCGGCGAAGAGGTTGATCCCGGCCAGCGCATCGAAGGCCATGTCCCGCCGCAGCAGGGTGAGGCTCGGCATGCCGAAGGGCACGAGGAGGAAATTGGCCGCGAAGAGCGGCATTAGCTGGGCGAGCCCCGGCTCGTCGTAGAAGGCCGCGAACAGGCCGGTGGTGGCGAGCAGGCCGAGGCCGCTGGCCAGGGAGATGCCGAAGGTGACGGTGAAAGCGGCGCGCACCCGCGCCTCGGTCAGCTCCCGCTCCTGCACCAGGTAGTTGCCGACGCCGAAATCGCGGAAGACATCGATCAGCGCGACGACCGCCATGCCGATGGCGAAGATGCCGAAATCCTTGGGTGTCAGCAGCCGGGCGAGGATGACCATCCCGACGAGGCCGAGCGCATAGGACCCGTATTTCTCGGCGAAGGAGAAGGCGAGGGAGCGGCGGATCGCGCTCATGCGGCCGTCGCCGCGCGCCGTTCAGCCGAGCGCCGCACGCGCCGCCTCCAGCCCCTGGCGGCCCTTGCCCTCGGGGCCTGCAAGCTTCGCGTAGAGCGCGTGCGCATCGCGGGCGAAGCGGTCGCGGCTGAATCGGTCCTCCGCGTCGCGTCGCGCCGCCTCGCCGATGGTCAGCGCGAGGGCAGGTGAATCGGCAAGGCGCACGATGGCGGCCGCCAGCCCCTCGGCATCGCCCGGCGCGTGTAGCAGGCCGGTGACGCCATCGGTCAGCGCCTCGGGGATGCCGTCGACGGCGGTGGCGATGCAGGGCTGCCCGAGCGCCATCGCCTCGATCAGCACGAGCGGCAGGCCCTCGAAGTGCGTGCAGAGGAGGCAGAGATCGGCCGCCAGCATCAGGTGCCGGATGTCCTCCCGGAAGCCCGTGAAGACGAAGCGGTCGAGCACGCCGGCGGCGCGGGCCAGGGCCTCGACCTCGGCGAAGTGCGCGCGGTTCTGCGGCACGCGATCCTTGTCGCCGACGATGAGGAAGCGGAGCCGAGGGTGGCTGTCCCGCAGCAGGGCGGCGGCGCGGACGAGGGTCGGGTAGTCCTTCTGCGGGTTCACGCGGGCGAACATGGCGGCGATGACCGCATCGGCGGCCAGGCCGAACTCGGCGCGCAGGGCCGCGGCGGCGGCCTGGCGTTCCGCGCCGCTCGGGCTTGGCGGGATGTCGACACCGTCATAGAGGATGCTGGTGCGTGTCCGCGCCAAGCCGGGCATCGGGAAGCGGTCGCGGGTGTCGCGGGAGACGAAGACGAAGTGGCCGGCCGCGCCGATGAAGAGGCGGCTGCGCAGCGGCAGCCGTGCCTCCCGGTTGCGGATGTGGCAGAGGACGGGGCGTCGTGCCAGCCGACCGGCGACGGCGACGCTGTAGGCGGCCGAGACATCGGCGCAATGGATCAGGTCGAAGGCCCGCAGCGTCCGGGCGAGCGTCCAGGATTCGTGCAGGAAGCGGGGCGCGGCGCGCAGCAGGCTCGGCTCCGGCCGCACGGCCGGGACGAGGCAGGGGATGCCCGCCCCTTCCAGATAAGCCTGCAGATCCTCCGCCGGCCGCAGCAGCAGCGCGCTGCTCCCCACATCGAAGGGGCGGACGGCATCCGCCAGCCGGCGGGTCGCGACCTCGGTACCGCCGACGCCGGGAAAGGGCAGGACGTGCAGGACGTTCATGCGTCCTGCCGGCTGCCGACGCGGGGCGACGCCCGCCCGCCGCGCCCGAGCGCGGATGCGACCGATACCAGCCGCCGCCACCAGAGCGGCCCGGCGAGGCGCCTGGCGACGGTCTTCCACCAGAGCGGGGTGCGCCGGATCGTGGGATCGATGACAGGCGCCAGATCCATCAGGCGCGCCGTCGCGGCATCTTCCTCCGCCTCCTCGAGGTGCTTGGCGACCGACCACAGCACCTCCTCGGCGAGCGAGCGGCAAGCAAGGCGATCGAGCCCGGCCGCGTCCGCCAGCCTGGCGGATTGGCCCTCGAAGAAGATCCGGAACGCTCGGTGCCGCTGCTCGTAGTCGGCCCGCATGCGGTCGGCCTTGTAGCCGTGCCGCATGTTGCGCGCGTGGATGCGGGTATAGGCCTGCAGCGCGCCGACCTCGCCGACATCGCCGTGTGCGGCCAGTCGCAGCCACATCTCCATGTCGCCGGAATGCGGCAGCTCCGGACGGTAGCCGCCGACCTGCTTCTGCAGGGTGGTCCGGACGATGGCGGTGGCCGTCTCGATGGTGTTCACCGGCCGGGCGCAGAGCCCGCGGATGAAGTCGGGTCCCCGGGTAATGGTCCCGGTCTCCGATCGCGACGGCGTGGCCCCAAGCTTGGCCGCGAGGTCCGCCTCATCGCCGAACTGGATGGCGGGGCCATGCACGAAGGCGATGCCGGGCTCGGCCTCCATCAGTCCGACGGCGCGGGCGAGGGCGCCCGGGGCGAGCATGTCGTCCGAGGACAGCAGCAACATGTATTCGGCCGCGAGCCACTCGATGCCCTCGTTGTAGGTCGCGATATGTCCGCGATTCATCGCATGGGCGATCACCTGCACGCGCGCATCCCCGGCGGCGATGGCACGCGCGGTCTCGAGCGAATCATCGGCCGAGCAATCGTCGATGATGAGGACGCGCACCCGGCAGCCGGGCTGGTCGAGGACGCTGCTGACGCAGGCGCGCAGGAAGCGGCCGTAATTGTAGCAGGGGATGATGACGTCGACGCCGGGCAGGATCCCCTGCGCGGCCAAGCCTGGATCGCCCGGGCGGGAGGCGGCGTCGGTCATGTCAGCACCCCGTGGAAGGCGCCGCGGGCGCGGCGACGCAGGTCGAGCAGGGACCGCGGCGTGAAGGCCAGGGCGAGCGCCCAGAGCTGCGCCACGGAGACGTTATGGCGCAGCGAGGCAAGCGCGAATCGCCGGGCGACGGAGAGGTTCCGCGAATGGACCGCCCCGCGCGCGTGCCGCTGATAGCACTGCGCCAGCCGCGCCTTCATCCTGGCCTTCGGCATGTCCAGCCGCTCCGCCACGTCGCGGATGCAGGCAAGTTCGGCCGCCGCGAAGCTCTCGATCTGCCGTGACAGGCTCTGTGCCGTTGGCGCATAGACCACGAGATCCTCGGGCACGTTCGCCATCTCCCAGCCCGCGGCGGTCAGCCGGAGCCAGAGGTGGTAGTCCTCGCATGCCCGCTCCTTCCAGAAACCGCCGGCCTCTTCGAAGACGCTGCGGCGGACCAGGGAGGAGGAGACGATCGCGTCATTTCCCGCCCACAGATCATCAAAGGTGAAGCGGCGTGGCAGCCTTCTGCCATCCTTGCTGCGCGCCCGGCAGACGATCACCGCGACCTGCGGATCTGCCGTCTCCGGCATCTGCCGCGCGAGCTTGGTGGGCTGCCAGAGATCGTCGGCATCAAGGAAGGCCAGCCAATTGCCGCGCGCCGCCCGCACGCCGGTGTTGCGCGCCTGGCCGCAGCCCGCATTGGTCTGCCGCACCAGCCGGACCGCAGCGCCGAAGCGCTCGACGACGGCGGCTGTGTCGTCGCGCGAGCCGTCATCGACCACGATGATCTCGTCGGGTGGGCGGGTTTGTGCCAGAGCGCTCTCGATCGCGGCGGCAATCGTCGCGGCCGCGTTGTAGGCCGGGATCACCACCGAGATCGTGACGGGGTCGGCCTCGACGGAGTTAGGGATCGTCCTTGCCATCGTCGCGTCGCTCATGCCGCCTCCCGCGCGTGGTCGCGTCCGCCACCAGCCAGGAGCGCATCCAGTCGCGCCAAGCCGGCGGCCCAGCCATGGCCCGCCGCCACCGCCCCGCGCGCTGCCGCGCCGAGGCCCGCATGCCGGCCCTCCAGCACCTCCGCCACAAGCCGCGCCATCGACGCCGCGTCCTCGGCCACCAGCAGGTCCCGCCCCGGCCGTGCGCGCACGCCCTCGAAGGCCTCCGGCGAGGCGACCACCGGCCGGCCCATCGCCATCGCTTCCAGCACCTTGTTCTGCACCCCGCGCGCGATGCGCAGCGGCGCCACCGCGACCGCGGCATGCGCCAGGTAAGGCCGCACATCCGGCACCCGCCCCGTCACCCGCACATCGCGGGCCTGGGCCAGCGCCTGCACCTCGGGGGCGGGGTTGGCGCCGACGATGTGGAACACCGGCGCCGGCCGCCGCGCGCGCAGCCGCGGCATCACCGCCCGCGCGAACCAGCAGACCGCATCGACATTCGGCCGGTAGTCCATCGTGCCGGTGAAGACGATTGCCGGCCCCGTCGCCTCGGCATAGGGGTCCGGATAGGCCAGGGCGGGATCGAAGCGCGACAGGTCGACGCCGTTGTCGACCGCGAAGACGCGGTCCGCGCACTCGGGCGCCAGCTCGAGGAAGCGCCGTCGCTCCGCCTCCGAGACCAGCAGCGTCGCGTCGAAATCCATCGCCGCCGTGCGCTCGAAGGCAAGCAGCGTCCGTGCTTCCCGCGCCCAGACCTGGCGCTTCGGGAAGGTCGCGCCGTCCTCGGCATAGGCGCGCCACTTCTCGGAATCGACATCGACCATGTCGAGCACCCGGCGCGGCCCCCGGGCCCAGGGCCCCATCGCATAGGGCGCCATGGCGGAGGAATAGACGAACACGGCCTCGTACCGCCCGGCGGCCAGCCCCTCCCGCGCCCAGCGCCGCAGCCCCGGCTCGTCGAACCAGTCGAGCGTCAGCGGGCGCCCCGGCCGGGCGCCCAGCAGCGCACGGAGCATGCGCTGCCGGCGGCCGATCGGACGGCACACCACCGCGGCGCAACGTGCCTCCAGCACGGGCAGGTGCGCGAGGTCGGCCGGGTCGTCGACCAGGCAGCCGAGATCGACCGTCCAGTGCTCGGCCAGATGATCGAGGAAATGCCAGGCACGGATCTTCTCGCCCTTGTCGGGCGGGTAGGGGATCCGGTGGCAGAGGAAGAGCAGCCGGGGCTTGTCCATGGCGGCGGCCTCAGCCGAGCCCCCGCACCAGCGGCGGTCCCAGCAGGTTCGCGAGCGGCAGCGGCAGCCGCTTCCAGGCGGCGATGAACAGCCGGTATTTCGGGTTGTTCGGGTTGTTGTCCGGGATGCGCGCGCCCTCGGCCAGGCGGTAGCAGTAGTGCAGCGGCGCTTCCTCGAAGCCCCAATTGCGCTTGTAGGCGAAGGCGCCGGTGCCGGCCTTGCTGCGGCCGAAATCGAACAGCGTCGCGCCGCGCTCGCGCCCGGCGCGGCGCATCACCTCCCAGTACATGAAGTCGTTGGCCGACAGCGCCCGCGCCGCCGCGGTGCCGCCGCCGTAATAGGGCAGCACCTCCTGCCGGAAGTGGAAGTTCAGCACCGCCGAGACCGGCCGCCCCTCATGCAGCACCGTCGTCACATCGTGCTCGCCCGGGAAGGCCTCGCCGAGCAGGCGGAAGTAGCGGCGTGGGAAGACCGGGGAGCCGAGGTTGCGCACGCTCTCGGCATAGACCCGGTGCAGCCGGTCCGTGTCGCCGTCCGAGACGCTGGTCAGCCCGAAGCGCTCGATCGCCTTCCTGACCTCCGCGCGCTGCTTGCGCGGGATGTTCTTCTGCATGTCCTTCGCATCGTCGCCGGTCAGCGCGATCGGCTTGCGGAAGGTGAAGTAGAGCGGCGGGCGCTCGGTCCAGCCAGGGTCGGGCGCGGCGAGGCGGCGGTATTCCAGGCAGGGCGCGCCGAGCCGGCGCTGCAGGTCGAGCGCATGCGCCTCAAGCGCCGCGGCGGCCTCGGGCAGGGTCGCGACGGCGCCGCCATAGACGCAGAACGGGGTCGAGGCGAGGGTGTCGCCGAACAGCCGCGTGCGCATGCGCGCCAGCGGCAGCACGCCGACGATGGCGCCGTCCTGTTCAGCCAGCACGTAATGGGTGCGGTGGCCGAAGGCGCGCTCGATCACCCGCCGCCAGGGCGAGAGGTGGAAGAAGGTCGCCTCCGGCGTCGCATGCACGAAGGCGTCCCAGGCCGCCGCCTCGGCTGCCGCGTCGCCGAGCGCGCGGATGCGCACCGCCATGATGCCTACTCCGCCGCCAGGCGCGGCGCCGGCGCCGCGGCGTCCGAGAGCTCGGCCGCGAAAACCGCATCCATCCGGTCCCAGGCAAAGTCGCGCAGCAGCCGGTCCA
This sequence comes from uncultured Acetobacteraceae bacterium, assembly GCA_964564645.1. Taxonomy (GTDB): domain Bacteria; phylum Pseudomonadota; class Alphaproteobacteria; order Acetobacterales; family Acetobacteraceae; genus CAZMCV01. The sequence continues at coordinate 41,297 of CAZMCV010000001.1, forward strand.
ACCGCGCGGCCATGCTGCCGAGGCCGGTATAATGGCGGAACCTTGACAGGGCCTTGGCCGCGCGCACGCGGGGCTGGCCCGGATCGACCTCCCAGGGATGGAAGTAGAAGATGCCCGGGCGCCGTTCCTGCCCGTTCACGCGGGCGAGCCCCGCCCGGAATAGCTGGTAGGGCAGCAGCCGGAACCAGCCCCCGCCGGCGCAGGGCAGGTTGCGCCCGTGGAGGCGCACGGTGGTCATCGGTAGTTCCAGCACGCCGTCGGGATGCGGCCGGTGCGGCCCGCGCGGCGCGTCCGGGGCGCCGTAGAGGTCATGCCGGACCGGAAAGACGGAGGAGCTGTAGGCATGCCCCTCCTCGGCGAGGACGGCGTGCGCCCAGGGGGTGATGCGGGGCCCGATCGAGAAGGTGGGTGCGCGATAGCCCCGCACCGCGACCCCGCCGATGTCCTCGAGCACGCGCCTGGCGCGGCGGATATCGGCGCGGAAGCCCTCCTCGCCCAACTCATGCACCAGGCGGTGGTCCCAGCCATGGCTGGCGAGCTCATGCCCCGCGGCGACGATCCGGCGCACCAGGGCGGGATGGCGCGCGGCGACGCAGCCCAGGGTGAAGAAGGTGGCGCTTACGCCGGCAGCGGCGAATTGCGCGAGGACGCGGTCGGTGTTCGCCTCCACCCGCGATTCCAGCTTGTCCCACTCGGCACGGTCGACGACGCCGGCGAAGGCCTGGACCTGGTACCAGTCCTCGACGTCGACGCTCATCGCGTTCACGGGGCGCGGCGGGCCCGCGGGAGGCGATGCCGGGCCGGGCCTGGTCATCGGCAGCCGCTCCCGGCACGCCTCGCCATGGCGGGGCTGCCGCGCAGGATCGCGGTTCGATGGCGGCTCATGCCCTCGCTCATGACCGCTGGCCCCCTCCCGTCATGTGGTCGCCGAAGAGGTCGCGGAGGCGGCCATAGATGCGCTCCCGCTGCGCGACGATCCGCTCGAGCCGGGCCAGGCGCTGCTCGAACCCGGCCAGCGCCTCCGCGGTCGTGTCGAAGGAGGCGGCATGATCGGCCGGCGCCGCCATCTCGAACCCGCCGCCGAGATCCTCCTCGAGCTCGAGCGCCGTCGCCTCGACCAGGGCGGCGCTCAGCATGGGGGCATGCCCGAGTTCGCCGCCGAGGAGCACGCGCGAGCAGAGCCGGTTGATGCGGCGCGGGATGCCGCCGCTGTACCGGTGCACGAGGTCGAGCGCGCCCTCGCCCCAACCCGGCTCGCCTTCCCAGCCGACCGCGCGCATGCGGTGCTCGACATAGGCCTGGGTTTCCTCCCGGGAGAGGTTGCCGAGATGGTAGGAAGCGAGGATCCGCTGGCGCAGCTGGTCGAGGTCGGGGCTCGAGAGGGTGCGGCGGAGCTGCGGCTGGCCGAGCAGGATCGTCTGCAGCAGCGCCCGCCCGCCCTCGCCCGTGACATTCGAGAGCATGCGCAGCTCCTCGAGCGCCTGCGGGGGCAGCGCCTGCGCCTCGTCGACGATGAGCAGGTGCCGCCGCTCGCCCGTCTGCAGGGCCGCGGTGATGCCGCGCAGGATCGCGGCCTTCGAGCCCTCCGAGGGTGCGCCGAAGGCGCCCGCCACCAGCGCGAGGAGGTCGTCGCCCGAGACCTGCGAGGTCGAGATCCGCGCGACGACATAGGTGCCCGGGTCGATCCGTTCGCAGAGATGCTCGACCAGGGTCGTCTTGCCGGCGCCGACCTCGCCGGTGATCACGACGAAGCCCTCGTTCTGCGCCAGCCCGTAGAGCAGGTGGGCATAGGCCCGGCTGTGCACCGTGCTCGGGAAGTAGAGCCGGGCGTCCGGCGTCATCCGGAAGGGATGCTCGCGCAGGCCGTAGGGTTGGGTGGAGACCATGCTCATCCCGACATGGGCGTTCATGGGCGGCCTCGCATCCTGGCGGCGGGGGGGATCGGCACGGCGTCGGGCGTCGCGGCCATGGTCAAAGGCTCACCTGCAGGCCGACGAGCACCAGGTTCTGCAGGCTGTTGCCGTTCGAAGTGTCGCAGATGCTGCGGTTGGTCAAACGGTAGAGCCCCGTGGCGAAAAAGCGCTCGGTCAGCTGGTGGCGGAGCGTCGCCTGCGCGGTGAAGACATAGCCGTCGCCGCCGGCCGTATCCGCGAAGGTCCGTCCGTATTGCAGGTAGCCCGCCACCTGTGTCCGCGGCGTGAGCTCGTGCGACCAGCCGAAGCTCACCGACGGACCGCGCTGGCCGAAGACCTGCTGGCCGGCGGCGGCGGCGACAGGGATCTGCTGCTGATAGACGAAGCCGAGCGTGAAGACGTCGCGCGGCCAAGCCAGGGCGACGAAGGCGTTCAGCCGGCGCGACCGGACCAGCCCGCTCTGCGTCGCCAGGAAGGAATCGGTATAGGTCACGGGCGCGCCGGTCGCCTGGTCGACCGGGTTCCCGAGCGCGTCGAGCGAGGTGGTGGCCAGGAGATCCTGTGTGCGCACCAGCGCCGTGCTGAGGGAGTCGAGGTAGTTGGCGTAGAAGGTCGTGCGCCCGCCGAGCGGCACGACGGCGTTCGCATAGGCCGCCGGGTAGCCGCTGCGCTGGCCGAATTTGGCGATGATGTAGGTGTCGGGCGTCGGAGCGAAGCGCGCGCCCACCGACCAGACCGGGCCGACATAGCGGAAGCGCGGGACGGTGGCGTATTCCTCGTCCTGGTACCCGGCCTCGCCGAGAACGGCGAAGCTTCGCAGGATGGCGTAGCGCGCCTCGACCGTGCCGATCGTGCGATAGGCCCCGTCGAAGACGCCAGTGCCGGTGTAGGTGATGCCGCTCACCCGCGCTTCCATGGCGAGGCGACCGAAATCCTCCCCGGTCCGCGCCACCAAGTAGCCCTGCTGGGCGGTATAGCTCTGCGGCTGGAAATAGGGCTGGGTCTGGCCGGGCAGGGTGGCGGTGGAGCCGGTCTGCGAGCCGAACAGGAAGCCATAGCCGAGCGAGACCGTCGCCAGCCCGCCGAAGCGGTGCACGAGATAGGGCGAGACCTGACCGGTATAGGTCTGCACGCTGTCGGCCCGGGTGATGACCGGCGCCGTCCCGTTCGGGCTGAAGGTGCCCGAGGGCGCGAAGGTCGCGGCCGTCGCCCGGACGTCGAGGAACAGGGTCTGCGGCAGCAGCGCCACGGCGACCTGGGCGTTGAGCTGCTGGTTCACCCGGTTCTGGTCGGAGTTCGGCAGGTAGAACTGGACGATCGGTGCGTAGCTCAGCGTGCCGCGGAGGGCGAGCGTGTCGGCGGTGGCGAAGATCCCCGGCGTGATCACCGTGGCGAACTCGCCCTGCCGGTTGGTGGCGGTCTGGTTGATGTTGTCCGTGCCGAGCAGGTTGATGCCGAGGCTCGGCGTCACGGAGTATTTCCGCCCCCCGGCGCCGGCGACCGGCGGGACGGCGGCGCCGAAGAGGGTGGAGCCCGGCGCGCCGGCAAGCCCGCCGGGCGCGAGCCCGGCGGTCCAGCCGCCCGGCCCGATCGCCGTCCCCTCCAGCCCGGGGCGAAGGGCGCTGCCGGATGTCCGCGTGGGCAGGTCGGAAGGGCCCAGCGGGAAGCCCGGGAAGGGTGCTGCGTCGGACTCGGCATTGGCCGACTCTCCGGCCGCCGCGCCACCGGCCGGGCTTGCGCCCGCGGGCGCAGCGCCCACTATCCCCGTCGGCGAGGATTGCGCGCCCGCCGGCCGCGTTGCCGGAACCACGGCCAGGCTGGCCGCGAGCAGCCAAGCCACGGCGGCATGGCGCGGCACGCCGCTGCTCGGCGCCGCCTCAGGCATAGGCGCCGAAGGTGTCGCTGCCGGTCAGCCGGACCTTGTTCAGCACCAGCTGCAGCGTCTGGCAGGCATCGACCATGTCGAGCGCAGCCTCGACCTCGCTGCGGGACGTCCGCTCCGCCTCGACCACCATCAGGATCTGGCCCGCGATGGAGGCGAGCGTGGCCGAGTCACCGCTCGCCAGGCAGGGCTGGGCATCCACGACCAGCACGTGCTCGGGCAGCGCCGCCGCCACCCGCTGGATGGCGGCGGCCAGGGTGGCGATCGGCGCGACGGTGGCCATCTCGGGCCGGGGCTGCACCCCGAAGGGCAGGACCAGGAGCTGCGGCAGCTCGGTATCGGCCAGGGCCTGCGCGAGCGGCAGCTGCGGATCCCCGGCGAGCGTCCGGAGGCCGGGCCGGCCCTCGAGGCCGAGGAGATCGCTGAGGCATCCCACCTTGCCGTCGGCGTCGATGAGGACGACCGGAGCCGCGCCGCCCAGGGAGAGGCTCGCGGCGATGTTGAGCGCGCACCAGGTCTTGCCCTCGCCCGGGCGCGCGCTGGTGACGAGGACCGTGCGACTGTTCCGGCTCGCCTCCCCCTCGGCGGCCTGCGCCGCGCGGAGGGTGCGCAGCACCTGGTGCTGCACGACCGTGACCTCCTCGGCGACCCGGCTGCGGGCGCGTCCCGGCAGCGTGCTCAGCCCGGCCCGGCGGAGCGTGCCGAGATCGACCTTCGGCCGCGGCGGCGGTGCCGCCGTGGCGGCCGGCGGGGATGCGGGCTGGGACGTCGCCTCGGCATGCGGCGGCGATGGCGGCGCCGGCCGGCGGGCCTGCGCCTCCGGCAAAGCGGGCGGCGGCACGACGCGCAGGCCCGCGAGCCCGCCCATCGCCTCGACGGCACGCTCGACCAGGTGGGATGTCGGGCGCAACGCGCTCATGCCGTGGCACCTCCATGGAGCAGGGCAGGCGCGATCAGCACGGCGCCGAAGGCCACCAGCAGCAGCAGGCAGGCCAGGCCGAAGGTGGCGACCGAACGCAGGCGCTCGACCGGGTTGCGGCTCTGCGCCGAGATCCCGCCGAGCACCGGCAGGCCGATCTTCCGCAGGTCCTGGACGGAATAGAAGCTGCTGTCGAACTGCGTCAGCAGGAGGGCGAGCGCCCCGCCGGCACCAAGGCCGACGATCAGCACGACGGCGTCGAACAGGGTGCGGTTCGGCCCGGCCGGCACCGTGGGCAGGGTCGGGGGGTCGACCACCTCGAGCTGCACGCGCTCCGAGCCGGTGCGCGCCGCGTCGGCGATGCGGACGGATTCGCGGCGCGCGAGCAGCTCCTCGAAGTTTCGCCGCAGCACGTTGTAGTCGCGGTCGAGATTGACGAACTGCGCCTGCACCTCCGGCTCGTTGCGCAGCGCCGTCTCGAGGCGCTCCACCTCGGATTGGTGGTCGCGCAGCTGCCGCTCCAGCGAGGCGACCTGGGCATCCGCATCCACCAGCCGGACCCTGAGCTGCTCGTGGAGCGGGTTGGGACGCGCCCCCGCATCGCGGGCCGCGACCGGCCGCGACGCCCCGCCGCCATGGGCCCGCAGCTCGGCCACCAGCGCGCGGGCCGCGGCGACGTCCGGGTGCTGCTCGGTGTAGCGCAGGCGCAGCTCGCGCAGCTGCCGCTCGGCATCGGCCAGGCGGCTGCCCCCGCCCTCGACCGCCGCCGCGGCCTCGGCGGAGAGGGTCTGGGGCTGCGTGTCCAGCTGCTGGCGGATCAGGTCGCGGCGCTTGCGCGCATCCTCAAGCTCGCCCTGGAGCTGGCGCACCTGGACCCGGCTCGCCTCGAGGCGGGAGGCGCCGCCCGTCTCCGAGGGCAGGAGATCGATGTACTCGGCCCGGAAGGAGGCGCGGCGCTGCTCGGCCTCGCGCAGCCGGCCTTCGTAGAGGCTGATCTGTTCCTCCAGGAAGTGCAGGGCCCTGGTGTACTGCTCCTTGTCCGAATCGGTGGCGGCCGCGACGAAGAGCTGCACCGCCTTCTGCACCACCTCGAAGGCCACCTGAGGATCGCGGTCGCGATATTCGATACTGAAGAGGTTGCGGGTATGGCTCGTCAGCCGGATATCCCGCGTGAGGCGCTGCAGCAGGGCCTCGCGCCCGCCCTGGGCGGCCCTCTCCTTCAGCCCGGTATCGTCGATGATCAGCTCCAGGTTCGGCCGGCTGAGCAGGGTGCGCTGCAGGATCTCCACCTGGCTGGCCGGCGAGCTGTCGATCGCGATGCCGCGGAGCAGCGAGCCGAGCACCGCATCGGCGTCGGCGAAGATCCGCGCTCGGGACTGGTACTGGTTGGGCAGGGAGTAGACGACCGCCCAGCCGACGAGGCAGACCAGCCAGGCGACCGCCATGGCCGGCCAGCGCCTGCGCCAGCCGGCGGCGGCGTAGCGCCGGACCTGCCCCAGGATGGTGGATTCCACGGGATCAGAACCAGCTGCTGGGAATCACCAGGGTGTCGCCTGGCCGCAGCGGCATGTCCTGCGACACATCCCCGTCGCGTAGCAGGTCGGCCAGGCGGACGCGGATCTTCTCCTGTGGCTGCCCGCCGGATCCGCGGCGGATGATCTCGGCGCGGTTGCCGGCCGCATAGCGCGTCAGCCCCTTCGCCTCGATCATCACGTCGAGGACGCTCATCCCCTCGCGGTACGGCACGCTCATGGGCTGCGCCGCCTCCCCGATCACGCGGATCTGCTGGTTCGGCTGGCCCACGAAGGACTTCACCATGACCGTGACCGTCGGCTCGATGACATAGCGCGTCAGCCGCTCCTGGATGTCGCTGGCGAGCTGGCTCGGCGTCCGGCCGGCGGCCTGGATATCGGGCACCAGCGGCAGCGACAGCCGGCCGTCCGGCCGCACGGTCAGGTCGTTGGCACTCAGCTCCGGCGCGCGGAACACGAAAATGTTCAGGGTGTCGCCCGCCCCAATCAAATAATCTGGAGCCGTCACCCCCGGTGAGCCGGCCGCGGCGTCGAGCGGCGCCGGCGATCGGGCACAACCGACGCAGGCGAGAAGGGCGCACAGGAGGAAGGCAGCCGGGCGACAGCTCCACGCCCAAATCCAGGCAGGCCAGGAGGTCACTGGGCGGGAGCCCTCGTATGGTTGTCCGGGAGGGGAGTGCATCTCGGGCGATCTTCGCAAGGTCGACACAACTTTCCGTTTGCCTTGTACAATGAATCACCCGCTTTGTAAAGTATCAATTTCATTGACTTCGAGCGGCTTTCGTGGCCGCCGCTCGTCGTGAGAAACACTTCGCCTTTTTAACTATTGATTCCCTTTTGCGCCCGTTGTAATCACGCTTGCAGAGCCAACCCGAAAGGTCTCGGGTCTAGATGCATGCGAAATGTACGACCTTTTGCACAAATCCGTAATTTCACCGCCCCTCATCCGCAACGTCATGGCCCGAATGATCGCGGCTCTGGTTGTCTGCCGAGGCGTGCCGATCCACGCGCCAGGCTGTTGCTCCATGTTTTGATGGCGGAGGTATCGCCGTGCTGAGCGTCTTCGGCCACAGCGTTCGTTCCGAGATGGTGCTGCTCTACATCGCGGAGGCGCTGATCTGCTTCCTGGCAACCTATGCCATTTCGGCATCGCTCGTGGCCCCGGCCGGGGTGGAGGCCCAGCGCGGCTTCCTCGCCTTCGCGGCCTTCCTCGCCCTCTCCTCCGGCCCCGTCTCGGGTGCCGCTGGCCTCTATCAGGCTGAGCGGTGGTGGGAGATCGGGCGCCTTCTCGCCGGCGCCGCGGTGACCGGTGTGCTGCTGCTGATGCTCGCCGGTCTCGCCCTGCTCGCCCTCGATCCGGTCATGCCGGTGCTGACCACCTGGCGTGGCCTGCCGGGGGCGTTGATGGGGGCGCTGGGGTCGATCACCGCCACGCGGCTGGTCTTCGTCGTCGCCTCCCGCCGCGGGCTGTTCACCCGTCACATCGCGGTGATGCGCGACACCACGGGCGCCACTCCGGCCGAGCGCGCTGTGGCGGGCGCTCGCCCCTACCATCCTTTCGAGGTTGCGCTGGTCATCAGCCCCGGCACGCCGCTCGAGAACCGGCTCTCGCCGGCCAGCCTGCGGCGAGAGGGAATCTGGGGCGTGGTCATCGCCGATGGCTGCGTCCTCTCCGACAAGGACAGGGCTAGCCTCGAGGCGGCGCGCATCCGGGTGTTCCGCGACAGCGAGTTCTGCGAGCGCCATCTCGGCCGTGTAGACCTCGCCCGGTTGCACGAAGGCTGGCTGAAGGAGGCAGTGCGCACGGGCGAAAACCGGCTCGGCGCCGTCCTGCACCGCGCCTTCGATGTGACCGTCTCCCTGTTGCTGTTGCTGCTGACCCTGCCGGTCGCACTGATGGCGGCCCTGGCGGTCCGCCTCGACAGCCCGGGGCCGATCTTCTACCGGCAGGAGCGTGTGGGGCTGGACGGGCGCGTCTTTACGCTGATGAAGTTCCGCAGCATGCGCACCGACGCCGAGGCGTCGGGGGCGCCGCAGTGGGCGACCAAGCGCGACCCGCGGATCACCCGGGTCGGCCGGTTCATCCGCCTGACCCGGATCGACGAGATCCCGCAGGTGCTGAACGTGCTGCGCGGCGATATGGCCTTCATCGGCCCGCGCCCCGAGCGGCCGGCCTTCGTCGAACAACTGGCCCAGGTCATCCCGCATTACCGCGACCGGGCCTGCGTGAAGCCCGGCATCACTGGCTGGGCGCAGATCAACTTCCCCTACGGCGCCTCGGTTGAGGATGCGCGCGGCAAGCTGGCTTACGATCTCTACTACGTGCGCCGGCGCAGCCTGTTCCTCGACCTGCTTATCCTGGTGGCAACGGTCCGGGTTGTACTGTTCCAGGAAGGGTCGCGGTAAGCACCTTCCGGCTATCATGCGCCGCGCCGGTCGCCGCCTTGCGATGATCGCCCCGATGCCGGCCTGCCCGGCAGCCCCGTCAGGACCGAAGCAGCCACATGCGGGACGCTCTCTTCATGGCCGTCATGGTGCCGTTGCTGGCCCTGGCGGTGACGCGGCCCTTCGTCGGCGTGCTGCTGTGGTCCTGGATTTCCTTCATGAATCCGCATCGCCAGCTCTACGGCATGGCGTCGAACCTGCCCTGGGCGGCGCTCGTCTTCTGCGCGACCGTCGCCGGATGCGTGCTGGCCGGGGAGCCAAAGCGGCTCGCGCTGAACTGGGTCACCGCGCTCATCCTGGCGCTGATGGCCTGCTTCACCCTCACCTCCCTGGCGGCGCTCGGTCCCTCCGGCGCGGTCTGGGGCAAGTGGAGCCAGACCGAGAAGACCCTGCTGGCCCTGCTGCTGACTGCGACCCTGCTGACCGACCGGCATCGGCTCTATGCGCTGATCTGGATCATGGTGATCTCGATCGGTTACTACGGCGTGCGCGGCGGCGCCTTCTCGCTGATGACGGGGGGCAATTACCGGGTCTACGGGCCGCAGCAGACGATGATCGAGGACAACAACCATCTGGCGGCCGCCATGCTGGTGACCTTGCCGCTGATGAACTTCCTCCGCATGCATGCCCGGCACGCCATCGTGCGCTGGGGTCTGGCCGGCGCGATGGCGCTGACCCTTCTCGCCACCGTCGGCAGCTACTCGCGGGGGGCGCTGCTGGGCCTGTCCGCCGTCACCTTCGTCCTGTGGCTGCGGGCCCGGCGCAAGGTCGCGTCGGCCATCGTCCTCTCGGTCTGCGTCGCAACCGCGATCACCTTCATGCCCGACCGCTGGATGCAGCGGATGGAGACGATCAACACCTACAAGGAGGACGCCTCGGCCACAGACCGGCTGTGGCTCTGGGAGACCTCGTTCAAGCTTGCCCTCGATCGTCCCCTGACGGGCGCCGGGTTCGCCGGACCCTACACGCGGGAGGTGGTGGACCGCGTCGACCCACAGGCCCCGGCGCGTGCCGTCCACAGCATCTGGTTCGAGTTCCTCGGCGAGCATGGCTTCCCGAGCTTCTTCGTCTGGCTTGGCCTGACCCTGGCCGGCGCGGCCTACACGTTCCGCCTGATGAGGCTCGCCCGTGGGCGCCCCGAGCTGACCTGGGCCTACGATTTGGCGCGCATGGTCCAGGTCTCGATCGTGGCCTACGTGGTCAGCGGGACCTTCCTCTCTCTCAGCTACTGGGACTTCTATTGGACATTGCTGGTCGTGATCGCCGCCGCCCATGCGCTGGCCGTCCGGGAGCTTCAGCAGGACTATGCTGCGCATGGCGACCGTGCCGACCGCCGCCGGCGGGAAGCCCGCGATGTCCGCCGACCACCGGCCGTGGCGCTGCCATGACATGGGCCATGCAGAGGCGGATCCGCGGCAATGGACAGCCTGTACTACCTCTCCATGATCATCGGCGTCGGCTGGCTGGCGGTCTGGAGCTGCCGGCCCACCCTGCCAAAAGGGCAGGGTGGCTGGTGGCCCTTCGACATGAAGGAGGAGAAGGAGGATCGCGCGACAGGGCCGTCATCCTCGCCGACCAGCACGGCGGCGCCCGTCCATGAACGCCCTGTCCAGCCCCACCCCGCCCGCCGATCCTGGCGCGATGCCGCCGCCGCCGCTGCGGCTGCTGACCTTCAGCACCCTCTACCCTCACGCCGCGCGTCCCAATCACGGGGTATTCGTCGAGAACCGGCTGCGGCACCTCCTCGGCAGCGGTGAGGCGCTGAGCACCGTCCTCGCTCCGGTGCCCTGGTTTCCGTCGCGGGCCGCGATGTTCGGCGACTGGGCGCGGCATGCGGCCGCGCCCCGCCACGAGGAGCGCCATGGGATTGCAGTGCACCATCCGCGCTTCCCCGTGATCCCCGCCATCGGCATGTCGGTCTCCCCCTTCCTGCTGTACCGCGCCGCCGCGGCTGCGCTGGCACGGCTGGTGCGGGACGGGCTCGCCTTCGATGCGATCGACGCGCATTACCTCTATCCGGACGGCGTCGCGGCAAGTTGGCTCGGCCGGCGCTTCGGCAAGCCGGTGGTCATCACCGCGCGCGGATCGGACACCAGCCTGCTGCCCCGCTATGCCGTGCCGCGGCGGCTCATCCAGGGCGCGATCCGCGATGCCGATGCCCTGATCGCCGTCAGCGCCGGGCTGAAGGACGGGCTGGTCGCACTCGGCGCGCCGGCCGGGAAGGTCACCGTGCTCCGCAACGGCGTCGACCTGGCCGCCTTCCGGCCCGAACCGGACCGCGCCGCCGCGCGGGCGGCCCTCGGGCTGGCGAAGGGCCAGCCGGCGCTGCTCTCGGTCGGGCTGCTGATCGAGCGCAAGGGGCATCATCTCATCATCGAGGCGCTGCGCGACCTGCCGGACCACATGCTGCTGATCGTCGGCGAGGGGCCGGACCGCGCCGCGCTCGAGGCGCTGGCCGACCGCATCGGGGTGGCCGCGCGCGTGCGCTTCCTCGGCGCCCAGCCGCATGCCCGGCTGCCCCTCTACTACAGCGCGGCGGATGCGCTGGTCCTGGCCTCGAGCCGCGAGGGCTGGGCGAACGTGCTGCTGGAGGCGATGGCCTGCGGGACGCCGGTGGTGGCGAGCCCTGCCTGGGGCAGCCGCGAGGCGGTGGCCGCGCCGGAAGCGGGGCTGGTGCTGGACGAGGCGATACCGGCGGCGATCGCGGCCGGGGTGCGGCGGCTACTGGCAAGCCCGCCCGACCGGGCGGCGACGCGGCGCTATGCGGAGCGGTTCGGCTGGGACGAGACGACGCAGGGGCAGCTCGCGCTGTTCCGGAGCGTGCTGGGCCGCGCCGAGGTCCCACGATGAGGCAGTGCTCGGCCGCGACGATGGGCACCAGGCCGCGATGCCCCGAACACGCGCCGTCGAGCGCCCGCATCCAGGAACCGTGCTGGGAGGTCAGACCATGTCCCATGCCATGAGCATCGATGACGGGCGGGGCGACCCGTCGACGAGCGGTGGCGATGTGCTTGTGGCCGATGCGCGGAACCGCCATCCCGCGGATCCCGGACAGGCCCCGCCGCGGGCAGCGCTCGCTACGGCTCCCGAGCTCTGCATCGTGGTTCCCACCTTCAACGAGGCCGCCAACGTCGCCGAGCTGCTGACGCGGCTGCGGCAACAGCTCCGCGATGTCGCCTGGGAAATCATCTTCGTCGACGACAATTCCCCCGACGGCACCGCCGCCCTGGTCCGCGAGCTCAGCCGGACCGACCCGCGCGTCCGCACGATCCGCCGGGTCGGCCGCCGCGGCCTCTCCTCGGCCTGCATTGAAGGGATGATGGCGACCAGCGCGCCGCTGATTGCCGTGATGGATGCGGACCTGCAGCACGACGAGGCCCTACTGCCGCAGATGCTCGAGGTCATGCGAGGCGGCGATCTCGACCTCGTCGTGGCCAGCCGCTACGTCGCCGGCGGCGGCGTCGGCACCTGGGATGAAGGGCGCCAGCAGGCGAGCCGGCTGGCGACGCGCCTGGCCCATCTGGCCATCTCGGCCGAGCTGACCGATCCGATGAGCGGCTTCTTCATGGTCCGCGCTTCGGTCGTGCACGACATTGTGCCGCGGCTCTCGGGCATTGGCTTCAAGGTCCTGCTCGACATCATGGCGTCGTCCGACCGGACGCTCCGGCATCTCGAGCTGCCCTACGAGTTCCGCGACCGCAAGGCCGGTGACAGCAAGCTCGATAACAAGGTCATGTGGGACTACCTCGTCCTCTTGGGCGACAAGACGGTGGGTCGCTTCGTTCCGATCCGCTTCGTGCTGTTCTCCCTGGTCGGAGGCGCCGGCGTCTTCGTCCACCTGACGGCGCTCTGGTTGCTCTTCGATGCCGTCGGCCTGCCGTTCGTCTGGGCGCAGGGCGGCGCCACACTCGTTGCGATGACGGCGAACTTCCTTGTCAACAACGAGCTGACATACCGCGACCGCCGGCTGCGCGGCGTGGCGCTGCTGCGGGGTTGGCTCAGCTTCGTGGCAGCCTGCGGCATCGGCGCGGCCGCGAATGTCGGCGTGGCCTCCTACCTCTTCACCCAGCAGACCGGCTGGGTGCTGTCTGCCATGGCCGGGATCGCCATCGGCGCGGTCTGGAACTATGCGGTGACGGCGGCCTACACGTGGCGGACAGCCCGATGAGCCGCCTGGCCGGCGCACGCGGCCAAGGCGCAGGCTGAGCCGGGGAGATGCCTCCGACGGCGATCGCCGCCCAGGCGGCGCTGCCCATGGCCGAGCGCGATCACGCATCGACGCGCATCGACCGCATGGATCTGCTTGCCATCCTGGCGCTGCTCGCGCTTGCGCTGCTGGTGCGCGCCCCAAGCTGGTCCGTCTCGGTCATCGACTGGGACGAAAGCGTCTTCGCGCTGGCGGGGCGCGAGGTGCTGTACGGGCACCTGCCCTACCTGACCCTGTTCGACAACAAGCCGGTCGGCATCTCGCTGCTCTTCGCCGCAGCCATGGCGATTGGGAGCGAGTCGGTGCTGGCGGTCCGGTTGCTCGGGGCCGTCTCGGTCGGTGCGACGGCAGCCCTGCTCTTCTGCCTGATGCGCCTTGCCACCGGGCGTCGGATCGCCGCGGTCGGTGCCGGGATCCTCTACATCGCCTTCGCGACCGGGCTGAACGGGCTGGCGACGCACACCGAGATCCTGCTGGGGCCGTTCACGACCGCCGCCGTCCTCATCGCCTTCCGTTCGCTCGAAGCCACCGAGAACATTGCCCAGGCGAGGACCATCATCCTTGCCGGCCTGCTGTTCGGCCTCGCCATCTGCATCAAGCAGGTCGCGGCCCTGCCGGCCGCCCTCCTGTTCCCCACGCTGCTTCTCGTCTGGCACGTCACGGGGCGCCGCCTGACGCTCGGCCGCGCCGCAGGGCTGGCCCTGGCCTATGGCGTCGCCTGCGCCCTGCCGATGCTCCTCGCCGCGGCGGTGTACTGGGAGGCGGGCGAGTTCGGCGCCTTCTGGTATTCGAATGTCGGCTTCATGGGCCGCTACGTGTCGGAGCGCCCGGGGCTGGTCGATATCGCGCGGAGCGTGCGGTTCAGCCTGGTGCAGATCTGGCCGCTGCTACTGCTCTCCGCGGCCTGCATCCTGGCCGCCTTGACGCGCAGGCTTCCCGACCAAGGCGCCGCGCGCCTCGTCGCCGCCTGCGTCCTCTGGACCCTGGCCGAGACAGCGGCCGCGGCATCCTCGCTTCAGTTCTTCCCCCACTACTTCCTGCTGCTGCTGCCCCCGATCTCCGTGATGAGCGCGATCCTGATCGCGGCTTGCGTGGAAGCCGCGGTGGTCCCTTGGCTCCGGCGACGGGCAAGCCTGGCGCTCCTGGCCTTCATCGCCATGGTTCCGCTGGCCGCGTACCTCCAGGCCCTGCCCTGGATGGCCCTGTTCAAGCCGGACCTGCCGCGCCAGGTCGCGACCGTGATCCGGTCCTCGAGCCCGGCCGGCCAGACCGCCTATGTCGTGAACTTCGAACCCATCGTCTATCTGCTGGCCGGCCTGCCCTTGCCCACCCGGTATCCCTTCCCGCCGCATCTGGCCGGCTTCCAGACCCGCCTGACGCAGATCGATCCCGATGCGGAGATGGCGCGGATCCTGCGGGAACGGCCCGAATTCATCGTGGTCGACCGCGCGGCCTGGTCGGAGATCAGGCCCAAGGCGGCGGCCAGGATCACCGAGGCCCTCGCAGCCGACTATCGGCTGCACGCAGCGCTGAGGGACGGCCGGTATGATGTCGAACTCCATCGACGACAGGACAATCGATGAGGCTGCCTGCTCCTTTTCACGGTCCGAATTGATGCCAGCCGATGGACGATCCCTCCTGCCGCGTCCCCATGGGGCGATGAACGGGTACGGCGCGTGACGCCCCCCTCCGGCAACCGGCTCATCCTCTCGGTGCTGACGGGCGGCGGCTTCTCCTTCGAGACGAACACCCTGCTGCGCAGCCTCGCGGATGATTGCCGCTTCGTGCTGCTGAGCACCGAGTTCGGCGGACCGCCGCCGCCGACGCTCGAGGTTCTGGACCTGCGGCGCGTTCCTTCCTTCGGAAGCTTCACGCGCCCATCCCGCTGGCAAAGTGCCAAGGCCTTCGTCGCGACCTTCTGGGCAACAGTGGCCATGCTGCGGCGGCATCCGGTCGATCTGGTCGTCACCATCGGCTGCAGCCACTCGGTCCCGATCCTGCTCGCCGCGCGGCTGCTGAGACGTCGCTCCGTCTTCATCGAGAGCATCACCCGCGTCGCGGAGCTGTCGAAGACGGGGCGCCTCGTCCACCGCCTGGATCTGGCCTCGGTCTTCCTCACCCAATGGCCCGGCCTGGCGCGCGCCCATCCGGGGGCACGTCTGGGGACGATCCTGTGATCCTCGTGACCGTGGGCACGACGATGCCCTTCGACGAGCTCTTGAAGGAGGTCGACCGCCTGGCGGAAGCTGGCGTTCTCGCCGAGCCGATCCTCTGCCAGGGCGGGCAGTCGGCCTATCGCATCACCCATGGCAAGCAGTTCATGGCCCGCCCGTCGATCGAGGACCTCATCGCCTCGGCATCCCTGGTGATCACGCATGGTGGTGCGACCGTCATCCAGCTCCTGCTGGCCGGCAAGAATTTCGTGGCCTTTCCCAATCCTCGCGGCGCGGGAGACCACCAGACGGTGTTCCTCAGGGAGCTCGCCGAGGTGGCCGACATCTCGTGGAGCGCGGATGTGGCCGACCTTGCCAGGCTCATCGAAGAGCGTCGGCGCGCAGGCCCGCCTTCGCTCCGCGCCGACATTCCCCGCGCGGCCACTCTCATCCGCGGTCTTTTGGATACGGGATAGTGCGGAGCGGTTCGGCGGCTGGCGCGAATCACGGCAGCGTCCGCGCAACCCTGCCCCGCGCGGCACGACGCCGCGCCATTGGCAGGGTCGTCGCATGAGGCCCAACGGCCATTCCGAGAACCATCGGAGGGAATCATGAAGCCAAGGCCCAGGCTCGACAGGATGGAAGGGCACACCTTCATCGGAAACTGGCTCGGGCCGGGATCCGTCGTCCTGGATTGCGGCATGAACCGCGGCGTCTTCGCCCAGCGGATCAGCGGCCGCTATGGCTGCCGTGTGGTCGGCGTGGAAGCCAATCCCAGCCTCGCGGAAAGCAACCGGCAGGAACGCGGCCTCGAATGCCACAACATGGCGGTGTGCGGCCGGAGCGGCCGTGTGCGATTCCAGGTGAACGACGCTGATCCGCTCGCAAGTACGATCGTCGGCGATGATGCGGAGGGCGTCGGCATCGTCGATGTCCGGGCGACGCGCCTCGACGAACTTCTGTCGAGCCTCGGCGATCCGTCGGTCGACCTGCTGAAGCTCGACATCGAGGGTGCCGAGCTGGACGTGATCGGGACGACGCCCCTCGAGGTCTTCTCGCGGATTCCCCAGATCGCAGCCGAGTTCCACGTCTTTCTGGACGCGGGGCAGCGGCCATCCGCCGTCGCATGCATCGAGCGCCTGAAGGCAGCCGGATTCGTCGCCTTCGATTTCTCGATGAACCTCGGCAATGTCCTCTTCGTCAATCATCGGACATGGCGTCTGTCACTGGCGGACAAGGCCTATTTCCTTGCGGCCAAGTACTACAGCGGCGCCGTCCGTACCGTCACCCAGACGCATCAATAGGCTGCCTGGGCGCCGAACCCGCTCTCCGGCGCAGGGCCCCAAGGAAGCGCTGGCAAGCCAAGCGGCCGGCGGCCGGGAGGGGCGGTGCCTCGATGGAGAGGGGCGGTCCGTCGTGGTGCCCCTCCCCGCTTCCCGTGATCAGATGAAGATAGCCGTGCTCAGCTGGCTTGGCAGCACGCCATCGAGCACGAGCGTCACGCCCGGCGAAACCGTCATCACCGTGCCGCCATAGGCATCCTGGACCGCGGTCCCCAGGATGTCGGCGCCGCGCCCATCGGCCGACAGAAGCAGGTCCAGCCGGTCGGTGCCGGGTCGGAAGCCCGCGACCTCGAGCCGGCCCGCCAGGGTGGGGTCGACCTGGATGGTGGCCGCTCCCTTTCCGACCACCACGTAGTCGGCACCCCCCCCGGGCGTGAACAGGTTCGTACCCGCCCCGCCGATCAGGTAGTCGCCTCCCGCGCCGCCCACCAGCGTGTCGCCACCCTGGTTGGTGCGGTCGATGAGGATGTCGGCACCGGACGTTCCGCGCAGCTCGGCCCTGTTCGCCCCGGCGTGGTAGATGAAGACCTGCGCGCCGCCGAAGGAGACGATGCCCGCCGCGGTGCTGACATACATCTCGTCGGCGCTCATCTGCGTGCCGTCCGGCATGCGCGGCACGATCTGGTACTGCGGATCGGAGCGGAGATAGGGGTCGTTGTCGTACAGCAGCCAGCCATAGGCCTTCATGGCGTTCGCCGCCACCGCATGGTCCGTCGGGTCGTCGCCGCCCGCGAAGACGGTGATGATCTCCGCGTTGCTCATCAGCGCGAGCTCGGCGTAGTAGCCGCTCGAGGGAGTCGCGTCGGTCTGCGCGTTGCCGTTCGCCTGCATGGCGCTCTGCACCGCGGCCCAGGTCTTGAGATACTGGGTCGAGGTCGAGCTGACATAGACGTTCATGCTGTAGGCGTAGCCGTTGTGCGGATCCAGGTCGGGTGAGAGGAAGCGGCCGCTGAGGAAGTTCGCCTGCCACTTCAGCACCTCGCGCGCATCCTCGTTGCCGCGGAGCGCCGCCTGGGCGGCGGTGCTGGCGAAGAAGTCCTGCTGCCAGGGCGCGGTGGCACTGCCATCCCGGTAGTTGCCGGGAACGATGCCGTGGATCTCACCCTGCTGCTGGGTCAGGGTCGGGATCCGACCGGCCAGATAGGCCCAGTTGTTGGCGGCGATCTCGCTGAAATACGCCTGCTCCGCGGAACCATCGGGATTGGCCCAGGCGGCCTCGTCGATGACCCGCATGGTCCAGGCCTGCGTGCGCACCTGCTCATTGTCGTTGACGATGATGCCGTTGCCCCGCTGCCGCGGCTCATGCCAGGCCGTGGCGATGGCCCAGCTGGCCTGCGCGTTGAGCTGGTCCAGGTAGTAGCGGTCCCCTGTCAGCATGTAGGCCGTGTAGGAGAGATCGGGCGCATGGGCCGTCTCGGGCGTCCAGCCCGTGCTGCCGCTCGGCTGCTGGGTCAGGGCGGTCGAGCCGGTGCCGGGTCCGGCGCGGTAGTCGAACCAGATGTTCGGGTAGTTCTCGAGCGACACGTAGGTCCCGTTCACCGGGTCGTACATGTGCCAGGGCACGGAGCCCGCGGCGCTCGCCTGGCCGAGCGCGTAGTCCGCCGCCCGCTGGTCCTGCGTGATCAGCCAGACCGCGTTCGGCGTGGTGGTCGGGCCGATATCCGGACGCCCACCCGTCTGCGGCATGTACTGGACCAGGCCATTGACCCCCAGCACTTCCGTCCAGCTTGTTGCCTTCACCGCATTGGCATAGCCGTTCAGCGTTGTCGTGCTGACGTTGTAGCCCAGATCATAGTTCTGGAACGTCGCGGTCTGCTCCGCATGGTCGATGTCGTGGAGGACGTTCAGCGTCTGGTCGACCGAGGTGTTATCGGCGACGTCGATCTTCCAGGTCTGGTACTGATATTGGGTCAGGGCACCATAGGAAAACTTGGTCTGCCCGTCCTGGGTGATCGAGATGCTGTTGTACCGGATGGTGCCGCCGGTCGAGGTCATCGCCCGGTCGTTGTTGAACTGCACCTGGGTGTTGATGCTGCCGTCGGCGAAGGTCGTGATGTCGAGCGTGATGTGGAGCGAGCTGGTGACGTAGACATCGACGCGGACCTCGGTCGCCAGCGGACCCTGCATCAGGATCTCCGCCTTGCCGGCGGCGATCGCCTTGGTCAGCTCCGCCGCGGCGTCGATCCGCACCGCGCCGACGCCCTGGATGTCCATGTTGACGGCCAGGTTGTAGCCCGCGGCGATGGAGGCATTCGCCGGCAGGTCTGGTCCTGTGGCGCCCTGGCCGATCACCAGCCTGCCTTCGAGCGTCGTGCCCGCCGCGATGGGAGGCTCGTAGAGGGTGATGACCGCCGCCTTGACCGACCCGTCGGCGTAGCGCTGCGTCACCTCCATCTGGGTCGGGACCTTTTGCCCGCCCACCTCGGCATAGAGATCCGAGCCCGAGGGCACTGTCCCCTGCGCGAAGACCTGCATGAACTGCACGTACTGGGCCTTGGAAGCCGCGCCGGCCGTGTTCTGCAGGGCGAAGTCGACGACGGGCGTCCCGCTGCCGCCGCCCGACGTCGTGTCGTCGTTCTGGATGGTGCCGGTGGCCGAGCCGGTGGCGATGGTGGCGCCGGTGGCGCCCGAGAGGGTGACGGCGAAGGCCTCGTTGCCCTCGACAGTGCCGTCGCCGGCGACGTTGACGGTGATGGTGCGGCTGGCCTGGCCGGCGGCGAAGCTCAGCGTGCCCGCGGGCAGGGTCCCGCCGGCGAAGTCCGAGGCGCTGGCCGCGCTGGTCCCGGTGCCACTCACCGCCCAGGCGACCGTCGAGGCGCCGCTCGTGTCACCCGACCGGGTCACGGTGAAGGTGAAGGGCGTCGTCGTCCCCGCCGCACCCTCCGCCCGGCTCGCATTCGCCGCCGCGATCGCCAGCGTCGGCAGCGTCGCCGCCACGTCGTCGTTCTGGATGGTGCCGATGGCCGAGCCGGTGGCGATGGTCGCCCCGGTGGCGCCCGAGAGGGTGACGGCGAAGGTCTCGTTGCCCTCGACCGTGCCGTCGCCGGTGACGTTGATCGTGATGGTCTGGCTGGCCTGGCCGGCGGCGAAGCTCAGCGTGCCCGCGGGCAGGGTCCCGCCGGCGAAGTCCGAGGCGCTGGCCGCGCTGGTCCCGGTGCCACCCACCGTCCAGGCGACCGTCGAGGCGCCGCTCGTGTCGCCCGACCGGGTCACGGTGAAGGTGAAGGGCGTCGTCGTCCCCGCCGCGCCCTCCGCCCGGCTCGCATTCGCCGCCGCGATCGCGAGCGTCGGCAGCGTCGCCGCCACGTCGTCGTTCTGGATGGTGCCGGTGGCGGATCCGGTGGCGATGGTCGCCCCGGTCGCGCCCGAGAGGGTGACGGCGAAGGTCTCGTTGCCCTCGACAGTACCGTCGCCGGCGACGTTGACGGTGATGGTGCGGCTGGCCTGGCCGGCGGCGAAGCTCAGCGTGCCCGCGGGCAGGGTCCCGCCGGCGAAGTCCGAGGCGCTGGCCGCGCTGGTCCCGGTGCCACCCACCGTCCAGGCGACCGTCGAGGCGCCGCTCGTGTCGCCCGACCGGGTCACGGTGAAGGTGAAGGGCGTCGTCGTCCCCGCCGCGCCCTCCGCCCGGCTCGCATTCGCCGCCGTGATCGCCAGCGTCGGCGGGACGGTGGTCGTCGTCTCGGGCAGGAAGGTGAAATTATCGAAGCCGAAGTAGTTCGGCGCATCGAAACGCAGCTCGTCGATGCTCGAGAAGCGCGACTGACCATCGAAGCTCACCACGGCCGCGGTGCCGCGGGTGGCGACGAAGGTATAGGTGCCGACCCGCGCGCCATCGTCGAAGGCCTCGGCAGTGATCTGCAGGTTGGTGTTGAAGGCGGAGGAGAAGGCCGCGGAGGAGAAGGTGAAGTCGCCGCCATCGGCGCGGCGAATCACGATGGGATTGCCGGCGGTCGCCTCGTAGCCGCGCACCTCGTTGCCGGTAGCCTCGCCGAAGAAGGCCAGGTTGTTCCCCGAGGCCGTCTTGTAGCCGAGAGACCCGTCGGGCCGGTAGATGCCGGTCTGCGCCCAGGTGAAGCCGCCATAGGTGCCGGAGAGGCGCTGTTCGGCGCCCCTCGAAAGCACGAACTCGTCGAAGGTCAAGACCGTCGGCGCCACCGCCAGGGCCGCTGTCGGCGCCAGCGCAAGGGTCGCGGTGGCTGGTGCGCTGCTCGCAAGGACGAAGTCGGAAACGCTGATACTCGCGGCATTGACGCCCGCGAGCAGGACGCTCCCGCTGCCAGCACTGACCAGCGTGCCAGCCGCTTGCTGCGTGATGGCGACTTGCGAGGTGAAGTTGGCCGCGGTGACCCCGAAGGCGGAGATGTCGAGTAGATCCTGCCCACCCGTTGGCTCGGCATCGAAGCCGTTGATCCGGTCGTTGCCCAGGCCAGGGGCAAGGGTGAAGCGGTCGTTGCCATCGCCCCCGCTCATCGTGTCGTTGCCTGTGCCGCCCGCGATCGTGTCGTTGCCATTCCCAGCGGCCAGGAAATCGCCACCATCGCCGCCGACGAGGCGGTCGCTTCCGGCTCCGCCGCGCAACGTGTCGTTGCCGGCGAGCCCCGCAAGGCAGTCATCGCCCGCGTAGCCGCTGATCAAGTCGTTGCCCGCGCCGCCCGCCAGCGTCTCCGCCGCCGCGGCACCATCAAGCGTCTGGGCGCCGTCGGGCAGCCAGGGGGAAGCGGTGTCGAGCACGGGACGAGAGGCGAGGTAGGTCGTGCCGGTAATGCTCGCAGGCCCGGACGAAAGCTGGCCGGAGGATAGGCCGAAGACATCGGTGCCCGAGATGGAGGCGGCGATGGAGGTCGGATTGAGGAGCAGCTTGGCGCTCGACGAGCCGAGGTCGTTGATCACCGTGTTGTCGGTCATCGTCAGGCTCGAGCCGGCATGCAGGCCGCCCTCGGCACCGAAGGCGACGATCGCCGGGTTCTGGGAGTTCGGCCCCTGCTGGATGGTATTGCCGGAGAGCACCGCCTTGCCGCCATTGGGCAGGTCGACGCTGTAGCTTGCGGTCGATCCGTTGTCGTGGATCCGGGTGCCGGTGATCGTGGTGTTCAGGGCACGGCTCTTGATCTCGTGCCCGACATTGGCGTCGTGGAAGTAGCTGTCCTCGATGGTCAGCGAGCCGACGGCATTCACATAGAGGTTGTGCGTGTAGCCGTCCCCCTTGCCGTTGTATGCGAACTCCGAGTTGCGGATGGTGATGCTGCCGCCGGCATCCGGGTTGGCGAGCAGCCCGTTCTCGTTGTGATGGAAATAGGAGTTCTCGACGGTGAGATCGCCGCCTTCGTAGCGGATCCCCGCGCCGTTGCCGTCGCGCACCTTCGCGCCGGAGAACTCGAAGTTACGGACGGTGACGTCGCCGTTCACCGTCATGATCGCCTTGCCGTTCGGCGGCGGGACGGTGGCGACCATGTGCACCATGCCCCCCACGCCCTCCAGCGTGATGTCCTTGGTCACCGTCACGAAGTCGTTCGTGTAGGTGCCAGCCTGCACCTGAACCACATCACCATCTTTTGATGCCGCAACAGCCGCCCCAATCGTGGAGTATTGTTGCCCAGGACCAACGGTTAGAATAGTCATTCCTCAGTCCCCCCCCCCATGACCAAAACGGATAACACGCGTCCCCAAGCCGCTTAGCGCACGCATTGTCACAATTGTAAAGAGCCAAACTAGGCAGTTTCTTTTTTTATCAGTAGTTCGATCTTCTTTTCTTCTGCTCGAGATCGCAATGACTGTCGAAGCGAAAGGCATCCTCCACCACTACCGATGCGCGATGTTTTATCCTTGCGAAACCAGAATATGTTTCCCCAACACGGATGCAACGTCACGATTTGTCAGAGGACCTTGCGCAAGCCGCATGAACGTGCGTGTGGATGACGGTTGTAGCATCGGCCAGGATAATCGCCTATCGGTTGTGATCATGAAAGCGTTAATTGTGCGAAAGGTGCTCATTCATAGGCGTGATGTCATGCCCTGGGTGCGGGGAGGGCGCGCCAAGCCACCACGGGCTGCAGGGAATCCCCGCGGCCATCGCCTGTTCCGGACGGCATGCGTGCGGGGCGGGGAAGCCGGGCAGCTCGACCTCTGGCTGGGACACGGCGCTGCTTCCATCCTGCGGCATGGAATGATCGGGCGTCGTGCGCCCTCGCCCGGCCAGATGCCGTGGTCGCGCTCCGACTTCGGGTCACGTCGTGAGGGTGGTGGAGGATCCCCGTTGCGCGCGCGCCGGGAGGCTCGGCGGCGCTGACTGCCACCCGCCCCACACGAGGACGTGACGGCGGGCGAGGAGGATCCAGCCCTTCCGACTGCACGGGGACCGCTATTCTCGCGGTCCGGCTGGCCACCTGCCCTTCCGAGTGGTGGGACGGCGTGGGCCTTCCACGCCCGGACCCCCGTCCCGAGCACCGTCTCCACCGGCAACACTCTGCTTCTGTTTGTCGTCGACTGCATCCGATTTAATTATTTTTGCGACATTTCATGTGATTTTATGCTTGCAATTCTCAACGAATGTCGGAATTTATCGTCATGCCAATGAAAGGCGTCACCACAGCTCCGGATGTCGTCATCCACCATCCGGACCTCGTGAATCTGTACGGCTGCTCAATCGGCGCCGGTACGAAGATCGGCCCGTTTGTCGAGGCCCAGAAGAACAGTCACATCGGTGCACGCTGCAAGATCTCCTCCCACGCCTTCATCTGCGAAGGAGTCACGATCGAGGACGAGGTCTTCATCGGCCACGGCGTCGTCTTCACGAACGAGTTGTATCCGCGCGCCACGAATCCGGACGGCAGCCTGAAGACGGACGATGACTGGACCGTCGTGCCGACCCTCGTCCGCCGCGGCGCCTCGATCGGGTCGAACGCCACGATCGTGGCGGGCGTGACCATCGGGCTCGGCGCGCTCGTCGGGGCCGGTGCCGTGGTCACGCGCGACGTCCCCGACCACGCGATCGTGGCGGGCGTCCCAGCCCGGGTGGTCGGCGATGCGCGGGAGAAGGAGGGCGGGCCTGTCCCACGCGACCGGGAGGCGGAGGAGACGGGCGCCCTGCTCGGGACGGTGCGCCGGCCCTGACCGACGGCGCCGCCAGGCCGTGCCGCCGCCGGCCGCCAGGGCCCGGGGCGTCGCCGAGGCCGGCCAGCGCGCGGATCCGCAGGGCGCGGTCACGGCGGGGTTTCGCCACCCGCCCCAGACGAGAGCCTGGCCGGGCGAGCGGATGGAGGACGGAACGGCGGGCACCGCGCGGCATGGCGCGCGGCGCGGGATTCAGACAGGGCGGCCCGGCGGATCGGGCACGCGCGAACATTGGTGGGGGCGCAGGTGATCAGGATCGGCATTATCGGTTACGGCTACTGGGGCCCCAACCTGGCCCGCTGCACGGCAGAGACGGCGGGCTGCGAGCTCGCCGGCATTGCAGACGCCTCGGCCGCGGCGCTCGCCCGGGCCGGCAAGCGCTACCCCGGCACCCGGCTCTTCGCCAACTGGCAGGAGATGGTGGCTGATCCCGGCATCGACGCGGTGCTCGTCGCCACCCCCGTCGCCACGCATTTCGAGATGGCGCTGACCGCGCTGCGCGCCGGCAAGCACGCCCTGGTCGAGAAGCCGATCACGGCGAGCGCCGAGCATGCCCGCATCCTGATCGAGGAGGCGGCCCGGCGCGGCCGCACCCTCATGGTCGACCACACCTTCGTCTACACCAGCGCGGTGCAGAAGATCGAGGAGATCATCCGCACCGGCGAGCTCGGCGAGGTGTTCTACTACGACAGCACACGGGTCAATCTCGGCCTGTTCCAGCGCGACGTGAACGTGATCTGGGACCTCGCGGTGCACGACCTCTCGATCCTCGACTTCGTCATGCCGGAGCGGCCGGTCGCGGTCTCGGCCAGCGGCGTCGGGCATATCCGCGGCAGCCTCGAGAACATGGCGCATCTGACGCTCTTCTATGGCAGCGGCGCGGTCGCCCATCTCAATGTCAACTGGCTCGCCCCGGTGAAGGTCCGCCAGACGCTGATCGGCGGCAGCCGCCGCATGATCGTCTATGACGACCTGCAGCCGAGCGAGAAGGTGAAGGTCTACGACCGCGGCGTCTCGGTCGGCGAGGGCAACGGGGCGAGCGAGGCCGAACTCCGCGTCTCCTACCGCTCGGGCGACATGTGGGCGCCGCAGCTCTCCGTGAAGGAGGCGCTGCTGACCGAGATCGAGCACTTCGCGCATTGCATCGAGACCGGCGCGGCGCCGGTCACCTCGGGCGAGAGCGGGTTGCGCGTCGTGCAGACCCTCGAATGCGCCATGGCCTCGCTGGCCCAGCGCGGCCACCCGGTCGAGATCGCGCCGCTGCGCCTCGCCTCCTGACGCCCCCTTCCCCTCCCCGCCGCCGCATCCCGCGCACACCAAGGACATCCTGCCGTGATCCCGCTCCTTGACCTGAAGGCCCAGTATGCGGGCGTCCGCGACGAGCTGAACGCCGCGGCGCTCGAAGTGCTGGCCAGCGGCGAGTACGTCGCCGGCCGCCGCGTCGCCGCCTTCGAGCAGGAATTCGCCGCCTATTGCGGGTCGCGCGAGGCGATGGCCGTGAACTCGGGCACCTCGGCGCTGCACCTTGCGCTGCTGGCCCTCGGCGTCGGCCGCGGCGACGAGGTGGTGACCGTCGCCATGACCTTCGTCGCGACCGTCGCGGCCATCCGCTACGCCGAGGCGACGCCAGTGCTGGTCGATGTCGACCTCGAGACCTTCAACATGGACCCGGCCTCGCTCGAGCGTGCCATCACGCCGCGCACCAAGGCGATCATCCCGGTCCACCTGCATGGGCGGCTCGCCGATATGGACGCGATCCTGGCGATCGCCCGGCGCCACGGCATCCCGGTGATCGAGGATGCGGCGCAGGCGCATGGCGCGGTCCACCGGGACGGGCGGCGCGCCGGCACGCTCGGCGACATCGGCTGCTTCAGCTTCTACCCGGGCAAGAATCTCGGCGCCTGCGGCGAGGGCGGCGCGGTCGTCACCGACCGCCCGGAACTCGCCGCCACGGTCCGCCAGCTGCGCGACTGGGGCCAGGCCGGGCGCTACAACCATGTCCGCCACGGCTTCAACTACCGCATGGACGAGCTGCAGGGCGCGCTGCTGCGCGTGAAGCTGGCGCGGCTGGCCGAGTGGACCGCGCGGCGCCAGCAGGTCGCGGCGCTGTACGACCACCTGCTCTCCGACGTGGCTCTGACCGCGCCGCTTCCCGCCGGGCTCGACCATGTCTGGCACGTCTATGCGGTGCAGGTGGAGGCCGCGCGGCGGGCCGACCTGCAGGCGGCGCTGCGCGAAGCCGGGGTTGCGACCGGCCTGCACTACCCCTGCCCGGTGCATCTGCAGCCGGCCTATGCCGATCTCGGCTACCAGGCCGGCGCCTTCCCGGTCGCCGAGCGGCTGGCGAACGCGCTGCTCTCCCTGCCGATCTTCCCTGAGCTGACCGAGGCGCAGCAGCGCCAGGTCGCCGATGCGCTTCGCGCGCTGTGCGGCCGCCGTGCCGCGGAGGTCTCCGCCCATGCCGCCTAGCACCCTGGATCCCGGGGCGAAGCCCGACCCGGCCCTCGCCGGCGCGCTCGCCGCGCTGCGCGGGCAGCGCTGCCTCGTCACCGGCGGCGCGGGCTTCGTCGGCTCGCACATCATCGACCTGCTGGTCGCGGCCGGCTGCGACGAGATCGTGGCGGTCGACAACATGGTGCGCGGCCGGCCGGAGAACCTCGCCCGCGCCATGCGCGGCAGCAACCGCGTCCGCCTGGTCGAGGGCGACCTCCGCGACGGCGCGCTGATGAAGGGCCTGGTCGAGGGCGCGGACATCGTCTTCCACCAGGGCGCGCTCCGCATCACCCAATGCGCGCAGGAGCCGCGGGCCGCCTTCGAGGTGATGGTCGCCGCGACCTACGAGCTGTTCGAGCAGTGCGTCGCGGCCAAGGTGCGCAAGGTGGTCTATGCGTCCACCGCCTCGGTCTACGGCATGGCGCAGGAATTCCCGACCACCGAGGCGCAGAACCCCTACAACAACCGTACGCTCTACGGCGCCGCCAAGTCCTTCGGCGAGGGGCTGCTGCGCTCCTTCAACGACATGTACGGCCTCGACTACGTCGCGCTGCGCTACTTCAACGTCTACGGCCCGCGCATGGACATCCATGGCCGCTACACCGAGGTGCTGGTGCGTTGGATGGACCGGCTCGCCGCCGGTCAGCCGCCGATCATCTTCGGCGACGGGCTGCAGACCATGGACATGATCCATGTGCGCGACGTGGCCCGCGCCAACATCCTGGCCGCCTCCGCGCCGGCCTCGGACATCGCGCTCAATGTCGGCTCGGGGACCGAGACCTCGCTGCTCGGCCTCGCGCATCTCCTCTCCGAAGTGATGGGCCGGCCCGGCCTGACACCTCTCTTCCAGGAGGCGCGGGCGGTGAACCCGGTGCCGCGGCGCCTGGCCAGCGTCGCCGCGGCGCGCGAGGCGATCGGCTTCGAGGCGAGCATCCCGCTCGCCGAGGGGCTGGCCGAGCTCGTCGGCTGGTGGCGCGACGAGAAGGCGCTGATGCCCGTCCAGGGCGCGGCCTGACGAAGGGAGAGATCGCCATGATCCCGATCACCCAGCCCCTCATCGGGCCCGAGGAGGCCGAGGCCGCGGCGGAGGTCATCCGCTCCGGCTGGCTGACCCAGGGGCCGCGCGTCGCGCGCTTCGAGGCCGACTTCGCGGCGCTCACCGGCGCGCCGCATGCGGCGGCCGTCTCGAACTGCACGACGGCGCTGCACCTGGCGCTGCTCGCCGTCGGCGTCCGCCCGGGCGACGAGGTCGCGACCGTCAGCCACACCTACATCGCCTGCGCCAACGCCATCCGCCAATGCGGCGCGGTGCCGGTCTTCGTCGACATCGACCCGGCGACCTACACGATGGATCCCGCCCTGCTCGAGGCGGCGATCACCCCACGCACCCGCGCGATCATGGTCGTGCACCAGATCGGCATGCCCTGCGACATGGCGCGGATCCTGCCGATCGCGCGCGCGCATGGCATCCCGGTGGTCGAGGACGCGGCCTGCGCGCTCGGCTCCGAGATCCTGCACGAGGGCGCCTGGCGGCCGGTCGGCGGGCCGCTCGGCGACGTTGCCTGCTTCTCGCTGCATCCGCGCAAGGTGGTGACGGTCGGCGATGGCGGCGTGCTGACAACGCGCGACCCGGCGCTCGATGCGCGCTTCCGGCTGTTGCGCCAGCACGGGATGAGCGTGCCGGACACGGTGCGCCACGGCAGCCCGCAGGTGATCTTCGAGACCTACCCGGTCTGCGGCTTCAATTACCGCCTGACCGACGTGCAGGCGGCGATCGGCATCGAGCAGCTGAAGCGCCTGCCCGGCATCGTCGCCCGGCGGCGGGCGCTGGCCGAGCGCTATGGCCGGCTGCTCGCGGCCGAGGCTCCGACGGTCGGCGTGCCGGCCGAGCCCGCCTGGGCGCGCACCAACTGGCAGAGCTACGCAATCCGCCTGCCCGACGGGGCCGATCAGCGGGCGGTGATGCAGCGCATGCTCGACCGCGGCGTGGCCACGCGGCGCGGCATCATGTGCATCCACCGCGAGGAGGCCTATGCGGACCTGTCGCCGCGCGTCCCGCTGCCGCATTCGGAGGCGGCGCAGGACCGCTCCATCCTGCTGCCGCTCTTCCCGCAGATGACGGAGGGGATGCAGGACGAGGTGGTCGGCGTGCTGCGCTCCGCGCTGCGGGGCTGAGGTCCGCCGGCCGATGGTGCGGCCCCTGGTGGTGCTGGGGTCCGGCGGCAACGCGCTGGACGTGATGGACATCGTCGCGGCGATCAACGCCGCGGCGCCGTCCTGGGACCTGGTCGGGCTGCTGGACGACGCCGCGCCGCCGGGGCCCAACGCGCTCGGACTGACCACCTTCGGCCGGCTCGGGGACGCGGCGCGGCTGGCCGCGCCCGGCGGCCCCCTGGCCGAGGCGTTGTTCCTCAACGCGATCGGCAGCGAGCGCAATCACGGCGCCCGCGCGGCCATCATCGCCCGCACCGGCCTGCCGGAAGAGCGCTTCGCCACCCTGGTCCATCCCGGCGCCGGCGTCTCGCCGCGCGCCATGCTCGGCCATGGCTGCTGCATCGGCCATGGGGTCTCGATCGGCGGCCGGGTGCGACTCGGCGCCCATGTCTGGGTCGGACCGGGCTGCGTCATCGGTCATGATTCGGTGCTGGAGGACCACGCCGTCATGGCGCCACGGGCGACGATGAGCGGATCGGTCCGCCTCGGGGCGGGCAGCTATCTGGGCAGCGCCGCGGTGGTGCGCCCCGGGGTGGCGATCGGCGAACGGGCCCTGATCGGCATGGGCGCCGTGGTCCTGCGGGAGGTTGCGCCGGACAGCATCGTGGTGGGCAACCCGGCTCGCGAGCTTCGTCGCCGCTCATGGTCCGAGCCCTCTTCTTGAGAGGGCCGATCCGTTCGCGGTGCTTTGGATCGGGCGTCGCGGAAAGCAGTTCCAAGCGAGTTATTTATTGCGACTCGCTAACTAAAAGCCTTTCCGGACTTGCAGTGATCTGGTGTCTTGCGCTAATTTCTCTCGCGGCAGAAACTCACGCGCGCGTGATTTCACCCGGCGGGACGATTGTCGTCGTTTTTTACAATTCATGACGTGATGGCGAAGGTGCAGACCCAGACGAATTTGGCCTGTCTCGTTTTTGTGTCCCGGCATCATGGCGTGCAGCTCTCGGTCGACCGTCTTCGTCACGATTACGCAATAGGATTGCAGCCCCCCTCCCCCACGCTTCTCCTGCGCATGGCGCAGGAGGCAGGTCTCCGCGCCCGCAGCGCGAAGCTGACCTGGGAGGAGGTGAGCGCGCTCAGCGCCGAGCAGCCGGTCATCGCCTGCCTTTCGAACGGCAATTGTGTGGTGCTGCTCGGCCCGACGGCCGGCGGGCAGGCGGTGCGCCTCTACGATCCGCTGGCCGAGGGCGAGGAGACGATCGAGGTCGCCGAGGAGGCGTTCCGCCGCCGCTGGCAGGGCGAGGTCCTGCTGCTCAAGCGGGCTGGCCCGCAGCCATCCACCGCCAGCACGGCCGAGCCGGCGGAGCCGCCGCGCTTCGGCCTGCGCTGGTTCGTGCCGGAGTTGCTGCGCCAGCGCCGGCTCTTCGCCGATGTCGCGGTGGCGGCGCTGTTCCTCTACCTGCTCGGCCTGGCGGTGCCGATCTTCTTCCAGATCGTGCTCGACAAGGTGCTGGTGCACCAGAGCATCGGCACGCTGCAGGTGCTGACCGTCGGCATCCTGATCGCTCTCGTCTTCGACACCGTCTTCACCTTCCTCCGCCGCTACCTGCTGATCTACGCGACCAACCGGGTCGACATCCGGGTCTCGACGCGCACCTTCGGCCACCTGCTCAGCCTGCCGATCTCCTTCTTCGAGCAGATGCCGGCCGGGGTGATCGTGCGGCACCTGCAGCAGGCCGGACGGGTGCGGGAGTTCCTGACGGGGCGGCTGTTCCTGACCTTGCTCGACGCGCTCTCGCTGCTGGTCTTCATTCCCGTCCTGCTGCTCTACAGCGTCGAGCTGACGCTGATCGTGCTGGCCTTCACCCTGCTGACCGCCGGCGTCATCGCCGCCCTGGTCGGGCCGTTCCGCCGCCGCCTCAAGGCGCTCTACGAGGCGGAGGGCGAGCGCCAGGCGCTGCTGGTCGAGAGCGTGCACGGCATGCGCACGGTGAAGTCGCTGGCGCTCGAGCCGCAGCAGCGGCGTGCCTGGGACGACCGCTCCGCCCAGGCGGTCGGCATGCGGCACGAGGTCGAGAAGGTCTCGGCGCTGGCGCAGTCGGTGACCGGCCTGCTCGAGCGGGTAATGATGGTGGCGATCGTCGCCATCGGCGCGATGCTGGTCTTCGGCCACGAGATGACGATCGGCGCGCTGGTCGCGTTCAACATGCTGGCCGGCCGGGTCTCCGGCCCGCTCTCGCAGCTCGTGACCATGGTGCACGAGTACCAGGACGTCGCCCTCTCGGTGCGGATGCTGGGCGAGGTGATGAACCGCAAGCCGGAGCGCGACGACCGCGGTGGCCACGGCATCCGCCCCACCCTCACCGGCGCCGTCGAGTTCGACACCGTCTCCTTCCGCTACGGCGCGGGCCTGCCGCCGGCGCTCGACCGCGCCTCCTTCCGCGCTCCCGCGGGCAGCGTACTCGGCGTGGTCGGCCGGAGCGGCTCGGGCAAGACGACCATCACCCGCCTCATCCAGGGGCTCTACACGGCCGAGCAGGGCGTGGTGCGCCTCGACGGCTACGACATCCGCGAGATCGACCTGGCGCATCTGCGCAGCAGCATCGGCGTGGTGCTGCAGGAGAATTTCCTGTTCCGCGGCACGGTGCGCCAGAACATCGCCGCGCCGAACCCGGGGGCGAGCGTCGAGGAGGTGGTCGAGGCGGCGCGGCTCGCCGGCGCCGACGAGTTCATCGAGCGCCTGCCGCGCGGCTTCGACACCATGCTCGAGGAGAACGGGGCGAACCTCTCGGGCGGGCAGCGCCAGCGCCTGGCGATCGCGCGCGCGCTGATCACCCGCCCGCGCCTGCTGATCCTCGACGAGGCGACGAGCGCGCTCGACCCGGAGAGCGAGGCGATCGTGCGGCAGAACCTGCACCGGATCGCCGAGGGGCGGACGGTGATCATCGTGTCGCACCGCCTGTCCACGCTGACGGATGCCGACGCCATCATGGTGCTCGACCGCGGCCGCATCGTCGACCTCGGCCGCCATGGCGAGCTGCTGCAGCGCTGCACCGGCTATCTCAGCCTGTGGAATCAGCAGATGCGGGCCGTGGCATGAGCGCCGTCCGGGCCGAGGGTGGCGGCGAGGCCGCCGTGGCGGAGGCGCCCGCGCCGCCGCCGGGCGCGCCCCCCCGGCCGGCCGATGGCGGGGCGCGCATCATCGCCCTGCCGACGCGCCGGCGCGCGATCCTGCAGGAGTTCCAGCCCGACGCGCTGGAGGTCGAGCACCGCGCCCCGCCGGCCATCAGCCGGCTCACCCTCTACACGGTCGCCGGGCTGATCCTGGCCGCGATCGCCTGGGCGGCGCTGTCGCATGTCGACCGGGTGGTGGTCGCCCAGGGGCGGCTGGTCACGACCTCGCCGAACCTGGTGGTGCAGCCGCTCGAGACCTCGGTCATTCGCTCCTTGCCCGTCGCGGTCGGCGACGTGGTGCGCGCGGGGGACGTGGTGGCGACGCTCGACCCGACCTTCTCCGAGGCCGATGTGCGGCAGCTGCGCGAGCGGCTGGCCAGCCGCTCCGCCCAGGTCGCCCGGCTCGAGGCCGAGGCCGAGGGGCGGCCCTACCGGCTGCCGGAGCAGTCCACGGCCGATGAGCGGCTGCAGGCCGAGAGCTTCGGCCAGCGCCAGGCCTATGTCCGGGCCAAGCTGAGCGATTTCAATGCGCGGCGCGCCCGAACCCTGGCGGCCATCGAGACCAACAAGCGCGACCAGGAGGTGCTGCAGCAGCGCCTCGAGGCGGCGCGCGAGCTCGAGGCGATGCGCGCGGACCTGCTGCAGAAGCAGATCGGCTCGCGCGTCAGCCTGCTCGAGACGCGCAACGCCCGGCTCGAGCTCGAGGGACGGATCGAGCACCTGAAGCAGAACCTGGTCGAGCTGTCGCACGAGCTCGACACCAACGCCGCCGAGCGGCAGACCTTCCTCGAGCAGTTCCGCCAGGAGACACTGGAGGAGCTCGTGAAGCTGCGCGGCGAGCGTGATGCGACGGCCGAGGAGCTGAACAAGGCCCATCTCCGCCAGCGCATGGTGGCGCTGACGGCGCCCGCGGATGCGGTGGTGCTCGAAGTGGCGAACCGCTCGATCGGGTCGGTGGTGCGCGAGGCGGAGCCGCTGCTCACCCTCGTGCCGCTGAACGCGCCGCTCGAGGCCGAGCTCGCGGTCGAGGCGCGCGACGTCGGCCGCCTAGCGATCGGCCAGACCGTGCGGGTGAAGTTCGACGCCTTCCCCTACCAGGAGCACGGCATGGCCGGTGGCCGGCTGCGCGTGATCAGCGAGGGCGCCTTCGCGAAGGACCGCGAGCGTGCCTCGACGGTCGATCCCGTCTACCGGGCGCGCGTGGCCCTCGAGGACACGTCGCTCCGCAACGTGCCGTCCGACATCCGCCTGCTGCCCGGCATGACCGTCGCCGGCGAGGTGGTGGTCGGCCAACGCAACGTCCTGTCCTACTTCCTTCATCCCTTGCTCCGCGGGCTCGATGAGAGCCTGCGCGAGCCCTAGTCGCCTGTCCGCCGGGGGAGAACCACAACCATGGGCATCCAGGATCTGACGCTCACCCTCGTCACGGCGGGCGACCAGGACGAGGACGCGGCCATGCTCACGCTGGCTTCGCTGCCGACGGCGGAGGGGTCCTTGCCCGGGACGAGCCTGCTGCTCGACCCGGCGGTCGGGCTGGACGCCGGGACGGCCGGGACGGAGGGCAGCGCCACGGGCCCGGCCGGCAGCGGCCAGGGCCCGCTGCCGGCGCCACCTGCCGCGGGCGAGAGCGTGATGGCGAGCCTCGGCACCGATCGCGGCACGATCTCCTCCGCCCTCACGCCGCTCGACGCAGACTATCTCCTCGCACCGGCCGAAGCAGCCGGCACCCCGGCGCCGGGCACGGACGCGCCGGCCCCCGCCTTCGAGGGCGGCGCGACGCCGCTGCTGACGGGCGGCGTGGCGATGCCGGTCATCGAGGATCCGTCGCCCATGCCGGCGAGCCTCGCGACCGATGAGCCGATCGCGATGCAGACCGTCTCGCTGGAGGCGATGGCGGGTCTGGCGGCCGATCCGGCGTCCATTCCCTCCGCCCCCATGGACGGGACGACAGGGCAGACCGCCTCCCTGGACGCGGCGACGACGACGGCGGCGCTGACGGACAGCACCTCCGTCCCGCTCACCGCCTTCGCGCTGGAGGTCGGATCTCTGGCCGCGACGTCCGGGCCGAACGCGATCGTGCTGGAGAACCAGAAGCAGGGGAATCCGCGGAGCGAGTGGGACCTGAACAACGGTCCCTCCTCCTCGATCGAGGGCTTCGCCACCGACATCAGCTACAATATCGGCGCGGTCGTCGAGTTCAAGATCAACACCGATTCCAGCAACTACCGCATCGACATCTACCGGCTCGGCTACTACGGCGGCGACGGCGCGCGGAAGGTCGGCACCATCGACCACAACGCGTCCTCGGCCATCATCCAGCCCGACCCGCTGCGCGACGCGGCGACCGGCCTGGTCGATGCCGGCAACTGGTCGGTCACCGACAGCTGGGACATGCCGGACGACCTCGTCTCCGGCGTCTACATTGCCAAGCTGGTGCGCGAGGACGGCACGGAGGGGGAGAACCACATCCCCTTCATCGTCCGGGACGACAACTCGACCAGCGACATCGTCTTCCAGACCTCGGACACCACCTGGCAGGCCTACAATGGCTGGGGCGGCGCCAACCTTTATGGCGGCAACGGGCCGGGCGGCGATTCCGCGCCGGGCCGCGCCTATGCCGTCAGCTACAACCGGCCGATCACGACGCGCGAATACGGCGGCACCTATGCCGGCCCCTGGGATTTCGTGTTCGGCGCGGAGTACTCCGCCTTCTACTGGATGGAGCAGAACGGCTACGACGTCTCCTACATCTCGGGCGTCGACAGCGACCGCTACGGCTCCCAACTGCTGAACCACAAGATCTACGTCTCCGCCGGGCATGACGAGTACTGGTCGGGCGCGCAGCGGGCGAACGTCGAGGCGGCGCGCGATGCCGGCGTGAGCCTCGTCTTCATGGGCGGCAACGACGTCTACTGGCGCACCCGCTGGGAGGAGAGCATCGACGGCAGCGGGACCGATTACCGCACGCTCGTCAGCTACAAGGAAACGCGGGCAGGTGGGAAGATCGACCCGAGCGCGGAGTGGACCGGCACCTGGCGCGACCTGAGCGCCGATCCGACGACGGGCGGCGGCAATCCCGAGAACGGCCTGATGGGCACCATGTTCCAGGTCGACAGCTACCGCTCCGACTCGATCACGGTACCCTACGCACAGACCCAACTTCGCTTCTGGCGGAACACCGACGTCGCCACCACCGCCCCTGGCGAGTCCGCCACCATCGCCGAGGGCATGCTCGGCTACGAGTGGGACATCGCACCCGACAACGGCTTCGACCCGGCCGGTCTCGTCCGGCTGTCGACCACGACGATCAACGTCGACACCATGCTGCTCGACTACGGCACCACCGTCGGGCCGGGAACGGCGACGCACAACCTGACGCTCTACCGCGCCGAGAGCGGGGCGCTCGTCTTCGGTGCCGGCACCGTCTACTGGTCCTGGGGCCTCGCCGACAACAACGACATCGCCTACGCACCCGTCGACCCGAACATCCAGCAGTCGATGGTGAACCTGTTCGCCGACATGGGCGTGCAGCCGGAGACCCTGCAGGCGAGCCTGGTGCTGGCGACCGGGACGACGGACTTCGTCGCGCCGACCTCCTCCATCGATGCGCCGGCGGGCGGCGGCACGGTGGTGGCCGGGACGCTCGTCACCCTCACCGGCTCGGCCGTCGATGCCGGGGGGCTGGTGGCGGCGGTGGAGATCTCCACCGATGGCGGGCGGACCTGGTGGACCACCCAGAGCGCCCCCGGCAACGCGACCGACTGGACCTACACCTGGAGGACCCCGGCGGCCGGGACCTACACGATCCTGACGCGCGCCGTCGACGACAGCCTGAACCTTGAGGCGCCCGGCGCCGGCATGACCATGACGGTCGCGCCGAGC
Source organism: uncultured Acetobacteraceae bacterium (assembly GCA_964564645.1). Classification (GTDB taxonomy): domain Bacteria; phylum Pseudomonadota; class Alphaproteobacteria; order Acetobacterales; family Acetobacteraceae; genus CAZMCV01. The sequence goes on from CAZMCV010000001.1 coordinate 76,504, forward strand.
AACCGGGTGACGCTGTTCGACGCGAACGAGGGCCCGCCGCCCTTCCCGACCGAGCTGCCCGCCACCCCGACCACCACCTGCTGCAATGTCTGCCTGGTGCATGTGTTCGGGCCGACCGAGCTCGGGGTGAAGTTCCTGTCCTCGAGCAGCGGCACGATCTCGAGCGTCCGCTTCTACAAGAACTTCGAGAACACCGGCCCGCATGTCGGCAGCCTGTGGACGGCCGACGGCACGCTGCTGGCGCAGGCGACCTTCACCAGCGAGACCGATTCGGGCTGGCAGCAGGTGGATTTCGCCACTCCGGTGGCCATCGCGGCCAACACGACCTACGTCGCCTCCTACCACACGACGACCGGCGTCTACCTCGCCAGCCATGTCGCGTACTTCCAGGTGGAGCACACCAGCGGGCCGCTGACCGCGCTGGCCAGCGCCTATCCGAACGGGCCGAACGGGCTGATCGCCTATGGGCCGGCCGGCACCTTCCCGACCGGCGTGCCGCAGGGCGCGACCAATTACTGGGTCGACGTGGTGTTCAACCCGGCGAGCACGGCCGGCAATTCCGCGCCCGTGGCCGTCGCCGATGGCGGCTTCGTCACCAGCCTCGGCGTCCCGATCCAGATCGCCGCGGCGACGCTGCTGGCCAACGACAGCGACCCGGATGGGGACCCGCTGGGCATCGCGGGCATCGCCTCGAGCACCCACGGCACGGCCAGCTACAATCCCACCACCCGGCTCGTCACCTTCACGCCGGAAGCCGGCTACACCGGCCCGGCGGATTTCACCTACACCCTGACCGATGGCCGCGGCGGCACGACCACGGCAACCGTCGGCGTGGAGATCGGTCTCGCACCGGAAACCTTCAGCCTGTTCGGCATCGGCGATGCGCCGGCGGTCATCAGCGAGAACGATCCGAGCGCGGTCGAGCTCGGGGTGAAGTTCGTGGCCTCGAGCGCGGGGACGATCACCGGCATCCGCTTCTACAAGGGGCCGCAGAACACCGGCACCCATACCGGCAGCCTCTGGACCGCCTCCGGCACCCTGCTGGCCACCGCCACCTTCACCAACGAGACCACCTCGGGCTGGCAGCAGGTCAACTTCGCCAGCCCGGTGAGCATCACCGCCGGCACCACCTACGTCGCCTCCTACCACACCACCAGCGGCTACTATTCGGCGACTTCCGGCTACTTCAACACCGACCGCATCAGCGGCCCGCTCACCGCGCCCGCCGGCAACAACGGCCTCTACGCCTATGGCAGCGGCGGGATCTTCCCCACCAGCTCCTTCAACAACGCGAATTACTGGGTCGACGTGGTGTTCGACCCGGTCGAGCTCGGTCCCAACCAGGCCCCGACGGCCAATACGGATGGCGGCTTCGTCGGCTATCTCGACACGCCGCTCACCATCGCCGCCTCGGCGCTGCTGGCCAATGACAGCGACCCGGACGGCGACACGCTGACGATCAACGGCGTCGTGTCCGGCAGCCGCGGGCTGGTCTCCTACAACGCCGCGACGCAGACCATCACCTTCATGCCGGAGGTCGGCTACACCGGCCCGGCGAGCTTCGGCTACACGGTCAGCGACGGGCGCGGCGGCCTCGCCTCCTCGACGGTGAGCGTGACGATCGGCGCGGCGCCGGAGACGGTCAGCCTGTTCGGCGCGGGCGATACGCCGGCCGTGGTCACCGTGGCGGATCCGAGCGCGGTCGAGCTCGGGGTGCGGTTCGTGGCCTCGGTCGAGGGGACGATCACCGGCATCCGCTTCTACAAGGGCCCGCAGAACACCGGCACCCATACCGGCAGCCTCTGGACCGCCTCCGGCACCCTGCTGGCCACCGCCACCTTCACCAACGAGACCACCTCGGGCTGGCAGCAGGTCAACTTCGCCAGCCCGGTGAGCATCACCGCCGGCACCACCTACGTCGCCTCCTACCACACCACCAGCGGCTACTATTCGGCGACTTCCGGCTACTTCAACACCGACCGCATCAGCGGCCCGCTCACCGCGCCCGCCGGCAACAA
>CAZMCV010000002.1:0-53315 GCA_964564645.1 uncultured Acetobacteraceae bacterium
ACGGGTCGTGGCCATCGCGGATCCGGAGACGGGCCTGCCGATCCTGCTCGGCCCCCTCCGCTCCCCCGGCCAGGCGACGCTGCAGCCGCGCCGGCTCGCGGAGGCGGACCTGCCGACGACGCTGCTCGGCGTCGCCGTGCTGGCGCGCTCGGACCGGGTGAGCCTGCGCCAGGCCGATGAGGGCTTCATCCTCGCCGCCGCCGGCGCCGGCTCGCGCCTCGCCCTCGATCCGGCCCTGATCGCCGCGGCGCCGCCATCCCAGCCGATGACGCGGCTGTTCGAGATTCCCGCCCTGCCGGTTTCCATCCTCGCCGACCGCCTGCGCGGGGAACAGGCGGCGATCATCGCCGCCCCCCCGCTGGCGCGGGCCGCCTTGCGCCGCGCCGCGGCCGAGACCCTGATCGCGCTGGGCCTGCCGCAGGAGGCGCAGGCGATCCTCGCGCTGGCGCGGCAGGAGGATCCGGCCGCCGCCGCCGATCCCACGCTCGGCGCGCTCGCCGGCGTGGCCGCGCTGCTCGCCGGCCGTCCGGCGGAGGCCGAGGGGCTCGAGGATCCGCGCCTGCCGGAGCGCGACGAGGTCATCCTCTGGCGGGCCGCGCTCGCCGCCGCGCGCGGGCGGCCGCAGCTCGCCGCACCCGGCTTCGCCGCCACCATCCCGCTGGTGATGGCCTATCCGGAAGGGCTGCGCGCCAGGCTGCTGCCGCTGGTCGCGGATTCGGTTGTGGAGGCGGGCGACCGCGCGGCGCTGGCGCGCGTCGCCACCGCCGGCGGCGAGCGGCCGGAGCTCGTCATCCTGCGCGCGGCGCTTGCCGAGCGGGATGGCAAGGTCGAGGAGGCGCTGGCCGGCTACGCGGCCGCGGCGGAGGGACGCGACCGCCGCGCCCGCGCCCGCGCGCTGCGCCGCGGCATCGAGCTCGCGCTGGCCACGGGGCGGATCGATACGGCGGAGGCGGCGAACCGGCTCGATGCCACGCTCTTCGCCTGGCGGGGCGAGGAGCAGGAGATCGCCGCACGGCTGCGCGTGGCGGAGCTGCGGCAGGCCGCGAAGGATGGACGTGGCGCGCTTGCCCTGCTGCGCGAGACGGAACAGCTCTTCCCCGAGCGCGGGCCGGGCCTGCGGGGCGCGATGCGCGACGCCTTCCTCGTCGCGCTGGCCGAGGAACCGCCGCTCGACGCGGTGGCGCTGCACGATGCGCATCCGGAGCTGCTGCCCGATTCCGGCCCGCGCGCGGTGGAAGCGGTGGCGCTGCTGGCCGAGCGGTTGCTGACCCTCGACCTGACCGAACGGGCGGCGGGCCTGCTGCGGCGCAGGCTCGACCAGACGGCACCGGCCGAAGAGCGGGCGGTGATCGGGCTGCGCCTCGCCGCGATCGAGATCGAGGGGGGCGATGACGGGGCTGCGGCGGCGCTGGCGACGCTGGCCGCGACCGACGCATCGCCGCTGCCGCGGGCCCTCGCCCTGGAGCGCACCCTGCTCGCGGCGCGCGCCGAGGCGCGGCGGGGTGACCTGCCGCAGGCCGTCGCCATGCTGCGCGCGCTCGCACCCGCCGAGGGCGCGGCGCCGCTCGCGGAGTTGCTGGTCGAGGCGCGCGACTGGAACGGCGCGGCGGCCGCGCATGCCGAGCATCTGCGCGAGCGGCTGCCCGCCGAGCCGGCGCCGCTCGACCCGGATGCGCAGCGCGCGGTGCTGCGCCAGGCGGCGCTGCTCGCGCTCGCCGGGGAGGATGCCGCGCTGGCGGAGCTGCGCGGGCTCTACGGGAAGCGGATGGAGGCGGGCGCGCTGGCGGAGGCCTTCGCGGCGATGACCGCCGACCCGCTGCGTGGCCTGGCCGACCTGCCGCGGCTGCAGCATGAGCTGAAGCTGTTCAGGAAGCTTCCCGGCGGGCTGGAGCCATTGCGGGCGGCCAGCCTCGGCACACGCTGAACGCCGTGGACCCCCGGGGGGTCTCCGGCAAGAATTCCGGCGGAACGGGGGGGAAAACGCTTGCACCTCCGGCCGCACTGCCCCATATGCCGCGCCCGTTGACCTGATCGATCCCGATCACCCTGGTCATCTGCTGGAAGGAAAGGGGTGCCCGCATGGACGCTCTCGTCCAACTGGGGATGGTCTCGGAGACGTTCCCGAGCGACGCCCAGAACTCTGCAACCTCGGCGAACGAGGCCAAGGACTATTTCGTCACCCGTGACGGCGTGAAATTCGCCGGCACGCACCTGATCATCGACCTCTGGGGGGCGACCAACCTCGCCGATCCGGAACATATCGATGCGGTGCTGCGCCAGGCGGCCATCGCCACCGGTGCGACCATCCTGCACGGCCATTTCCACCATTTCGGGCCGAACCAGGGTGTCTCCGGCGTGCTCGTCCTGGCGGAGAGCCATGTCTCCATCCACACCTGGCCGGAGCGCGACTTCGCCGCGATCGACATCTTCGTCTGCGGCGCCTGCAACCCGTACCACGCGGTGCCCATGCTGAAGAAGGGCTTCCTGCCCGAACGGGTGACGCTGGCCGAGCACAAGCGCGGCCTGGTCGGCTGACGGGCGTGGTCGAAGGGCCGGCCCGCCGTCGCGGGCTCGGCTGACCGGCAAGCGATCAAGCGCCGCCGTGTGAAGGACACGGGGCCGGGCCACGGGGCCCGGCCCCTTTTCGTGCGAGGGGACGCCGGCCATGGCGACCGATGCCTGGGTGAACGAGACGCTGTACGCCGCCTGGGGCCAGCGCTTCCTGGTGAAGCACGAGCTCGCCCGGGTGCGATCGGAGTTCCAGGAGATCCTGGTCTTCGAGAGCCACACCCATGGGTGCGTCATGCTGCTCGACGGCGTCGTGCAGATCACCGAGGCCGACGAGTTCGTCTACCAGGAGATGCTGGCGCATGTGCCGCTGCTGGCGCATGGCGCGGCGCATCGCGTGCTGATCATCGGCGCGGGCGATGGCGGCGTGCTGCGGCGCGTGCTGCAGCATCGCTCCGTCGCGCAGGCGGTGATGGTCGAGATCGATGGCGAGGTGATCCGCCTGGCGAAGGCCTTCCTGCCGGGGATCGCCGGCGATGCCTGGTCCGATCCGCGCGCCGAGGTGATCGTGGGCGACGGCATCGACTATGTCCGGCAGGCCCCGTCCGGCTCCTTCGACGTCGTCATCGTCGACAGCACCGACCCGATCGGCGTCGGCGAGGCGCTGTTCACCGACGCGTTCTACGCCAATTGCGCGCGGCTGCTGACCGATCGCGGCCTGGTGGTGAACCAGTGCGGCGTGCCCTTCATGCAGGCCGACGAGCTGCGCGAGACCTCGCTGCGCCGAGCCAGGGCCTTTGCCGATGTGTGGGCCTATGTCGCCGCGGTGCCGACCTATGTCGGCGGCTTCATGACGCTCGGCTGGGCGGCGAAGGATGCCGGCTGCCGCGCGGTCGGCGTCGGGGAGATCCGGCGCCGGGCCGAGGCGGCCGGCATCCTGGGCACGACGCGCTACTGGACGCCCGAGATCCATGCCGGCGCCTTCCACCTGCCGCCCTACATCGCGGAGGCGCTGCCGAAGCCGGGCTGAGGCGGCGCGACGGCCGCCGGCCGTCGCGTCCTCACGGCGGCACCGCGACCGCGCTCAACGCACGGAAGCGATCGCCGTCGAAGCGGTCGCCGAAGAGGTCGTCGGCGGTCGCGGCGGCCGCCGCCTTCGCCTGCGCGAAGGCCGTCTCCGCGGCGCTGCGTTCGGCGGTCGCCGTCGCGCGCAGGTTGCCGGCGGCCTCGCGCACGAGCTTCAGCTGCTGCTCGAGCTGGCGCATGGTCTCGGACGGCACCAGCTTGCCGAAGACATAGATGCCCTGGCTCAGCCCGAGCAGGGCGACGACGCTCTGCGGCAGCGCGAATTCGGCGAGGTTGGCCGCGCCGTTCACCACCAGGGAGACGATCGCGAGGCCCGAGAACACCAGCGCCTGAACGCGGGTCACGTCGACCTCGCCATTCGCCGTCACCACGTCGCGCCAGCCCGGCAGGTCCTCGCCGAGCCGGAGGCTGCCGGTGCCGAACAGGATCTGGCGGCTGCGCGGCGTGAGGCCGGGCGTCGCGCTGGCCAGCTGCGCCAGGGTCGACCCCGCCGCGGTGACGCCGAGCAGCTGCAGCACGCCCGCCGACATCTCCGACAGCGCCCCGCTGCGCAGGAAGACATAGAGCGCGACGCCGCCGACCGTCAGGGTGAAGGCGAGGATCTGCAGGCGCGACATGCTGCCGCTGCCGAGCGCATCCTGGCTGATGAAGACCGGGTCGAGCGCGCGGCGCGCCTTCCAGACGAGGCGCCGCTGCACCTCGGGGTCGGACAGGTCCCGCCAGCGCGCCGGCCGCCGGAGCGGGTCGGCGGGATCCGCCTGCCCCGGCACCTGCTCGGGCGCGTTGCGCTTCCAGCATTCCTGCAGGCGCTTGGCATGCTCGGCCCAGGCCCAGCGCGCGACGAGAAGCCAGAGCAGGATGACCACCGTCGCGGCGATCGCCACGGACCAGCCGAACGGGTTGACGCGCACCTCCGTCACGCCGAAGCCGAGCATGCGCCCGGTCCCCGCCTCGCAGGCGGCGATCACGAACAGCCAGGTCTCGCCATAGAGGCCCGAACGGTTCTCCGGCACCTCCATCCGCACGACCGCCTGCTCGTCCTGGCGCTCCGTCACCTCGACGCGGCGCCCGGCGCGTGCGTGGTCGCGGCGGAGGACGGGGTTGAAGATCTTGAAGACGAAGTAGTTGGGGCCGCTGGCGAGCTTGACGACGACTTCCTCCCGGCTGCGGGCGCCGCCGATCAACTCGGCCTGACGCCAGGCGGCGGGGGGAATGCCCGCGCCGCCCTTGCCGACCGTGATGACCGCCATGGAAGCGGCGGCCGCCGTCGGCCGCGCCGCCGTCAGCGGCAAGGTGGCGAGGCCCCCCGCGCCCTGCCGGTCGAGGGTCTCCTGCAGCAATTCGCCGATGGTCAGCCGCCTTCCGTCGCGGAAGCAGGACGCCTCGGCCCGGGCGCGCTCGGTGGTCAGGAGCAGCGCCAGCAGGCCGGTCATGAGGCCGAGCAGGATTCGTGCGCGCATGGCGTCGTCACCGGACATTTCCTGCCGGCCACCTCACACCATCCGCTCGCGAGCGGTCAATCGTTCCGCGCCGCGCGCCGCGTGCGCCGCGTCACATCCCGCGCGGCCGCCTGCCCCTCACGACCCGGCGAAGCCCTGCACGAGGCTGCCCGAGACAAGCCGCCAGCCATCGACCAGCACGAAGAAGATCAGCTTGAAGGGCAGCGCCACCACGTTCGGCGGCAGCATCATCATGCCGAGCGACATCAGCAGGCTGGCGACGACGAGGTCGATCACCAGGAAGGGCAGGAACATCAGGAAGCCGATCTCGAAGGCGCGCTTCATCTCCCCGACCAGGAAGGCGGGCAGCAGGGCGCGCCAGGGGATCTGCTCGGGCGCCGCGCCCTCCGGCAGGGCCGGGGCCCGGGCAAGGTCGAGGAAGAGGGCGAGGTCGCTCTCGCGCACCTGCGCGGCCATGAAGCGCCGGAACGGCTCCGCCGCGGCGGCGAGGCCGTCGAGCTCCCCGATCCGGCCTTCCGCCAGGGGCAGCAGGCCGAGTTGCCAGCTCTCCTCGAGCACCGGCTGCATCACGAAGAAGCTCAGGAACAGCGCGAGCCCGATGATGACCGGGTTCGGCGGGACACCCTGCGCGCCGATCGCGCTGCGCAGCAGGGCCAGCACGATGACGATGCGCGCGAAGGCGGTCGCCATCACCAATAGCGAGGGCGCGAGGGAGAGCAGGCCGACCAGCGCCGTGAGCTGGACCAGGCGCGAGGTCGCCCCCGCCGCGCCGAGATCGACGCTCAGGCTCTGCGCCGAGGCGGCCATCGCGCCGCCGAGGAGGAGCGCCGCGGCGAGCGGCAGCGCGGCCAGGCGCGTCGCGCGCCGGGTCATGGCGCCGCCTCGGGCGGCAGGTGCAGGACGACCCGGTCCTCCGTCCCGCCGCCGGTCAGAAGCAGCATCTCCCGCCCGTCGCAGCGCACCAGCAGCAGGCGGCGGCGCGAATCGAGCGCCAGCACTTCCTGGAGCTGGAGCCGGCGCCGGCCGGGCCGGGCGGCCAGCGGGCTGGCGCGGAGCGCGCGCGCACCGAGCCAGGCGAGGAGCAGCGCCGCGCCGAGCGCGCCGGCGGCCTGCAGCCAGGTCTCCGCATCGAGGGTCATGGGACATCGCGCTCCATCCTGGGGCGGCGTGGCTTCGGGTCAGGCTCGGCGCATCGATCGATCGCGCGGTCTGCGGGGCTGCGATCCGATCGCGCCCGTCCGGTCGGGGCGCCGGCTTCCGGGCATCGAGTGACGGCCGCTCATCCGGGCGGCGGCAGGGCGGCGGTCACCCGGTCGAGCTCGCGGAGCAGCCCTTCGAGCGCCGGGCGGAGCGGCATGGCCTCGGCCTGGGGCAGCAGGCCGATCGCCATGCAGAGGCGCGCGGCCTCCGCGTCGAGGCCGCCGAGATCGACGCGCCGGCCGGCATGCAGCAGCGCGCCGGCGATCTGCAGCATCGCCTGCATGGACTGGATGGCGGCGAGCGAGGCCTCGGCGGCGGCGGCCATGGCAACAGGATGGCGGGTCGCGGTTAAGCGAGTCTTTCCCGCCGGCCGGGTCGCGCCGGACCATGATCCGCGTCGGCGGATCCGGCGCGCGCGTGGCGCGTGGCGTCCCGCCGGTCGGCGCCGTTCACGGATTCTTCGTCGCCCCCGGGGCAGTCTGCGGGGGATGGATCCCACGCGCAGCACCCCGGTCGCGCTCGCCGAACGCCGCCTCGCCTGGCTCGAGGCGCGCCAGCGCGTGCTGTCGCAGAACATCGCGCATGCCGATACGCCGGGCTACCGGCCGAGCGACCTCCGGCCCTTCGCCAGCCTGCTCGCCGGCGCCGCGCCGGCGCCGCTCGCGCGGACGGATCTGCGGCATCTCGCCCCGGCCGGCGGCGACGGGCCGCGCACGATCAAGGACCGGCGCCATGCGGACCGGGCGGCGGCGGGCAACGCCGTCTCGCTCGACGAGCAGGCGCTGAAGGTCGCGGACACCGACAGCGCGCATGCGCTCGCGACGACGCTGCACAAGCGCTACCTCACGCTGTTCCGCACCGCGCTCGGGCGCACGCCATAAGCAGGGAATCGGCAGGCATGGAACTCGATCGCGCGCTCCGCATCTCCGCCGCCGGCATGCAGGCGCAATCCTCGCGGCTGCGCGTGGTGGCGGAGAACCTGGCCAACCGGGACAGCACCGGCGAGGCCCCCGGCGCCGAGGCCTATCGCCGGCGCACCATCACCTTCGGCAACCGGATGGACCGCGCGCTCGGCGCGCACACGGTCCAGGTCCGCCGGCTCGGCACCGAGAAGGGCGACCAGCCGCAGCGCTACGACCCGTCCCACCCGGCGGCCGATGAGCGCGGCTACGTCAAGACGCCCAACGTCAACAGCCTGATCGAGATGATGGACATGCGCGAGGCGCAGCGGAGCTACAGCGCGAACCTGGCGGTGCTGGAGACGACGCGGGGCATGCTCACCCGCACCATCGAATCGCTGCGCTGAGCCCGGGTCGGGGGATCCGATGGCCGGCATGGTCAGCGCGGCGCAGGCCGCGTCCGCCTACCGCTCCACCCTTGGCGTCGCCGAGGGTGCGGGCGCATCGCCCGCCGAAGGCGCCGGCGCGGGCTTCGGCGCCGCGCTGGAGCGCGCCATGGAGCAGGCCGTCGAACTCGGGCGCAGCGCGGATGCGACCTCGACCCAGGCGCTGCTCGGCCAGGGCAGCGTCACCGATGTCGTGCTCGCCGTGGCGCGGGCCGAGCTTGCGCTGCAGACCGCGGTGACCGTGCGCGACCGCGTCGTCGCCGCCTACCAGGACGTGATGCGCATGCCGATCTGACCGGGGCGGCCCCGCCCCGGTCCAGGCGCAGGAGGCGCCGGAGCGATGAACGAGGACCCGATCGGACCCGCCGCGCGCGAGGCCCTCTGGATCGCGCTGCAGGCCGGCGGCCCGCCGCTGTTCGCGCTGCTCGCCACGGGCCTCGCGATCTCGGTGCTGCAGGCGCTGACGCAGGTGCAGGAGCCGACGCTGGTCTTCCTGCCCAAGGTCGCCGTGCTCGGCGCCGCGCTGCTGCTGTTCGGCCCGACCATGATCGAGGTGCTGCGCGGCTTCACCCTCGGCCTGTTCGACCGCGCGATCGCGGTCGGCGGCCTGCGGTGACGGAGGCCGCGCCCGACCTGGCCGTGCTCGCCTTCCAGGCGGTGCTGCTCTTCGCCCGGCTCGGTGCGGCGGCGATGCTGCTGCCCGGGCTCGGCGAGGCGGAGGTGCCGGCGACGGTCCGGCTGGCCTTCAGCCTCGCCCTGGTCGCGCTGCTGCTGCCCCCGCTCGCGCCGGCGCTGCCGGCGATGCCGGAGGCGGTGGCGGAGCTCCTGCGCCTGGTGGCGCTGGAGCTGGCGATCGGCCTCTGGATCGGATTGCTGGCGCGGCTGCTGCTGCTGGCGCTGGCCCAGGCCGGGCAGGTGGTGGCGCTGATGATCGGCCTCGCCAGCCCGCTGCAGCCGGATGCGGTGTTCGGCGCGCAGGGCACGGCGCTCGGGCGGATGTTCCTCCTGCTCGGCGCCGTCGCCGTGCTCGGCAGCGGGCTCTACGCCGTGCCGCTGCGCGCGCTGGCCGACAGCTACCGCGCCCTGCCGCCCGGCCTCGCCCTGCCGGTGGGCGAGGCGGCGGAAAGCGTCGCGGCGGCGGTCGGGGAGAGCCTGGCGATCGCGCTGCGGCTGGCGGCACCCCTGGTGCTGATGGCGGTGCTCGGCAATCTGGCGCTGGCGCTGATCGCCCGGGTCGCGCCGCAGGTGCAGGTCTTCGTCGTCGCCGCGCCGGCGCAGATCCTGGGCGGGCTCGTGCTGCTCGCGCTGGTGCTGCCGGCGCTGCTCGAGGCCTGGGGCGAGGCGCTGCGCGAGGGCATGCTCGCCGGCCTCCCCGGCCTGCGCTGACCGGCGGGCGGCGACGCCATGGCGGGCGCGGAGGGCGGCGGCGCGGAGGCCGAGGACAAGACGGAAGCCCCGACACCCCGGCGGCTCGAGAAGGCGGCCGAGGAAGGCCAGGTCGCGCTATCCCGCGACGCGGTCGGGCTGGCGACCCTGCTCGCCGCGACCCTGGCGGGCGGGCTCGCCCTGCCGGCGCTTGCCACCGACCTGCTGCGCGCCATGCGCACGACGCTGGAGGTGGCGGGGCCGGGCGCCGACCCGGCGCTGGTCGCGGTCGCGCTCGCCCGGTCGGCGGGCCTCGCGCTGCTGCCGGTGCTCGGCGCGGTCGCCGCCGCCGCCGTGCTGGCGACCCTGGCGCAGACCGGCTGGCCGCAGAGCGGCAAGGGGCTGGTGCCCGATCCCAGCCGCCTCAACCCGATGACGGCCCTCAAGCGCATCCTCGGGCCCGACGGGCTGATGGAGATGCTGCGCACCCTCCTCAAGCTCGCCGGCGTCGGGGCGGCGGTCTGGCTCTCCCTCGATGTCTCCATGCTCGACGGCGCGCTGCACCGGCCTGCGGCGGCGCTGCTCGGCACCGCGGCGGAGGGGGCGGCGCGGCTGATGCTCGCGGCGCTGCTGGCCTTCGGCGTGCTGGCCGGGCTCGACCTCTTCTGGGTGCGCTGGCGGCACCACCGCCAGCTGCGCATGACCCGCCAGGAGATGCGGGAGGAGATGAAGGAATCCGAAGGCGATCCGCAGTTCAAGGCGCGCCGCCGCGCGGTCCAGGAAACGCGGGCGCGGCGGCGGATGCTGGCGGCCGTGCCGAAGGCGGCGGTGGTCATAACGAATCCGACCCATTACGCTGTCGCCCTGCACTATGAGCCGGGCCAGTCGGCGGCCCCGAAGCTGGTGGCGAAGGGAGTGGACGCGATGGCGGCCCGGATCCGAGCGGCGGCCGAGGAGCATGGCGTGCCGATCGTCAGCAACCCGCCGCTGGCGCGGGCGCTCCACCGGCTGGAGCCCGACACGGAAATCCCACCGGAGCACTGGCAGGCGGTCGCCGAGATCATCGCCTATGTCTGGCGCCTGCGCGACCGCGTCGCGGCGGGGGGCGGTGGCCTTGGCTTCTGACCGGGTCGGCGCCGGGCTCGGCCTCGCCTGGTGGCGGTCTCGAGGCCTGGGCGGGGGCGCGGGCCGCGACGCCGCCTCGCTCGGCGAGGTGCTGGACGCCACCCCGGTCGGGATGGCCCTGCTCGACCGGCTCGGCCGGATCCTGCATGCCAACCCGGCGCTCGTCGCGCTGGTCGGGCCCTCCGTCGTGCCGGTCCCCGGGATGGCGGCGGCCGAGCTGCTGGCGCCGCGCGACCGCGCGGGGCTGGCGGCGCTGACCGCCGAAGCGCTCCGCGGCGCGGCCGAGGGCGAGCCGCTGAAGGCCGGCCCGCGCGACCCGACGATGGCCGAGGACACGGAATGGGCGGTGCGCTGCCGCCGCCTCGGCCCCGGCGCGGCGCCGGCCTCGCTGCTGCTGCTGTTCGAGGACCGGACCGAGCGGCGCCGGGCCGAGGCGCGGCTCGCCAGCATGGCGCGCCTCGAGACGGTGGGGCGGCTCGCGGGCGGCATCGCGCATGATTTCAACAACCTGCTCGGCGCCGTCCTCGGCGCGGCGGAGGCGATGCGCTGCGCCGGCCTGCCGCGCGAGGCGGCGGAGGAGCTGCGCACGATCGAGGACGCGGCGCAGCGCGGGGCGGCGCTGGTGCGCCAGCTGCTCGCCTTCGCGCGCCAGCAGCGGCTGCAACCGCGGGTGATCGAGCTGAACGCGGCGGTGCGCGGCATCGTCCCGCTGCTCTCGCGGCTGCTCGGCCCGCGCATCCGCCTCGACCTCGCGCTCGAGGAGCCGGGCCGGCTGGTGCGCGTCGATCCCGGGCAGCTCGACCAGGTGGTGATGAACCTCGCCGCCAATGCGCGGGAGGCGATGCCGGAGGGGGGGCGGCTGCGGATCGCCACCGCCCAGGCCGTGGTGCTGCGGCCGGAGGGGGAAGGGCCGGCGGCGATCCCGCCCGGGCGCTACGCGGTGCTGGAGGTGGGGGACACAGGCGTCGGCATCCCGCCCGAGGTGGTGCCGCGGCTGTTCGAGCCCTTCTTCACGACCCGGCCGGACCGCGGCGGCACCGGCCTCGGCCTTGCGACCGTCCAGGGCATCGTCGCCCAGTCGGGCGGGCACATCACCGTGGACAGCCGGGTGGGCCGCGGGACGAGCTTTCGCATCCATCTGCCGCGGCATGACGGCCCGGCCGAGCCGGCGGGACCGGGCCTGCCGCAGCCCGAGCCCGCGCCGCGGCCCGAAGACGCCTCCGCCACCGGGATCGGGCCGGTGCGCCACATCCTCCTCGTCGAGGACGAGGCGCCGATCCGTCGCCTGGCGGAGCGCGTGCTGCAGCGCGCCGGCCACACCGTCACGGCGGTCGATTGCGCGGAGGCGGCGCTGGAGGCGGTGGCGGAGGATGACGCGCCGCCCGACCTCCTGGTCAGCGACGTCGCGATGCCGGGCGAGGATGGCCTGACCCTCGCCCGGCGCCTGCGGGCGCGCTGGCCGGCGCTGCCGATCCTGCTGATGTCGGGCTATGCGGAGGTGACGCTCGGGCAGGATCTGGAGGCGGAGGGGATGTGTCTGCTCGGCAAGCCCTTCGCGCCGGACGCGCTGCTGGCCGCTGTCGCGAAGGTGTTGGGTCCGGCGCGCCACAGCCCGGTGGCGGAGGCCGCTGTTTACTGAATGTTCTTGTTCCCCGGCCTCTGCCGGCGCATACATCGGGGGTCTCCCACCGGGCCGAATCGTGCGATTCGTTAAAGAAGTGTTCCGGACCGTGAAATCGGCGTGTATAAAGGTCTGGCGACACAACCGAACGGAACACGCGTCAAGGTTGCGGCAGGGGCCGGGCGGCAAGGCAGGGAATTACCCAGGATGGACAAGACCAAGGCGCTCGACGCCGCGCTCAGCCAGATCGAACGGGCCTTCGGCAAGGGTTCGATCATGCGCATGGGCGCCAAGCAGACCCAGGACGAGGCCGACGTGGTCTCGACCGGCTCGCTCGGCCTCGACATCGCGCTCGGCATCGGCGGCATGCCGAAGGGCCGCATCGTCGAGATCTACGGCCCCGAAAGCTCGGGCAAGACCACGCTGGCGCTGCACATCATCGCCGAGGCGCAGAAGAAGGGCGGGACCTGCGCCTTCATCGATGCCGAGCATGCGCTGGATCCGGGCTATGCGAGGAAGCTCGGCGTCGATGTCGACAACCTGCTGATCAGCCAGCCGGATGCCGGCGAGCAGGCGCTCGAGATCTGCGACACGCTGGTGCGCTCGGGCGCGGTCGACGTGCTGGTGGTGGACAGCGTCGCGGCGCTGGTGCCGCGCGCCGAGCTCGAGGGCGAGATGGGGGATTCCCATGTCGGCCTGCATGCCCGCCTGATGAGCCAGGCGCTGCGCAAGCTCACCGGCACCGTCTCGCGCTCGAACACGCTGCTGGTCTTCCTGAACCAGATCCGCCTGAAGATCGGCGTCATGTTCGGCAGCCCGGAGACCACCACGGGCGGCAACGCGCTGAAATTCTACGCCTCGGTGCGGCTGGACATCCGCCGCATCGGATCGATCAAGGACCGCGAGAACACGGTCGGCAACCAGACCCGCGTCAAGGTGGTCAAGAACAAGATGGCCCCGCCATTCCGCCAGGTCGATTTCGACATCATGTATGGCGAGGGCATCTCCAAGCTCGGGGAGCTGATCGACCTCGGCGTCAAGGCGCAGATCGTCGAGAAATCGGGCGCCTGGTTCAGCTGCGACGGGCAGCGCATCGGCCAGGGGCGCGAGAATTCGAAGAACTTCCTGCGCGACAACAAGGAGCTCGCCGCCTCGATCGAGCAGCGGGTGCGGGCGCAGTCCGGCATCGTCGCCAACGCCATGCTCTCGGGCCCCGAGGACATGGACGACGCGGCGGCGGCCGAGTAGCGGGGCGCCCGGCCCGGGCCGCAGCGTCGGGTGGGCCGATGGCCCCGGCGGCGCCGGGGCCATCCCCCGCGCTCAGAACGCCCGGCGCAGCTTCGGGTCCAGCGCGTCGCGGATGCCGTCGCCGAGCAGGTTGAAGGCCAGCACCGTCACCGTGATGGCAAGGCCCGGGAACAGCACCAGCCACCAGGGCGGCACCAGCCCGGCATTCAGGCTGTCGGCCAGCATGTTGCCCCAGGTCGGCGTCGGCGGCGGGATGCCGACGCCGAGGAAGCCGAGCGAGGCCTCGATGATGATGGCGACGCCGAGATGCGCCGTCGCCAGGATCAGGTAGGGCGCGATGCATTGCGGCAGGATGTGGCGGAACATCAGCCGCGCATGGCTGGCGCCGAGCCCGCGCGCCGCCTCGACGAAGGGCATCTCCTTCACCGACAGCACGACGGAGCGGATCACCCGCCCGCCGAAGGGGATGCGGGTGATGGCGATGGCGATGATCACCGTCCAGGTCCCCGCGCCGAGCGCCATGGCGATCGCCATCGCCAGGATCAGGTCCGGGAAGGACTGCATGAACTCGATCACGCGCTGGCTGTAGAGGTCGAAGCGGCCGCCGAAATAGCCACAGGCGAGGCCCCAGAGCGCGCCGGTCGTGGTGCCGAGCAGCACCGCGGCGAAGGCGACCGTGAGCGAGGCCTGGCTGCCATGGATCACGCGGCTGAGCACGTCGCGTCCCACCTGGTCGGTGCCGAACCAGGCGGCCTCGCTGGGTGGCTTCGACATGGCGCGGAAATTCGCCATCAGCGGATCCGTCGGCGCGACCAGCGGCGCGGCGAAGGCGACCACCACGATCAGCGCCGCGACCACGCCCCAGAAGGCGGACATCGGGGAGCCGCGGGCGAAGCTGCGCAGGCTTCGGCCGATCCGGCGCAGGCGGTCCGACGCGCGGGGCGCGGGCAGGGGGATGGCGGCGACCGCGGCGGCGGTCGGGTCGGTGGCGCTCATCAGTAGCGGATCCTCGGGTCGAGCCAGGCGATGATGATGTCGACGATGATGTTCAGGCCGACGAAGACGACCGCGTAGAGGAACACCAGGTTCTGCATGACGAAGATGTCGCGCTCGCTGACGGCGGTCGCCATGGCCATGCCGAGGCCGGGGGTGCCGAAGGCGCGCTCGACCGGGATCGACCCGGCCAGGACGAAGCCGAGCAGGATGCCCGACAGCGTGACCACCGGCAGCAGCGCGTTCGGCAGGGCGTGCAGCCGCACCACGGCGCGCGCGGGGACGCCCTTGGCGCGGGCGGTGCGCACGTAGTCCTCGCGGATCACCTCCATGAGGGAGGAGCGGGCCATGCGCGCGATGTAGGCGGCCTGGCCGAGCCCGAGCACGATCGCCGGCCCGATGACGATCTGCAGGACGGTCCACGGATCCTCGAACACCGAGGCGCCGGTCAGCGGCGCGCGATAGCCGAACGCGAAGAGCAGGCCGAGCACGATCAGCATTCCCAGCCAGAATCCCGGCACGGCGAGGAAGAAGATGCTGAGGAAGCGCACGACGTTGTCGGCAAGGCTGTTCGGGCGCAGCGCGCTGACGATGGCGACCGGGATGCCGACTAGCCAGGACAGCAGGACCGAGAGGATGGCGATCTGCGCCGTCAGCGGCCCCCGGCGCGCCACCATGTCGGCGACGCTCTCCGAGCGGAAGAAGGACCGCCCGAGATCGCCGCGCAGGATGTCGCCCCACCAGGCGAGATACTGCACGAAGAGCGGCCGGCTGAGGCCGAGCTCGGCCATGTAGTGGGCGCGCTGCTCGTCGGTGAGGCGGGTGAAGCCGTCCGGCCCGAAGATCGCCACAAGCGGGTCGCCCGGCAGGATCCGCATCACCAGGAAGACGACGATGGAGACGCCGATGACGGTCAGCAGGCCGAGCCCCAGGCGTCTGGCAACGTAGCGCAGCATCGGCGTCCGGCCCTCCGCTTCCCCCGTGATGTCCCCGGTTCGCGGCCCGGCCGGGCGCATGGGGCGCGGCGTCGGGGCGACCGGGTGACTTGGCGCGCCGCGACGCCGGAAGCGGCGTCGTGGCGGCGGTGTCACGCTAGGGCGGTTGCGCCGGGCCGGTCAACGCGAGCGGAGGGGCGCGGCGCTTCCGGCCGGTCCGGATGCCCGCCCGGCCGGTTCCGCGAGACGGGGGACGCGACGGCCAGGGGCGCGCGATCGGCGTCCGAGGATGGAAAGCCGGACGCCCGACGGCATGCCCCGCCCGATCCGCGCGGGAGGGAGGCCGGCTTGGAGAGCGGAGGTGGAAGATCCCTGGCGCACGGCACCCGTCAGGCGGTCAACGAGCCTTCGGGTCGGGATTGGCTCCGGCGGTTGGAGCCATATCACTGTCTCCCGCTATTCTGGACCATTCCATAGTGCACTGAAAAAATGGGGGAATGGACGAACGGAGAGTGTTTAGTGTCCCCGCCTGTTTCCTATTGCCCCCGGCCAGCCCACAAACGATTATGGGGCGGGTTTGTGGGCCGGCAGTTCGGCTCCCGGAGGTGGTGCCAGATGCCGCGGATCGTCCATCACGCTCTGACCGACGCGGCGGTGAAGGCGCATGCCGTCAAGGGGAAGCCAGGCCGCTACGCCGATGGCAGCGGGCTTTACCTGCACGTGACCGGCCCGGGGCAGGCGAAGTGGGCCTTCCGGTTCATGCTCGGCGGCAAGTCGCGGGAGATGGGGCTCGGCGCCGCCCGGCAGATGTCGAGCGCGGGCAAGATGGTCGCGGTGGTGTCGCTGGCCGAAGCCCGCACCGCGGCGAAGGCGCTCCGGGTGAAGGTGGACGCGGGCATAGACCCGGTGGCGGAGCGGGAGGCGGCCGAGGCCGTGCGCCGGGAGGCCGAGGCCAAGGCGAAGGCCGAAGCCCTCGCCGGTGGCTCGACGCGGACGTTCCGGGCCGCCTTCGCCGGCTGGATGGACGCGCACGGGCCGGCGATGCGGACGGAGCGGCAGCGCATCCTGGCCCGCGGCCTGATGGCGAAGCACGTCTTCCCTGTGATCGGCGACAAGCCGGTGGCGAACGTCGGCACCGCCGACATGCTGGAAGTGCTCAAGCCTATCTGGCGGACCAAGGCCGAAACCGCGCTCCGCGTGCGCATCCGGTGCGAGGCGGTGTTCGCCTGGGCAAAGGCCCACGGCTGGCGGACGGGCGACAACCCGGCGATGTGGAAGGAGAATCTCGCGCCGCTACTCGGGCGGCAGGGCGAGGCGGCGCGCGCGACCCACCACAAGGCGATGCACTGGCGGGATGTGCCGGCCTTCGTGCAACGGCTCGAGGCGGAGACCAGTACCAGCGCCCTCGCCATGCGTTGGGTGATCCTGACGGCCTGCCGAACTGCCGAGGCCCTCGGCGCCACCTGGGCAGAAATCGACATGGACGCGCCGGGCGGCCCGGTGTGGCTAGTCCCCGCGGCCAGGATGAAGATGGGCGTAGAGCACCGCGTGCCGCTCACCGAGGCGGCCGTCGCGGTCTTGGAGGCGGTGAAGCCGCTGCGGAGCGCCGACGCGCCGGGCGGTGGATTCCTCTTCCCCGGCGCCGCCGGTTCCCGCGGTGGCAGGATCGCCGGCGGCCGCACCGACGCCATTCCCGGCGGGCTGAGCAACATGGCGCTGCTCGCTCTGCTGCGGCGGATGGGCGTGGCCGACATGGCGACGACGCACGGCTTCCGCTCCGCCTTCAGGGATTGGGTGGCGGAATGCACCGCGACGCCTGAGGCCGTGGCGGAGGCCGCGCTCGCGCATGCCGTCGGGAACGAGGTCCAGCGTGCCTACCAGCGCAGCGACCTGCTCGAACGTCGCCGCCAGCTCATGCGGCAGTGGGGCGCCTATTGCACCAGGCCGCCGGCGTCTGTCGTGCTGCTACGTCCCGCACATGCGACGGCGAGCGCGTGACGGGCCCTTACAGGCCTGAGTGTCGTACCACCCGGCGCGGCGCCAGGAGGTCCGCGAGCGGCGTGCCCACCAAAACCCGCCGGCAGCCCGCCGAGCGCGGCCGCGGGCAGGATCCGTGCCGGGGCGGCACCCCGGCATAGCGGCCGGACAGGGCGCTGGAACCGCCCCGCCCGGCCTTGGCCCACGACCCAGGAGACGAACCCCATGCCGAAGACCAAGACTTCAGCTAGCACCCGCCGGCCCGCGGTGCACATCGACGAGCCGCCCTTCTGCTTCGCCCGCGTCGTTGTGAAGGCGGCTGCCGAGCACGGCGCGGACGTGCTGCGCGCTCCTCTGGCGCACGGCACGGCCGAGATCGAGATCGTCCGGCAGCTGCCCATGCGCGTAGTCCTGCGGGTCCTCGACCGGCAAGGCGGGGTGTTGCTCCGGATCGACACCTATCCCGCCGCTGGGCGCGACGACGATCTCGCGGCGGCTGTGCTGGCGGCCGCTGAGCATGGCTCGCCGCGAGTCGGAAGCGCCCGCGCCTGGGCCGCCGATCCTGCCCTCTGCGACGGGGCGACGCTGGTGGGCGCGAACGGCGGGCGCGTTCTGCTGCTGCACACGCAGCTCCCGAACATCGAGGCCGGCGGTGCGCCTGGCTGGGTCGTGCTCACGCCCAACGACGCGCAGGCGATCGCCGGCCTGCTCAAGCAGGCAGTTGCGGTCGTGGAGGCGGAGATGGCGGCGCTCAACGCCGCCTACGCCGTCGGGAGCACAGCAGCAGGCGCGCGGGCCTGATGAGGGCGGGGCAGGGCGGCGACACCCAGCCTCCGCATGCAGCAGCAGGAGGCCCGCAACCAAATGGCGGCCAGCCATGCCGAGACCGCCGACGCCCTGGCCCGCTTGGCTATGCGTCTCTCGAGCGCTGCACGCACTCGCGGCAGACGAGGGCGGATGACAGGCCCGGAGCGCGTTCGCTTCGACGAATTCCTATCGGAGGCCTCCATTCTCCTGGCCGGCATACCCTGCCGCCCACCGCTCGATCCTCAGCGGGTGGAGGACTGGCAGCGCCGGGTCGCGCGCGCTCGTCGCCTGTCGCAGCTGCTTGCAAGGCCCTACCCCGCGCCCCCTGCTCCGTTGATGCTGGATGAATGGCGACGCCGGATCTCGCGTGCGCGCCGGTTGTCGCAGCGGCCAAAGGAGTGGCGTCCTGCGCTCGAGAAGCTCGCGGAGCAGGTACGCACAGTACCGGAAAGCGAATGGAGGATCTCGCGGGCGACGGAGTTCGAGAGCGATCCCGCGATGATGGCGGTCTGGATCGCCGGCGGGCGCCCGGCGCTGATCGTGCAGGATGGCCAGCTTCCGCCGCAGAAAGAGGTAGCAGAGGCGCTCAGGGGACTCGCGAGCGGCATTCAGGGGCGGGCGGGCCGCCGGCACGTGGGCGACACCAACCTCGACGCAGCCATCCTGATGCTGCTCCGTGCCTACGGAGGTGCGTCGGGCCGTGCTGGACGGGCGGCTCTGGCTGTGACGCTCCATAATCTGCCCTCGGGCGGACAGGGAGATGCCGGACGGAGCGCCGCCTTTGTGCGGGCTGCGATAGGCCGTCTCGCACCTGACATCGCGGAGGCGCTCGGGCCGCAGGCAGTCAACGCGGCGGCGCGCCGATGCCGCGCAATTCTCTACGGCTCCGATTGATCAATCCTCCCCGGGCGCGAAGATCCCGGCAGCCTCCGGCCGTCCCGCCCCATTCCGGAGCGGCTTGGAGACAGCAGATGTCCGACTTCACTCTTCGCCCGTTGAAGCAGGTCGCGCGACCAAACGGGCCACACGGTCGCAGCACCTGGTACCGCTGGAACCAGCAGCACCCCGGCCTTCTTCGCCGGATCCCCGGCTCGCGCGATACCTATGTCCACATGCCGACTTATCGGGAAATCGAGGCAACGGCGGAGCCTCTGCCGAATCGCGCCGCAACGGAGGGCAAGTGATGTCGGCGCCCAGTAGGGCCGCCGGCGACCGCGCGACCGGCGAGCCGCCCGGCGCGCAGGCGCATCGCTCGATGCAGCGCCAGTTGGGCGGCCTGATCTACCAGCTCGGCTGGTGGATCGAGTCCGCCAAGCCGGGCGACGCGGAGATCGACGCCGAGGTCGAGGCGGCCATCCGCCAGATCAAGCTCCGCGCCGAGGAGGCGCGGAACCTCATCGGCAAGAAGTAGCGGCCCGGCCGGTGGAGGCGCCGACACGGGCCACGGGTACGCTCGTCACGACACCGAGCTTCTACCCTGCCTGCGTCGTCTCCGCCAGCCGAGGCCCTGAAGGGCTCTCTGAAATGAAGCTGGATGATCTTGAACGCGCCCTGCGCGCGAACGATCGCACGCGCTCGCGGTTCGGTGGCAATGGCCGCTTCGGCGATCGCCTCGACGTCGGCCGAGTAGCTGAGGATGCAGTCGCCGCCTGGGCTCAGGGCGAGGGCTTCACCATCATCGATCTCGCCGGGACGAAGCCGAAGGCCGGTGGGCCGCCCACCATCGACACTGCTGCCGGCCGGATGACCGCGCCGGATCTGGCACTCGTGCGCCGCGGCAGGGTCCACTTTTTCGAGGTGAAGCGACGCGCGGCGCCGACGCTGCATCGTGTCACCGGCGACTTGGTGACCGGCATCGAGCGGGCCGTGTTCGACGGCTATCTCCGCCTTGCAGCGACCACCGGGACGTTCGTGTATCTGGGCTTCGTCCACGACCGGGAAGCGCCCGGTCTCCTTGGCGGCGACGTCGCAGGGCTTGCCGATGGGGTCCACCACGAGGCGGCCGGGATGGTGTTCTGGGCCATCGGCGACATGCCGGTGCTGGCGACGCCGGAGGCGCTCGCGGCGGCCAGTCTGCCGTGACCGAGATCGCCGCGACGTTCAGCTTCGCGGCCTTCCGCGATCTGGCTGCCGCCCCGCGGTGGTGCGCCTGGAAGCCCGAGGCCGGCAAGTCCGGCCGCGTGGCGAAGGTGCCCTACGTTGCCCCTAAGCGACGCGGCAGCGTGGCGAAGCCAGCAGGTTGGTTGCCGCTGGACGGCGCGCGCGATCTGGCGGCCGTGTTCGAGGATCAGGGCGCGCAGTCGGGCGTGGGCGTCCTCCTCGGCCCGCTGCCCGACGGGCGCCGCTTGGTCGCACTCGACCTCGACGCGTGCCGGTGCCCGGATACCGGCGCCATAGAACCATGGGCGGAGCCGATCCTTGACAGGT
Organism: uncultured Acetobacteraceae bacterium; assembly: GCA_964564645.1. Classification (GTDB taxonomy): domain Bacteria; phylum Pseudomonadota; class Alphaproteobacteria; order Acetobacterales; family Acetobacteraceae; genus CAZMCV01. Next base: position 20,098 of record CAZMCV010000002.1, read on the forward strand.
TCTCGGGCGCCTACGTCGAGACCTCGCCCTCGGGCCGCGGCGTGCACGTGCTGTTTCTGCTGCGGCCAGGCGCCCCAGTGGACGCGCAGCTTTCGGGCCTCGGACGGGCAGGCCGAAAGTGGAAGCGCGACGCCGCCGCGGGCGAGAAGGCCACCGCCCTCGAGGTGCTGACGGGCGGCTACGTCACCGTCACCGCCGCGCCGCTGCCCCGGTCGCCTGCCCGGCTGGGCGAGCTCGACGTCGCGCCCCTGGCCTGGCTGCTGGAAGAGGGCGTGCCCGCCTTCCTCGGCCAGGAGCGGTCGCAGGACGCGCCACAGGCCGGCCAGCGCCTGGAGGGCGATCATGTTTCCGCCGTCGCGCCTCCCGGCCCCCCGCCGCCGGCAGCGGCGCGGCAGCGGGCACCCAGCGTGCCGATGTTCCGGGCGTCGCCGGACAGGCTCCGGCGGCAGGCCGAGGAGAGAACCTGCGCGGAGTTCCAGCTGCTGGCGGCCCTGTGGGCCTGGGGGCGGAAGGGGCGGCCCGGCTGCTTGCGCTCCAGTGTGCCGTCCGAGCGCCTGCAGAAGCTGCCCGGGGAGCCCGGCAAGCGCCGCCGTGGCCGGGACGACTCGCGGGCCGATGGGGCATTGGCGGTGGACAGGTGCGGACGCAGCCCCAAGACCATCGCCCGAGCCCGCCGGGGGCTGCTCGATGCGGAGGTGATGGTGGAGGCCGCGGCGCCCGTCCCGCCCCTCGGCCGCCGCGGCGGCGGTCCTGGCCTTGCCGCCGAGTACGAAGTGACCGCGCCGTTCATCGCCCCGGCCGGCCTCCCTGAAGGCCACCGCCCCGAGGTTCGGCGGATGCCGCGCGAGACCTGGCGGCACGCGGTGTGGTCGCTGCCGCCGGCCGCGCTCCGGATCATGGCCTCGATCTGGGCGACCGAGACCGCCGATGAGTTCGACCTCTCGGCGCGTGATCTGGCCGAGACCCTTGGCCTGGACCGCGAGTATGCCGCCTCCGGGCTCGCCGCCCTGGTGGCCGGCGGCTGGCTGGACGAAATCAGGCCGTCGGTCCCACGTCGGGCCGGCCGCTACGCCCTCGGCCGCTTGCTGAAGAAGGAGGGGGAGTAACCCCACCACCAACCACCCACCCCTGGTATTGGTTGTCCCTAGACCGGCCAGATCATGTTCCCAAGACCGGCCAGATTGGGCGCCGGCGGCGGCTTGCCGCGCAAATGCGGCGGACTGGGCGGGCACCCCACGGGGGCTTGGCCCTGCCAACTGCCCAGCACACCGCGACGCGGTTTTCTCGATGCGCATGTCCCCACCGTAGTATTCGCGGGCACCACGTCACAGGGTGACCCCAAAGGCATATCGCTTTCAGATCCGGCCGATACGGACCTAATTGTCCCCTGCCGCCAGGGGAGCCGCCATGCCGCCAATCGGCCGACGAACGCTTTCAGATCAACGGCTTGGGCGATCCCAACGGCGAATGCACCAACCCGCGTGACGGGTACCTCGGATCGCGCTTGGCCCGCGAGGCTGTCGAGGCGAGGCTGCTCAAGTATTGCTGCCGCAGATACTTTGAGGCTCGGCAATCGAGCGGACCGGTGCTGCCGCTGGCGAAGCCCGGGCGTGGAGGGCAGGCAGGGTGCCGTGGGAAGGCATTCGCCCGGTCGCTGGTACGGCGAGCCATCCGTTACCGTGGCCGCCACGTCCTTCGCCACGAAAAGCGGCGAGCCGGAAGGGAGACCCGCAGCCCGAGATCGGGCGACGGGCAGGTCCGCTCGGCATCCGCCACCGCAGCGTGGAGGGCCTCGATCGCCTCGGCCAGGCCACCATGCTGGCCGGGCGCGTCGTCCCAGGCGGCGGCAATGACCCGCACAGCCGCGGCGCGGCCCGGAGCGCGCGTGCGCCACGGGTCCCGTGGAGGCAGTCGGCGCGGCGGCGGGGAGGTTGGTCCCCTGCCCGGCGCGGCCTCGGCGCCGACCTTGGCACCCGTAGGCGGCGCTTCGGTCGTGTCGGCGCAGGCATCGCTCGCTGCCGCCCGTGCGCACGTCCTGAGCGGCCTCGCCAGCGTCGGGGGTGGGTCGGTCCTTGTCCCAGGCGTTGTCCGGCGCCGCCAGCGGCGCTCTCGGCGCCTCCTCGCCGGCTCCCTCGGCCGCGGCGCGGACGGCGCGCAGGCCCGCGACGGTGGCGCGCAGCAGCACCACCGCGCCGGCGAGTTTCTTGGAGTGGTCTCTCTGCGCAGGCGCGGCCACGCCGGCGGGCTACAGCAGCCCGGCCTTCAGCAGCCCCTTGGCGACCGCGCCGTGCGGCGGCGGCGGCAGGTGCGCGGGCGGCGTGGCCAGGCCGTCCGGGCGTTCGGCCCCGACCTCGAGGATCGCGTGCTGCTTGTCGGTGATGGTGGTTGTCAGCGTCGGGTCTCCCTTGCAGGACCCGACACCGCGCCGGGTCCTACGACCCGAGGCCCCGCCGAGTAGACCGGACGGGGCGGTCGGTGCCAAGCAAGGCGACAGCGAGGTCAGTCGACGCGGCGCAGGTGCCAGACCGTGCCGTCGATCACCGCAGGGTGCTCAGGTGAGTCTCGCTCCGCATTACCGCCGCCGTCGTGGCGCGACGACCAAGCGATCTGTCCCCGCCACCAGCCAACCGGAGAGCGCGATCATGTCAGTGAGTTCTACCGGCCCACCCGCCGAATTGCATCCAGAGCGGACATCCGTCGGCGGTTTCTCTCGTTCCCAATACCAAATATTGCGAATATACGTGCCGCCATGCCAACCTCGGCGCCATCGGCGGAGGTGTGCGCATATGTCCTTCATCCAAATCCAGACGCTCGACGGCGGCGGGATTACCGTGGCAGCCGCTGCTGTGTACCGCCTGCGGCCCAGCTTGCCTGCGGCAGAGATGCCGGACGCGACTAAGGTCGAGTTTGGCTTGGATCGACAGTACACCCGGGAGGACGTCCACAGCTTGGCGGAGCGTCTGCGCCAGGCCGACGCCGTCCTTGTGAAACTGACTTCGCCGAACGGAGAACCAGTCTACCTTGGTCGAAGCGCCATTTCCGTCGTGAAGCCGTCCGACGCATTCCTGGACCCACCCGAAGCACGGTCGGTGCTCACGGTCTCGGGGCGGCGCCAGGCGGTGTTGGAGACGCTGGATCAGGTGAACGCAGCGCTCGGGGTCGCGTAGCGGCGGCCTGGAACGGAAGCACAGGCATCGCAATCGCCCAGGTCGGCATCGCCGGCTTCGACGGGCAGATCGAGTTCGAGGCGCTGCGGATCAACAGCTTTGGCACAGGATCGAAGTGATGCCGCTGCCGGCGAAAGCCATCCAGGTCCATGGGTTCCGGACGACCCTGTTCTGGCCGCTGATCCTCGATAGCCCATGCGAATCGGCGGAACGCCCGAAGATCGTGGCGCAACAGCTCTCCAAATTGACCGAGCACCGCGGATGGAAGCGGGTGGAGGACCTGCTCGATCACATCCCGCCGCCGCCCGGCGGCTCCACGGCGCATCTCGCGCACAGCTATGGCGAACTCACCTACTTCCACGAGTTTGTGCAGCACTTCCTGTTCGCCCGGCCGGATGCGGATCGCCGACCCGGGCCGATGCAGCTGTTCCGTCGAACGGACATCACCGAACTGGACGTGCTTTTCTCTACCACGGGGGAAACGCTGTATTTCCCGATGCGGGTGGACCGCATCAACCTCTACGTGATCGCCGAGCTCGGCGTGGCGTTCCTGGCGATCGAGGCGAGCCTGTCCGCGGTGGGCGACAACCCAGCGAAGGTCTGCTTTGGCGAGAAATCAGAGAGCGACCGCGCGGCAGCCGGCGACTTCGAGTCGCTCGTCGAACGCCCGCTCACGCTCGCGGACGTCCTGCGCTTCAATGACGGCTTCCGGCGAGCTCATGCGCCATATCTGACAGATGACCTCTCGCCGCCGGTCGGCAACGGAATCGTGCCACGCGCCGTGCGCTGGCGCGGTGCCGGCCAGCCATTCGATCTGCTGCCCGGCGGGCGCGCGAGCGAGAGCGCGGTGGCAGCGCGCCGCCTGCGCTGCGGCGTAGGGCCGCGTGCAATCCCGCCATTCCGCCACTTCGCGCATCTCCTGGAAGGCTGGGCCTTCTCCCCGCGCGGCACGCAGGGGGATAGCTGGCGCCATCTTGCCGATGACCGGCTTCCCGTGCTCAGCTGCATTCAGCTGCCCAACGCGTTCGCCTATCGCGGCATCTCAGAGGGCGACTGGGCGCGGCTGTGCTTCGTGGATCCGCCCGGCACGGATCCCGTCCCCTATGCGTCGGAGTTCCTGCGCCAGGACTGGGCGCGCCACGCCTATGACCGGTTCCACTATGCGTCCGGCTACAGCAGCGACCCATCAGCCCGCTACCTGATCTCGGGCTATTCGATGACGGCGGTGGGCTCGGGATGGTTCTTCGGCAATTTCATAACGCAGCACGTGCGCCGCCACTATTTCCAGCTCATGCTGCTGGCGCAGATCGAGCGTGCGGCGCTGCTCGCCATTTCGGGCGAGATCAGCCGCGCGGTGCGCCGGCATGAGACGGAAACGGGGGGGGCGATCGAGAAGCTCGAGAAGTTGGAGGAAAGGCTGCAGTCGGCGGAGCGCGACTTCCTGCAGTTCATTCATCGCTTCCGCTTCACCGGCGTCTCGGACCAGATTCAGCCGACCGAGATGTTCGCCATGCTGCGCCGCAACATGCGGCTGCCCGAATTGTTCGACGACCTGAAGGAGGAGCTGACCACCGCGACGGACTTTCTGGGCCTGCTGAACCAGCAGCGCCAGACCGCGAACGCGACCCGCCTGTCCGTGGTGGCGACCTTCGGCGTGATCTTCGGCCTCGCCTTCGCGCTGCTGGGCGTGAATGTCATGAGCGCCGAAAGTGTAAAGGGCTTCCTTGACCTGCTCCCCTCGCGCAAGGACCAAGGAAGCGGTGTCGCTGCCCTCGGCGTCGTCACCTTCACGGTCGGGCTCTGCTTTCTGCTCGGCTGGGTCTTGGCGCGTATCGCCATGCCACGGAAGCGGCCCGGAGCGGAGGATCCGCTTGGCGTACGCCTGCGCCGGCTGCTCGGCTGGTTCGGCTGCGCCGGGCTGCTGGTGGGCGTTGGCCTGCTGATCGCCGCCACCTGCCTGCCGCTTTGAGCCAAAGCCAGAGATTTGGCGGAGGGGCTGCTGGGGCGGCCTCCGCCGGGCATGGCGCCATGACAGGCCCGCTGCGCTTCTTCCTCGGCGGGCACGATCTGGAGATGCTGACCATCGGCGAGCTCGTCCGCGGCGAGCAGGGCGATGCGGCGGTGGTGGACAAAGGGCTGCGCTGGGGGGCGCGGGCCGAGGCCTATGCGGCGGAGATCGCCGCCTGGTGCGACGCGGGGGGCGTCGCGGTGCTGGTGGAGTTGCCGGGCCTGGACGGCCCGGCGCCGAATGTGATCGAGGTGGATCACCATGGCGCGCGCGCGGCGGAGCCCAGTGCACTGCGCCAGGTCTTCGCCCTGCTCGGCCTGCCGGAGGCGCGCTGGACACGCAGCTTCGCGCTGGTGGAGGCCAATGACGTCGGACATGTCGCGGCGATGCGCGCGATGGGGGCGACGGCGGCGGAGATGGCGGCGATCCGTGCCGCCGACCGCGCCGCGCAGGGCATCACCCCGGCCGAGGAGATGGCGGGGCGTGCGGCGCTGGCGGCGGCGCGGTCGGCGCTGGGCGGGCGCTTGATGGTGGTGGATCTGCCGCACACGCGCACGGCCACCGTGATGGATCCGCTGGCCCTGGAGCTGGGCGATGCGACGCGGGACGTTCTGGTGCTGACGCCGGCCGGCCCGCAATTCTTCGGGCAAGGCAAGGCCGTGGCCGCGCTGGATGCTGCCTTTCCCGGCGGTTGGCGCGGCGGGGAATTGCCGCGGCGGGGGTTCTGGGGGCTCGGGCATCCAGCGGCGGAGGCGGCGTTGCTTGACGCCATCGCCGAGGCTTTGAGCCGCTGAGGTCGCCGCTCCTCGCCGCGTCGCAGGCCGGCGGGAGCGTGGACCGCACCGGGCCTCGCAGCAGCGTCCCTGCATCGGCGCGGTCCACATCGCCGGACGGGCCGCCCGCCCTCCGCCCTGGATCGTCGAGAACACCCAGCCGCGTCGAACGCGGCGAGAACGCGCGGCGTCTACATCAGGTGATCGCGCCCGACCGCGACACGTCAGAAGGGGCTCGTGCGAAGTTTTGATCGCCGAATCGGCCAATACTGATCGGGGCGTTAAAGCCGCTGCCGGCCAATTTCGCGAACCAACAGAAAAAATAATACACTCCGATTAAAAAAGCCGTCGTTCGGCGTTGAATTGCAACACTATTATGGCAGCCGTCGTCGATTTTGCTGTGGTTCGCAAAATTGCTGTGAGTGTCCCAATCCGGCGGAACAGCCGGCAGGAGTCATCCAGCCCGACAACACGGAACTGATGCCGTCTCCATCCACGATTCTACGGAACAGCTGGCTTAAGGTCGGCAAAGAAATCTTCGCGAAGTGGTTCGGGTCTCAATCCACGTTCCCGCGGAACAGCCGGCATCAGATGGTCACGATGCAGCAGTGCATCGAGGTCGCGTCTCAATCCACGTTCCCGCGGAACAGCCGGCATCAGCTGCTCATGTTCGCCTTTGCCGTGGTCGGCTCGTCTCAATCCACGTTCCCGCGGAACAGCCGGCATCAGGGGAGCATGTTCGCAGTCCTCGGACTTCGGAAGTCTCAATCCACGTTCCCGCGGAACAGCCGGCATCAGTCGAAGCCGCCGCGAAGGAGGCCCCGCGATGAGTCTCAATCCACGTTCCCGCGGAACAGCCGGCATCAGTTAGGTGCCCAGACCTTCCTCTGGGCGACGAGGGTCTCAATCCACGTTCCCGCGGAACAGCCGGCATCAGTGATCATCAACATTGTTGACCGCCCGCCGGCGTCTCAATCCGCGTTCCCGCGGAACAGCCGGCATCAGTTGTCGCTGCCACCACCACCATCGCCAGCTTGTCTCAATCCGCGTTCCCGCGGAACAGCCGGCATCAGGCGAGAAACCTCACAAGGGAGGATGTCCTCAGGTCTCAATCCGCGTTCCCGCGGAACAGCCGGCATCAGACACCACCCGGCAAGTCCCTGTCAAGCGCCCACGCCAAGGGGCGTATTTCCACGATATAGAAGCAATCTCCCGCCAGCTGCCTCAATCTCCGCATATCCATGGAAATAGGCCCGAATCTGCATCCGGCAAGCGGTGTGCTCGCCCCGGGCGCGGGTTTCCCTTGCGCGCCTTGGGGACGGTGGTAGCGTGGAATGGATTGAAGCCGTTCAGATGTTGCGGCGCCGGCCGCTCTGGCGGGTGGAACCGCGCGCCACCTGGAATACCCATGGCCAGCACCCCTGCACCGTCCCTGCTCTGGCTCGAAGGCGTGAACTTCGCCGAGACCCTCGATGACACCACGACCCTCTCGGTCATCCGTGGTGCGTCCCTGGCGCTGCTGGCCGCACCGGGCCCTGCCCTGGACTTCCTCCGAGGGCGCGATCCCGGCTACGAATGCGTGTTCGCCGGTGCCTCGATCGCGCTCTTCCGCGCCCCTCGCACCGAAGCCGCGATCCGCGACGATGCCGCGGCACTGCTGGCGCATCTGCACGAATTCGGGCCCGATCCCGACCGCACGGGCCAGACGCCGCCCCTGGCCCATCTGCGCTTCGTCGCCGGGACCGCCGCCGATGATGGCACCGCCTCTGGCCCGGCGCTGGCGCAGGGCAGGGCGCGAAGCGCGCAGCTCGGCGGCCACCTGCCCCGCCGCGCCACGCAAGCCGGCCGGCTGGGGCCCTGCCTGTTCAGCCAGCAGCGCGTGGCAGAGCGGGTGCTGCATCTGCGGCGAGACCACGCCGAACGATTCGGCGCGACGGAAGGGGGGGTTCCGATCTCCAACTCCGCGCTCGCGCGCTGGCACTATGGCCGCCACCAGCGCCAGGAATTCTACCGCGCACGGCCGGCGCTGCGAGGGCTGCTCGGTGCTTTCTGCGTCACCGACAACCTCCAGGACATGGTGGACCTCCGGGGTCATCGGCAGGATCAGCAGCCGCAACGTTATGGGCGGTATCGCCAGGCCCTGCCCTTTGCGCTGTTCGACAAGCTGGCGGTGATCTACGCCGATGGGAATGGCTTCGGCGGGATCCGCAAAGCGATGGGCGGCACGCCGGATGCCTTGCGCGACTTCTCCCGCCAGGCGGACGCGGTGTTGGAGCAGGGCCTCGCCGCGGCCTTTGGCGTCGTCGCGCGCCACGCCACCGGGCACCACCATCCCGCCGCCGTGTTCCATGATGCTGGCGAGACGGAGGCCGACCGCCGGGAACAGCTCCGCTTCGAGACGCTGCTGTATGGCGGCGACGAAATCGCCTTCGTCGCCCCGGTCTGGTTCGGCCTTGCCATGGCGGCCGCATTCTTTACGGCTGTGGAAGGCCGCGAGGTGACCTGGCAGCAGGACGGCAAGACGCACCGCGCGCCGCTGACCTTCTCGATGGGTGTGGCGCTGGTGAGCGTGTCCATGCCAATCCGCGCCAGCTATAATCTGGCCAAGGACCTCTCCGAGGGCTGCAAGCCGGCGCCGGAGGAAGCCGATGCCCGGATCCCGGATGCGGAGCGCTGGCGGAACCGCCTTGCCATCCATGCCTTCGAGAGCATCGAGCCGCCGGGCAATGGCCTCGCGGCGCTCCGCGCCAGCCTCTTCGGCGGGACCCGAAGCACGCATTGCGATGCGGCAGGCAGGACATACAGCCTGGCGCACCCTCTGCTCGCGTTGGATGGCGCGAGCTTCGCCGAACGTCTGGCCGGCTTCGCGGCGCTGAAGGCCAGCGTCGCCGTGCCGCGCTCGCAGCTGTTTCGCATGCTCGGCGCCGCGCACTGGCCGCAGCGCAGCGCAGCCGGGCTGGGTCGGCAGCGGCAACTGGGCGACCCGGGGGCGAATGAAGCGGCAGCCACGCTGTTCAAGGCGTATCTGGCAGGCGCGGGCGCCGCCGGCGACGCCCAGGGGGGCTGGGCGGCCTGCCTGGCCGACGAGACGCAGGCTGCGATGGCCGCGTGGCTGATGACCCATCTGTGGGACTACACGGCGCCTCTCGACGGGATCCCGGCATGAGCGGCCGCCGCGTTTTCGAGATCGCCGTGACCCTGCGATCGCCCTTCATCTTCCAGGGGCTGGACGTCGCCGGGCACGGTTTCGACGCCTCGGCGCAGCGCGACGAGCTGGGGCGGCCCATCATCCCGGGCGACCATCTGCGCGGCCATCTGCGGCACGCCCTGGCCGCGATGCTCGGATCGGCAGATCACGCCCACTGCATCGCGCTGTTCGGCGAACCCTCCGCCCCCGGCAGCAACGATCAGCCTGCGCCTGGCGCCCTTCTGCTTGGCGATCTGCGCCATGATGGCGGGTCACCGGAGATTGGTGCCTATCACCGCATTGCGTTGAACGAGAAGACCGGTGCTGCCGAGGAAGGCTCCCTCCAACAGATCGAATTGGCGGCGCCGATCGGTGAGGAGGTGGCCTTCGGTGGAAGGCTGGTGTTGCGGCCCAAGGCGCCCCCCGACGCCAAGCGCCTGCTGGAGACCGCGCTGCGGATGATCCCGGCGCTCGGCGCGCTGAAGTCGGCCGGCTTCGGCGAAGTCGTGCCGGACCGCTGCAACATCACGCCGCTCGTCGACCCGCTGGGCGAGCCAGTGCCGGTTGACGCGGCACGCTACGCCGTGACGGTGTCCTTTGATCGGCCGCTGCTGGTGAACGCGGACCGGCTCGACAACAACCTGTTCCGCGGCGCGACCATCGTGCCGGGCGGGGCGATCAAGGGGGCGCTCGCGGCGGCGCTGCGCGATGCCGGAGACGAGGCATTGCTCGACAAGGCCTATTCCAACCTGCTGATCGGGCATGCTTTCCCATTGCTGGGCGGCGTTGAAGGGGATCGCGCGCTGCCCGATGTGATGGTGGCCGCCGACGGGCAGCTACGGTTCGGCCATAGGCCGGATGTGCTTGCCGAATTGAGCGGTTTGGAAGCGCCCGCCTTTCCCGGCGACTGGAAAGAAGAGACCTCGTCTAAGGCGCGGGAGATGCTGGGCCGGCCACCCTTTCGTGCGACACGCCTGCCGCGAGGGCGCGTGGCGGTGACGGGCGAGGGCATCGCCAAGGATGGTGCGCTGTTTGTGGTGATGCCGGTCGCCACGGCCGGCCATCGCTGGCGCTTCATCCTGGACACGACAGGCTGCCCGTTGCCGCTCCGCGAGGCCGTCGCGCGGGAGCTTGTCGCCGGGTTGGACGGCCTCGGCCGCACTGGCGCGCGAATGATCGTCGAGCATGTGGGGACGGTTTCTCTCCCCGTGGTGCCACCAGCGGGACGCGTCCTGCTGCTGCTCGAGACGCCGGGGGCGCTGACGGACCTGCGCAGCGACGCGACGCTGTTTGTCCAGTATGCCGCTTACTTCCGGGAGGTCCTCGGGGCCGATCTGATCGCCTGCTGGGCGCGCCAGCGCCTTGCAGGCCACTACCAAGCGATCCGCCATCGCGCCTTTGGGCCCGACGCGTATCTGCCATTCGAACTCACCGAGGCGGGCGCGGTGTTCGAGCTGGATGTCCCGAACACGATCCGGCTCAAGGCTTGCCTGCGGTCGGGCCTGCCGCCGAGCCCGTTCCTGCCATCGCTCACCTGGGAAACCTGCCCATTCATGGCCGAGAACGGCTATGGTGAAATCTCCATCCTCGATCCGGGCGGGACGCTGTGAGCGCGGGATACGACGCCTACCGCGGCAGCACGCTGTTCGAGGCGACACTCGAAGTGCAGACCCCCCTGCATATCGGTGCCGGGTTCGATCGCACCATGCCCCGCGACAAGGATGAGACGGTGGATGTCGCGCAGCTGGTCATGGCTGCGAACGGTCTGCCGGCGATCACCCCGACCGCCCTGAAGGGCGCGATGCGAGCCCTGACCGAACAGGCCGCGGGCGCGGACGCGGCAAAGCTGCTGTTCGGCGAGAAGCTCGATCACGAATACAGGAAAGGTGCGATTGGCGTCCTGTCGCCCTACGCCGCGCTGATGATAGCGCCGGCCGCAAGCGATCGGCGCCGCGAGTCGAGGCGAGACGCGCGACGCGGGACCTTCGAGGCGGTGCGGACCGCGATCAACGGCGCGGCGGGGGTGCCTGCAGCGAACAAGTTGTTCACCGCCGAGATGGTGGCCCCTGGGGCCCGCTTCCGGCTGCGCATGCGCCTCTTCGGGGATCCGCGCGCGGTGCCGGAAGGCCGTGCCAAGGCCGTTGCAGCCCTGCTCAAGGCGCTGGGCCGCGACGGCCTGGCACTGGGCCGCGGCCGGGGCGATGGCCAGGGGCGAGTGAGGCTGATCTCGCTCGACCGGGTGACGGCCTGCTGGGTTGATGCGCTGGACATCCAGTCAAGGAACGAACTGGCCACGTGGCAGCGGCGCATACAGGAGGCCGATCACTGGCAGGTGGCCGGGACCCCCTACCGCTTCACCCTGCGCGGCGATGTGGCGTTCCTGATTTCAGCTGGACCGCAACAACCGGACCCGGCCCCTACCGACAACGATAGCCCGAGCCCAGGAACCAAGTCGCGGTCGAACATCATCCGCGCGTTGCGCCGGGCCGAGGGCGTGCCCGAACTGCCCGGCACCAGTCTCATGGGTGCGCTGCGCGCCCGCGCCGAGTGGCTCGCCGATCTTCGCCAGCTCCGCGGCACGCCGGGGCATGCGAACGACGCGGTCCATATCGCCGAGCTGTTTGGACTGCGTGCGGAGCAGCTGCGCGATGGTGCGCTGCTTGGCCAGCTGGCGCAGCGGCTTGGCGTGCAGCCCATCCAGATCACCGGGCTGGCCGGGCTTCTGCGGGTGCAGATCATCGCCCCCGCGACGGCAGAGGCGGTCACTCTTGCCTCGGTCCGGATCGATCACTTCGCGCAATCGCCGATGGATGGCGCATTGTTCAGCACCGAGGCGTTCGCACGTCCCGCCTTCGCCGTGGAGCTGCGCCTGCAGCCGCACCCAGGCGCGGGGTGTGACACCGAACTGCGGCGTTGGGTGCGGCGGCTGATCCGCCACATCGCACTGCGCGGTGCGGCCGAGGAAGGCATGATGCTTGGCCACGGCCGCAATCGCGGCTTCGGTTGGTTCACGCTGAGCGAGGCAGAATGAGCGATTCCGACCGTCGCCGCGTCGAAGCGGCGGTGCGCCTGCAGTACCCGATGCTGCGCGGCTCCGGCTTCGAACACATGGTGAAACAACGGCTCGCCGCATTGGCCGCCGCGGGTGGGACCGGCCATCGCGTGGCGCCGCCGCGCCCCGACCACTCCGATGCAGCTTCGGCGCCCTACCGCTTCGTGCCGTACAACGCGGCGGCGATCGCCCCAGCGCAACCGGACGTCGTGGACCGTGGCGATCATGGGCGCCCGAACATCGCCAAGCCCTTGCCCGACGGCCTCTGCGCGCGCATCCGGCTGTCCTGGGTGGCCGAGACGCCCCTGCTGATCGGCGCGCAGGAGGAGGAGGGCGCACCGGTCACACCGGTCCGTCTCGGCAGCGGAGAGCGCGCCGCCTTCATCATCCCGGGCGCCTCGATCCGTGGCGCCGTTCGCGCGGTCGCCGAGATCGCGGCCGCGGCGCGACTCTCGCAGGTGAATCGCAACCGCCTGTTCGCCTTGCGCGACTTCAATCACGCGGCACTGCGCGGTGACGCGGCACCTGCGGGGGCAGCGCAGTTTCCGGTTTCGGTTGCTGACAAGATCAAGGCTGGCTGGCTCAGCGTTCGGGAAGATTTCCAGAAGGGCTTCGCTCGGCTGGGGAAGGATCTCGCCGCCGAGGGGCGCCTGAACGATGCGTTCCAGATCGCTCCTTGCGCCTGGCACAGCGTAGAGGCCGACGCGATCGGGGTGATGGGCGAAGTTCCGTGGGATTGGCGGCAATTGCCGCCGCGCGCTGACAAGCCGTCGGACGGCCATGCGTTCAGCCGGCTGCCCTTGCTTGTGAAGTACAAAGTGACGGGCGCAACCCGGCAGGGGCGGATGGCGCCCGCAAGCCGCGAATATGGGTTCCGCGCGGCCGCCGAGAACAGCGGGCCGCGGAACCGCGTCGAGCCCGATCCTCAGGGCCAGATCCGCGGGCACCTGGTATTCTCCGGCCCGGCGCCCGCCGGCAAGCGCTACGAATATGTGCTGGAAGCGCCGCACGCGGCGCCGATCCTGGTCACGAGCGAGTCGATGCTCCGCTTCCGCGCGCTGAACTCTCAGGCAGTGGACGACAAGCTGAAGCCACTCGCAGGCTGGGACCTCGCGCTCGAAGCGATGGTCGCCGATCCCACGACACGGATCCCGGTGTTCTACGTCGGCGACCTCGTCACGCAGCCGACGGGCGGCGCCAATGCCTTCTTCTTCGGGCTCACACGCTTCTTCAAGGTGCCGCATCGCTGGGCGTTCGGGGATGTGCTGAACGCGTCCGGCGTGAAGGAGCAGGTCGGGCCCTATACACCGCGCGAGCTCGACATGGTCGAAGCCCTGTTCGGGTTCGTTCGGGAGCCCGAGCAGGCAGACGCGACGACACCCCCCGACCAGCTCGCGTTGCGCGGGCGGGTCGCCTTCTCCGCGGCGCTGCTGGCCCCGGGGCATCAGGCGAAGGTCGGCGCGCCCATTGCGACGGTGATGGTGGGGCCCAAGCCCTCCTTCGCGCCCTTCTACCTGGCCCCGGACGCCAGGGGCTTCCGCGACTACTCCGCCGAGACCGTGCCGCGGATCGCCGGCCGCAAGCGCTATCCGCCGCGCCACCCGGATGCGACGCCGGCCGATGCGCTGCCGGCGATTGCGGCGAAGCTCCGGCGGCAGATCGAGAACGTGACCGAGGTGCAGCGGGGCCGCCCGCCGGACCCGAAGATGCTCTCGCATCTCTGCTTCCTGCTGCCGAGCCAGGACGGCGCCGAGTTGCGTTTCACCAGCGAGGTCCGGCTCACCAATGTGACGAAGGAGGAACTCGGCCTCGTGCTCTGGGCCCTGACCTTCGGTGGCGGTGAGCGAGGCGGCGCCTGCCGTCACATGCTCGGCCACGCCAAGCCCTTCGGGGCTGGACAGATGCGCCTTGTCATCGACGAGCTCCGCGTCACCTGGAACCGGCGTCAACCGCCTGAGGGATTCCAGCGCGGCGCGGCGGATGTCGCCCCCTTCCTCGCCGCCTTCGAGACGCGGGTGCGCGAGGCGCTCGGCGACGATACCAACCGGAAGGCCTGGACCGCCGCGGTGGAGGCGCTGCGTGCCACCGCCGACCCGGCGAAGGGCCAGGCGTGGGAGAAGGCCGGCAAGCTCGACACCATGATCGTGGCCAGGAAGGTCAGCGGCGGAACGGTGCAGTCGTTCCAGCGGCTACGGGACATGGTGAAGCCGGAATTCCGGGGCGGCGGCCAGGCCCCGCGCGACCCGGTGCGGGTGGAGTTCCTGCCCGTCGAGTAGCCGCGCGGACGCCGCTTCAGGGCCGGGGGCCCTTCGGCCGCAGGATTCCGGAAAAGCCCAGCACCGCCAGCGCGACCAGGATGGCGCCGAGCACGCGCAGCAGAATGGCGGCGAGCGCCAGAAGCGCCGGCAACCAACCCGGCGCCGTGGCCCAAGGAGGCTCCGTCGCAGTGCCGACGAAGGGGAGCAACACCAGCGCGGCGTAGACGAAGCCATTGAAGACCTGATCGGTCGCGACGCTGCCCTTGGAGAGGTGCTGGCCGCCGACAAGGTCAAACATCACGCCAGCCCCCAGCCAGAGGCCAAAGAGGCAGACGATCGCCTGCCAGGGATCGAAGCCGAAGCGCGACGACCGGAACAGGAACCACCGCCCGAGGCGGTCGAGATCCACCTGTGTGTTGCGCCTCGGGTCCGGCGGCGGTGGCACCTCGAGCGCGAGGCGCCGCCGCTCGATGGCGAACTCTGTCGCAATGTCCAGATCGCCGCGCGCCACCAGCGCCGCGACGATGGAATCGCCGAGCACCGGATCGTGCCTGCGCCCTGGCATGAGGTAGTCCGCGATCTGCGCGGCGCGCTCATGCGGATGACCCGCCGGGTCAATGCCCAACAGCTCCGTCACCCGAGCACCATCCAGCCGCAGTTCCAGCGGCGGGTCGGACAGATCGAGCCGGGCGATCCGCGCGCCCTCGGCATGGATCACAAGCTGGCCCTCGGTGAACCGGGCAGGGGTCTCCAGGGCGCTGAGCTGCGCGCCCGGCAGGCGGATCGGGCTGCCCGGGGCGGTGTTGCTGGTGATCCGCAGGCCGGCGCCCTGGACCTGCAGGCGCTTCAGCTCCAGCGGCCCCGTCCAGCCGCACCCGTCGAGCGTGATCCCGCCGGCGACGTCGAGCACGTCGGCGCGCAGCGCACCGTCCCAGCGCACCGCCTGGCAGGTCCATTGCCCGCGCACCTCCACCCGCTGCCACATGGCCGGCGCGGTATCGTCTTCCGACATCAGGTCGTCGAAAACCTGCCGGATGTCGTCGCCGATCCGCAGGCTGCGCCAGGTCATGTCGCCGGCGATGCGGAGCTGCCGCATCGCGACCGCCGCCAAGGCAAGCTCGGGCTGCGGCGGCGCGGCGTCGGCGGCTGCGGTCGCCTTCGGGCCGATGGAGAGGCTGTGCAGGGTGCAGTCGTCGAGGGCCAGCCTTGGGGCGTCGGCGGACCCGGTCGCGCGCGCCGGGGCACCGGAAAGGCGGAGCGGCTTCTCGAAGACGCAGTTCTGGAAGCGGGCGAGGTCGCCCAACGCGACGTCGGACAGGGAGACGGTGCCGGCGAACTGGCTCTCCGCCACCAGCAGGCGGCCGTCCCAGGGCGCGGCGATCTCCAGCTCGGCGATCTCGGCCGACCCGGCGAAGGCGCTGCCGCTGATGCCGATGAAGCCCAGGACGGGGCGGCCGAAGCCCGGCTGCTCCGCCTGGGCCAGCAGCAGGGTGCCGGCCTGCACGCGGTCCAGCTCGAGGTGGTCGGGCGGCGCGTCCGCGGCGAAGCGGCAGACCAGGTCGCCACGCGCCTGGATGCGGTGGAGGCGCAGGATCCTCCCGCCCTCGGGCCTCTCCGCCGCGGATGGGGCGGCGAAGCCCGGCCGGCGCAGGATCAGGTGGCCGCCGATGCGCAGATCGGTAAGGGTGAGATCCGCGAGGCCGTCGAGGTCCTCGAGCCGCAGGTCGCGCTCGATGTCGCATTGCGCGAGCCGCAGCGCGGCGCCGGAGAACCGGCAGCACTCGAGCGCCAGGGCGGGCAGGGCGAGGCCCGCCAGGGTGGCGGCGTCATCCCCGTGGAAGCGGCAGTCGCGGAAGACCAGCGGGGCCCCCAGACGCATTCCCTGGAGGGCGGCGAGGCTGGCCGTGGAGAGGATCGCGTGCTCGACGAGGTGCTGACCATCCCGGAACAGGTAGTTCGAGGCGAGTGCGTTGCGGAGCGGGGATGCTGGCCAGCCTAGCATGGTTGGGTCTCGCGGCGTCGAGCCGGAGCGTAGCATGCCGCCCGCAGAACTGTTGCGATGTCGGTCGAATCAGCCGGGCCCGGGCAGGCGGTAGGCGCTGGATCAGGTCGATACAAATCCGGGGGCGCTCCTGGAATATACCCCAATAGTAACAGCTACTCGACGACTGAGGGCTACAAGCCACAATTCACGTGCTCATGGAACACGCGGCATTAGTCTTTCGCATCCTGTTCGTCACTATCGCTTCGTCTCAATCCACGTGCTCATGGAACACGCGGCATTAGGCGTCATCAAGACCGAGGATCTGCCGCAATGGTCTCAATCCACGTGCTCATGGAACACGCGGCATTAGAAACATACTAACCCAGATATGGGTAGTGGTGGTCTCAATCCACGTGCTCATGGAACACGCGGCATTAGTCCCGATCTTCGTGGCTCCAACTTCAGGAAGTCTCAATCCACGTGCCCGTGGAACACGCGGCATTAGACGTGCGCACGATGGATCCGGGCCTGAACTTGTCTCAATCCACGTGCCCGTGGAACACGCGGCAGTAGGGCATCGGCTAGAGCTTCCGCTGCTCGAAGGGTCTCAATCCACGTGCCCGTGGAACACGCGGCAGTAGCCGAGGCGTAAATGTATTCGTGGGGATAGGGTCTCAATCCACGTGCCCGTGGAACATGCGGCATTAGTAGCACGATGAACGACACCACAAAGAACGTGGTCTCAATCCACGTGCCCGTGGAACACGCGGCATTAGGATCCGTTCGGGCCGAAGGATCTGACCAACTAGTCTCAATCCACGTGCCCGTGGAACACGCGGCATTAGGGCTTTCTCGGCCATGCGGTCCGAGCCTTCCGGTCTCAATCCACGTACCCGTGGAACACGCGGCATTAGCTCACCCCCGGTCATCCGGCCCGGTCAGCCGTCTCAATCCACGTGCCCGTGGAACACGCGGCACTAGGAGGGAAAGAGAAACATGGCTGACGCTCTGGAGTCTCAATCCACGTGCCCGTGGAACACGCGGCACTAGCTGGCATTTCGCCAGAGGAACTTCGCCGCCTAGCGTCTCAATCCACGTGCCCGTGGAACCGCGGCACTAGGGTGCTGCTGATCGTGGTCCTGAGCGTCGCCGTCTCAATCCACGTGCCCGTGGAACACGCGGCACTAGCACTGGCACGACCGCAATGGCGTTGACAGAGGGTCTCAATCCACGTGCCCGTGGAACACGCGGCACTAGGAGATCTTAAAAAATCTCCCCTATGAAAAGGTGCCTCAATCCACGTGCCCGTGGAACACGCGGCACTAGTTCCATTTGACTATCAACGTCGGCCCAGGCGGGTCTCAATCCACGTGCCCGTGGAACACGCGGCACTAGTCATGTGGTGGCCCTTTGGTATCCAGGTAATTGTCTCAATCCACGTGCCCGTGGAACACGCGGCACTAGCAGCCACCCCAAAGCCACGCCTCCTCGCCCCGGTCTCAATCCACGTGCCCGTGGAACACGCGGCACTAGTCATGAAGAGATCAACCAACTGATCCTCCTCAGGTCTCAATCCACGTGCCCGTGGAACACGCGGCACTAGAACGACGCGATCGGCAACGGCGGCACGGCGGTGTCTCAATCCACGTGCCCGTGGAACACGCGGCACTAGGCCACCCGCTGCAAGCGCCTGTCAAGGCGCTTTCGCAACAGGCAAGTTCCACGATACGGAAGGGTGGAAGCATGATCTGAGCCAAGCCGGAGATATGCGTGGAAAACACCACGAAAAGCGGCATCGCGCAACCCTGGCTGCCGCCGCCGCGCTTCGCGCCGGACAGCCTGTTCGACCGCGCCACGCGCCACGACGCGCTCTGGACCGCCTGGGAGAAGGTCCGGGCCAACAACGGCGCCGCCGGCGGCGATGGCGTCACCATCCAGCGCTTCGAACCCACCGCCCATGGCCGGCTCTCCCGCCTTTCCCACGATCTCCGCAACGGGCGCTACCGGCCGGGACCGGTCCGCCGCGTCCTGATCCCCAAGCCCGATGGCGGCACCCGGCCGCTCGACATCCCGCCCGTCGCCGACCGCATCGCCCAGGCCGCCGTCGCCCAGGTCCTCACCTCGCTCCTCGATGCCGAGTTCGACGACGCCAGCTTCGCCTACCGCCCTGGCCGCTCGGTCCTCCAGGCGGTCGCACGGGTGGCCAAGCACCGCCGCGCCGGCTTCCGCTGGGTGGTGGATGGCGACATCGTCCGATACTTCGAGCGCATCCCGCATGACCGCCTGCTGGCGCGGCTGGAACGCTCGGTGGACGATGCGCCGCTGGTGGATCTGATCGGCACCTGGCTGGAACACCACAGCCATGCCGGGCGCGGCCTGCCGCAGGGCTCGCCGCTCTCGCCGCTGCTCGCCAACCTCTATCTCGACGATGTGGACGACGCGATCGCCGGGCGCGGCCTGCGCCTGGTGCGCTTCGCCGACGACTTCCTGATCCTCTGCCGCGACGAGGGGCTGGCCGAAGGCGCGATGCAGCGCATGGCGGCGCTGCTGGCCGAGCACGGGCTGGAGATGCATGCGGACCGGTCCCGCGTCACCAGCTTCGACCAGGGCGTCCGCTTCCTTGGCCATCTCTTCGTCAAGGGCATGGTGGTGAAGGAGGTCCCGCTCGACGACATCCCGGCCGAAGCGGCGCTGCCCGCCGCCGCCGGGGAGCTGCCGGAAGCGGATTCGGCCGAGGCGCCGGAGGACGCCGACGCGGCGGCCCCGCCCCGCGGCCGCTGGGCGGCGCGGCAGCGCGTGATGTACGTGCTCCAGCCCGGCCGGCTGCTGACCGCCGAGGGCGAGAGTTTCGTGGTGCGGGAGGCCGGCCTGGCGCTGGCGCGCGTGGCCCCGCATCGGGTGGACCGCATCGAGGTGGCGCGCGGCGTGCTGCTGGACGCCGAGGCCCTCGACCTCGCCGCGGCGACCGACACGGTGCTGCTGCGCACCGATGGCTGGGGGCGCGCGCTCGGCCGCTGGACGCCGGCCGGATCCGGGCGGGCCCGCCGGCAGCTTGCGCAGGCGGCGGTCTCCCTCGACCCCGCCAGGCGGCTCGCCCTGGCGCGGCGGATCGTCGGCGGGCGTATCCTGTCGCAGCGGACGCTGCTCAAGCGGCTGGCGCGCGGGCGCAAGAGCGAGGAATTCACCGTGGGCGTGACCAAGGCGGCGCCGCGCCTGCGCCGCATGGCGCGCGCGGCCGAGCTGAATCCCCGGCTCGACAGCGCGGCGGCGCTGATGGGCCAGGAGGGCGAGGCGGCCGCGATCTATTGGCCGCTGCTGGCCACGAGCCTCGGCAAGCCGGTGCTGTTCGGCGGGCAGCGCCGGCGGCGGCGCGGCGAGGATCCGATGAACGCCGTGCTCGACCTGCTGTCCGGCCTGCTGGCGCGCGACATGGAGGTGGCGCTGGAACGCCACGGCCTGCACACCGGCTTCGCCGTGCTGCACAGCGCCGAGGACGGCGCGGAGGCGCTGGTGCATGACCTCATGGAGGAGTTCCGCGCGCCGGTCGTCGAAGCCTGCGCGCTGGCCCTGTTCGGGCGCCGGGCCCTTGAGGAGCGGCATTTCGACGCCTGGGGCGACACCTGGCGCCTCACCGCGGAGGGCTACTCGGCCTGCATCCGCGGCTACGAGGCATGGGTGGCCCGGCCCGTCACCGGCCAGCGCAGCGGCGAGAAGATGCTGTGGCGCGGCGTGATGGAGGAGCAGGCGCTGGCCTATGCCGCGCATTGCGAGGATGGCGACGCCTACGAGCCCTATCGGATGGACTACTGATGGCGCGCCCGTCGCACCTGTTCGTCTTCGCCTATGACGTGCGGCGCGATACGCCCCGCGCGAAGCTGGCGGCGCTGCTCGACCGCTCGCTCGACCGCGTGCAGCGCAGCGTGTTCGAGGGGCGGCTGACGGTGGCCGAGGCCCGCGCCCTGGCGCGCGACGCCGCTGCGTTGCTCGGCCCGGAGGATAGCCTGCGCGTCTATGCCGTGACCGAGGCCGGGCGACGCGCCAGCCTCGCCTATGGCTGCGCGCAGCTCCCCGAGGCCGACGACTTCCTGCTGTTCTGAGCCGCCGATGCTCTCGCAGGATGAGGCGGCCGTCGCGGATCTGGCGGCGCTGGCGCGCGACCTCCAGGCGCCGCCGCTGGCCGTCGGCCTCATGGAGCTCGCCGAGCTCTGGACCTACGAGACCTTCCGCTTCCTGTGCGCGCGGCCCGCGGACCTGGAGGACTACCCGGAACTGTCCGAGCGTGTCCGCGGCGCCTTCGGAGCGGCGCTGCATCGCCAGGCGGAACCACGCACCGCCACGGGCCGTGCCCGGGCGCATCCCTATGACGTGCTGTTCGCCGAGTTGCCCGGCGCGATCGCGGATCTGGCGAAGCCCGTGGTGATACGCGCCAGCCTGGAGCGCCGAGGCCTCGTGGTGGAACTTCGAGTGTTCGGCAGCGCGATCGGCTGGCGTGACGAAGCCGCAGCGGCGATGCTGGACGCGCTCCAGCAGGGTATCGCGTTGCGTGCCGCACCTCGGGCCCTGCGCGTGCGGGTGGAGCCGGAGCGGGTCGAGCATCGGCGCGTGAGCCATCTCGACGTGCGGCGGAGCAAAGGTGGCCTACTCCGCTTCCGATCGCCCTTCACGGTCCGCCGGCATGGCGTGAACCATGCGGACCCCAGCGCCCTGCTGCCAGCGATGCTGGGCCGCGTGCAGCGGATGGCTCCGTGGCAGGCGTGCGATCTCGTTCTTCCGGTCGAGAGCATCGAGGCAACCATCGGGGCTGTGCAGCTTGATGTGCTGCGATGGGACCGTGTGAGCTGGCTGCGGCACACCCGCAACCGCGGCGATGTGGCCGTGCCGATGGTGGGCCGGATCGGCGAGATGCGTCTCGAGGGGCTGACCGACGACGTCGCCGCGATCCTCGCATTGGCCGAGACATGCAACGCCGGAAGCCACGCCGCGCTGGGCATGGGGTGGTTCGAATGGCTGCCGGACTGAGTCGTGCATGCACACTCTTGCTCACCGCATCGGGAGCGATGGTGTTGCCGCATCCGCTGATCAGAATCGAACGTTGTTGCAACGCCTCACGAGATGGCGGGTCATGTTTCGACGTTTGGTAGACTTTGCCCCCCGAGCGAATCGAACGCCCATTGCCCGAGTACCGCCGATTTCAGCGCTTGAAGCCGAAACCATCCCCCCTGCACCGAAATTCCGAGGGGCTATCCATTTCGACCCCCCCCACCCCCCTCATCGAGGTATGGGGGGGCACCCACCGCGCGGGATCCGCTCCCTGGCGCGCGCTGCCTGCCCGCTGGACGCCGCCGCCGACCTTGCCCTGCGCGACCTGTCGCGCCTCCCTGCCTCGAGCCGCGGCCTGCCCTGCCGGAGGGCCTCGGCGGCGGTTCCTCGGCGGCTGGCTGGCGCCTGCGGGGGCAGGAGAGGCGTGCGCGGGCTCGGGCCGGCCCAGCACCAGCGTCATGCCGGCGGTCCAGCCCGCGGCGAGGCCTCGGCGCTCTACGCAGAACGCGCAGGGTCCCGAGGCCCTCATGCCCGCTTGGCTGCCTCACCCGGCACTTCTGGCCTTGGTCTCACCGCAAGTAGGAACAAACCGATTGCATGCCGAGCGCGCGGCCTGGAATGGAACCGCACGGGCATCGAAGGGTGGCGGGCATACGCAGGACCGATGTGGGGCACGCTCTTGTCGGGGCGCTGCTGGCGCTAGGTGCCTGCGCTGAGACAGACACCCGCCGTCACATGGTTGCGGTCTCCACCGATCTGCCGGGGGCAGCCTGCACGGTGACGCGCGGCGGGGAGCCGGTTGCGGTCGTCCCGACAACGCCAGGTACCGCCGCCCTGAGCTTCTCGGCGAAGGACGCGCGGCTGTTCTGCACCATGGGAGGCTACGCGCCGGCGACAGCCGCGCTGCCCGCAGAGGCGATCCCCGAGCGCCTCGCCCTCTATGTCCTCGCAGGCGGCATCGGCGGCCTTGCCGGCGGCGCGATGTCGGGCGACGCACACCGCTACCCGGCGTCCATCAACGTGGTCCTGCCGCCGATCCGGTTTACCACCGCCGACGAGCGCGACCGCTACTTCGCCGCCAGGGCGGCCGATACCCGCGGCCACTTCGACGCGCTTCTTCGGGTTGAGCGGTCGCTGTGCGGGTCGAACGAGCCCTCCTGCCAGCAGCGCATCGGCGAGATCGAGAGGGCACGGGAAGCGGAGCTGGCGCAGATCGAGGCGGCGAAGGTTTCAACGCAGACTGGAGCCTGAGAACCGGCTTCGGGCCGCTGCTCCGACATCCCGACTAGGCCGGGCCGCATTTGTGGGCCGGTTTGGGGGCTTAGCCTTTGCCGTCCGCTAACTATCTGAAAAACAGGTGCAATTGGCTCCGGCGGTTGGATTCGAACCAACGACCAACGGATTAACAGTCCGCTGCGCTACCGCTGCGCCACGCCGGATCGGCCAAGGCGGGGCGTATAGCAGCGGTCGGAGGGGCGGGGAAGCCCCCGGGGCGGGCGTGGGCGAAGCGCCGCGACGATCCGCTGGAGGTCCGGGGCGGAATTGAACCGCCGTAGAGGGTTTTGCAGACCCTTGCCTGACCACTCGGCCACCGGACCACGCCGCCCCTCTATCGGGCGCCGTGGCCTCGAAGGTCAAGCGGCAGGCCATCCCGTTGCGCGGCCACTTTGCGCCAGGGAAGGCCGCGGACTATAACGCGGCCCCGTTCGGTTGCCGCCGCGCCGCGACCGGTCCTCGCCGCGCGCGACGACCCGGACAGGACCGGTCCGGCGTGCTGTGTCCGGCCTTCGGATGCGGAAAGGGGCCGCGCGGGATCGCATCCGTGTCGATGAACCGGTGGCGTGCCGATCCTTGCGGCGCGCCTTCGGGCCGAGGGGCTGGGAAGGGCGCGCCGCGGCCGGCCATCGCTGGCCGCGCCGCACCAGGGCTGTGGCAGTCACCTCGGGCGGCGGCGCGCGGCCCGACCGGGTGAGCAGGAGAGGGGTCGGCATGGACTTCGCGGACGCAAGGCGACGCATGGTGGACGGCCAGCTTCGGCCGAACCGGGTGAACGACCCCAGGGTGATCGAGGCCATGCGGACCCTGCCGCGCGAGCGCTTCCTGCCCGCCCCGCTGCGCAGCCGCGCCTATGTGGACGAGGACGTGGTCATCCCCGGCACCGGGCGCTGCCTGATGGAGCCGATGGTGCTGGCGCGCCTCGTGCAACTCGCCGCCGTGCGGCCCGACGACCGCGCCCTCGTTCTCTGCGCCGGCGTGGGCTTCGGCGCAGCGGTGCTCGGTTTCCTCGGCGCCCGCGTCACGGCGATCGAGCCCGAGGAGGCACTGCGCACCCTGGCGCGGGAGGCGCTGTCGGATCTGACGCTCGCCGGCAGCATCGTGCTGCGCGCCGGTTCGCCCTGCGAGGGCTTCGCGGCCGGCGCGCCCTATGAGGTCATCCTGATCGAGGGCGAGATCCCCGCGGTGCCGGAGGCCATCGCCGCGCAACTCGCCGAGGGAGGGCGCCTCGTCGCGGTCGAGGGCAGCGGCAACCGGTCGGGCCGCGCGGTGCTCGGCCGCCACATGGGCGGCGCGTTCAGCCTGGTTCCCGCCTTCGACTGCGCGACCTTCCGGCTGCCCGATTTCGCGCCCGCCCCCGGCTTCGTGTTCTGAGCCCCCGCCGGGAGACCGCTTCCGGCCGCAGGCACCGGTTGCGGCGCCGCGTGGCGGGAACCCGCGGCAGACCCGGATGCGCGGGCGCGCCCGGTCCTGCCGGCAACACTTCGCACGGCAACGTCGCGAGCGCGCGCCGAAGCCGCGATGTGGCGTTGGCGGCACTCGTGGTTGCGCTATCTTCCTCGTGAATGGCGCGCCGGAAGGGATCGGCCTCCGGCCGGACCCTCCCTGGCGCGCGCGGGTGTCGTCTTCCTTCCCCTGCGCCCCGTCCGGCCGCCACCCGGCGCCGGGCGAGGGGCGTGGTCTTCGGGGAACGCGGCGTCGCCCGGGACGGTGAAGGGACCCTGTGACGATGAGGCTGAACCGCTTCGCGCTGGCGCTGACGACCGCGCTGCTGGCGCCGCCCGCCCTGCTGGCGGGCCTCACCGGGCCCGCGCAAGGCCAGACCCTGCAGGAGGCGCTGGCGCTGGCCTACGCCAACAACCCCACCCTGCTGGCCGCCCGGGCCGAACTGCGCACGGTCGATGAGCGCGTGCCCCAGGCGCTCGCCGGGTGGCGCCCGACCGTCTCGATCAGCAGCAATGTCGGCTGGACGGACTCCCAGTTCCGCAACCCCTCCTTCCAGACCCAGACCAATCCCTTCACCGGCGTCACCACCCAGACGGCGACCGGCACCAATGCCTTCGGCCCGCAAGACACCTCCCGCACCATCGCGCAGAACGCGCTGGTGGTGACCCAGCCGCTGTTCCGCGGCGGCCGCACCGTCGCCCAGACCCGCCAGGCGGAGAACCAGGTGCTCGCCCAGCGCGCCGCGCTGCTGGCGACCGAGCAGGAGGTGCTGCAGGGCTCGATCGACTCCTACGTCCAGGTCGTCCGCTTCCAGGAGGAGCTGCTCCTCCAGATCAACAACGAGCAGGTGCTGACCGAGCAGCTCCGCGCCACCAATGAGCGCTTCCGCGTCGGCGAGATCACCCGCACCGATGTCGCCCAGGCCGAGGCCCGCCTGGCCCGCGCCAAGGCCGACCGCTCGGTCGCCGAGGGCAATCTCCAGATCAGCCGCGCCCTCTTCCAGCGCCGGATCGGCCAGGCGCCGCAGCGCCTGGTCGCGCCGCAGCCGCTCCGCCCGCCCGTCCGCACGGCGGCCGAGGCGGCGCAGCTGGCGATCGTGAACAACCCGACCGTCATCCGCACGCTGTTCACCGAGGCGGCGGCACGGGACAATGTGGACGTCCAACTCTCCACCCTGCTGCCGCAGCTCTCGGTGCAGGGGCAGGCCTTCCGCAACGACAACACCACCCAGCCGAACACGCGCTTCACCGGCACCCAGGCGACGCTGCAGCTCACCGTCCCGCTCTACCAGGGCGGCTCGGAATACTCCCTGGTGCGCCAGGCGCGGCAGGAGGCGGTGCGCCAGCGCCAGCTCCTCGCCGATGCGCAGCGCGAGAGCGCCCGCCTCGCCACCCAGGCCTGGGAGGATCTGCAATCCCGCCGCGCCCAGGTCGAGGCGCAGCGCGCCGCCATCCGCGCCTCCGAGATCGCGCTCGACGGCGTGCAGCGCGAGGCGATCGTCGGCAGCCGCACCACGCTCGACGTGCTGAATGCCGAGCAGGAGCTGCTGACCAACCGGACCGCGCTGGTGCAGGCGCTGGCGACCGTGGTCACCCAGTCCTTCGTCCTGGCCCAGGCGCTCGGGCGGCTGACCGCCCAGGATCTGGGCCTGCCGGTCGAGCTCTACGACATGCGGAAATACTATCTCAGCGTGCGGAACCGCTGGATCGGCCTCGGCGATGGCGGGCCGGCGGCCGATGCCGCCCTGGTGCCCGAGCTGCTTTCGGTCTCGGGGCGCTGAGCATGTCGGACGATCCCCGCCCCCCGCGTCCCGGGGGGACGCCCGGCGGCGCCGAACCGGCCGGTGGCGCGCCCGGCGCCGGCGATCCCAGCATGGAGGACATCCTCGCCTCCATCCGTCGCATCCTGAACGAGGACGAGGCGGCACCGGCCTCCGCCGACCCGTCGCCCGCGGGGGAGGCGTCGCCGGACGCCGAGGGCGACGAGCCGCTGGAGCTGTCCGAGGACATGCTGGTCCCGGACGCGGCCGGACCGGGCGGAGCCCCGCCCGCGCCGCCGGAGCCCTACATCCCCCCGGTGCCGCCGCCACCCCCCGCCGCCCCCGCGATGCCCGCGCCTGTCATGAACACCCCCGTGGCCGCGATGACGCCGGCCTCGGCGGAGGCCGGGCTGATCGGCGCGGCGCCGGCCGCCGCCGCGGCGGCCTCGGTCGGCTCGCTGCTCCGCGCCGTCGCCGCCGAGCGCAACGCCGTCGTGCATCGCGGCGGCCCGACCATCGAGGACGTGGTGCGCGAGGAGGTCCGGCCCCTGCTGAAGGAGTGGCTGGACACGAACCTGCCGCCGCTGGTCGAGCGCCTGGTCCGTGCCGAGATCGAGCGGGTGGTCGGTCGCTCCATGACCTGAGGGTTTGTGCAGGAATGCCCGTCAGCCCCGGTGCCGACGGAGGGTCTCGCTTCTTTCCGAAGGGCGTTCCTTCGCAAGTGCGATGTCTTCGCGAGCCCTGAGGTCGCGCATCCGCCCTTGACGCGCCCCCCGGGCGGAGGGGAGGGAAGCGCGCCATGCTCGACAAGACCCTGACGCCGGCCGCCTTCGAGGCGCGCCTCTACCAAGGCTGGGAAAGCCGCGGCGCCTTCGCCTGCGACCCCGCCAGCGCCGCAGCGCCCTTCACCATCATGATCCCCCCGCCGAACGTCACGGGCAGCCTGCATATCGGGCATGCGCTGACCATGACGATCCAGGACACGCTGACCCGCTGGCGGCGCATGCAGGGCCGCGACGCGCTCTGGCAGCCAGGGACGGACCATGCCGGCATCGCCACCCAGATGGTGGTGGAGCGGCTGCTGGCCGGGCAGGGCGTGGACCGGCGCACGATCGGGCGGCAGGCCTTCCTGGATCATGTCTGGGAGTGGAAGGCGCAGTCGGGCGGCACCATCACGCGCCAGCTCCGTCGCCTCGGCGCCTCGCTCGACTGGCCGCGCGAGCGCTTCACGATGGATGAGGGCCTGTCGGTCGCGGTGCGGGAGGTCTTCGTCACCCTGCACCGGCAGGGGCTGATCTACCGCGACCGGCGCCTGGTGAACTGGGACCCGAAGCTGCTGACCGCGATCTCCGACCTCGAGGTCGAGAGCCGCGAGGTGAAGGGGTCGCTCTGGTACCTGCGCTACCCCATCGCCAATGGGGAAGGTTCGATCGAGCCGGGCCGGCACATCCTGGTTGCGACCACGCGGCCGGAGACGATGCTGGGCGACACCGCCGTCGCCGTGCACCCGGACGATCCGCGCTTCGCCGACCTGGTCGGGAAGCGCGCCGTGCTGCCGCTGGTCGGGCGCGCCATCCCGATCGTCGCCGACGAATACTCCGACCCCGAGAAGGGGACGGGCGCGGTGAAGATCACCCCTGCGCACGACTTCAACGATTTCGAGGTCGGGCGGCGCCACGCGCTCGAGATGCCGACCATCCTCGACCCCGAGGGGCGCGTGGCGATCGAGGAGATCGCCGGCGCGCTCCGCCACGTGGAGGGCGTGTCCGACCCCGGTTTCGTGCAGGCGCTCGCCGGCCAGGACCGCTTCGCCGCGCGCAAGGCGATCGTGGCGAAGCTCGAGGAGCTGGGCCTGCTCGAGAAGATCGAGCCGCACACCCACCAGGTGCCGCATGGCGACCGCGGTGGCGTGCCCATCGAGCCGCGCCTGACCTGGCAGTGGTACTGCGACGCCGCGACCCTGGCCAAGCCCGCCATCGAGGCGGTGGAGACGGGGAAGACCGTCTTCGTGCCGAAGCAGTGGGAGAACACCTTCTTCGCCTGGATGCGCGACATCCAGCCCTGGTGCATCTCCCGGCAATTGTGGTGGGGCCACCAGATCCCCGCCTGGTACGGCCCGGACGGCACCATCTTCGTCGAGCGCACGGAGGAGGAGGCGAAGGCCGCCGCGCGCGCCCACTACGGCGAGGACCGGCCGCTCGCCCGCGACGAGGATGTGCTCGACACCTGGTTCAGCAGCGCGCTCTGGCCGTTCTCGACGCTCGGCTGGCCGGAGAAGACGCCGGAGGTCGCGCGCTACTACCCGGGCGACGTGCTGGTCACGGGCTTCGACATCATCTTCTTCTGGGTCGCCCGGATGATGATGATGGGGATCCACTTCATGGGCGAGGTGCCGTTCCGGCACGTCTACATCCACGGCCTGGTCCGCGACGAGCGCGGCCAGAAGATGTCGAAGTCCAAGGGGAACGTGATGGACCCCCTGGAGCTGATCGACGCCTACGGCGCGGACGCCCTGCGCTTCACCATCTGCGCGCTGACCGGGCCGGGCCGTGACGTGAAGCTCGGGCGGAAGCGCGTCGAGGACTACCGCGGCTTCGCCACCAAGCTTTGGAACGCCGCGCGCTTCCTCGAGATGAACGCGATCGCGCCCGATCCCGGCTTCGATCCGGCGAAGGCGACGACGCCGCTCGCGCGCTGGGTGCTGGACGCGGCGAACCGCGCCATCGCCGAGGCCGATGCCGCGCTCGAAGCCTACCGCTTCGACGAATACGCCGCCGCCTGCTACCGCTTCGTCTGGAACGGCTTCTGCGACTGGTTCATCGAATTCGCCAAGCCCGTGCTGAACGGCCCGGACGGGCCGGAGAAGGCGGAGATCAAGGGCGCGGCGCAGCACGTCCTCGGCACCATCCTGCGCCTGCTGCACCCGGCGATGCCCTTCGTGACCGAGGAGCTGTGGGACCATTTCGGCTACGGTCCCGAATGCAGCCTGATCGGCGAGGCCTGGCCGGCGGCGGCGCCGGTGGCGGAGGCCGAGGCGGCGCGGGCGGAGCTGGACTGGGTGGTGTCCCTGATCTCCGAGGTCCGCGGGGTTCGCGCCGAGGTGAACGTGCCCCCCTCCGTCACCACCCCGCTGCTGGTCAAGGACGCGACCCCCGAGACCCTCGCGCGCGCCGGGCGCTGGATCGAGGCGATCCGCCGCCTCGGCCGCGTCACCGAGATCCGGCCGCTGGAAGGCGAGCCGCCCAGGGGCGTGGCGCAGGCCGTGCTGGGCGAGGCGACGGTGATGCTGCCGCTGGCCGAGGTGATCGACCTCGGCGCCGAGCGCGCGCGCCTCGCCAAGGCGCGCAGCGCGGCCGAGGGCGAGGCCAGGAAGATCGCCGCCAAGCTCGGCAACGCCGATTTCGTCGCCCGCGCGCCGGAGGAGGTGGTCGAGGAGAACCGCGAGCGCCTGGAGGCGGCCGAGGCCGAGATGGCGCGGCTCGACGCGGCGCTGGCGCGGATCGCGGGGTAGCGGCTGGTCCGGCCCCGGGGGCGCCTCGGCGGGGGGAAGAAGACACTTCTTTCCCCCGCCGGACGTATACGTCCAACCCCCCCATCATCGTCTTCTGGCACTTGTCCTTCGTGTGCGGGGCCCGGGTCAGGGATCCTGGGCGCCGACCACCGAGGACATCAGGCGCGGCGTCGCCACCCGGCGCCACACCCGGTAGCCGAAGACACTGGGCCGCGGGCGGTATTCCTCCAGCGCCTCGACGAAGCGTGGGTCCTGGGCGAAGTAGCGCAGCAGGTCCAGCTTCTCGCACCCCACCCGCCGCTGGTCCGGCGCCACCACCAGCAGCCGCGGGCGGCGGGTGGCGAAATTCCGCACCGTCGTCTCGAAGAACCATCGCTGCTCCGGGTCCATCCCGGCCGGCGTCAGCGCCGAAGGCGGCGGGCAGGGCAGGAAGCGGGACTGCAGGGGCCAGATCGTCATCGTCGGCAGGATGTTGCGCGCCCGCGCATAGTTCAGCGCCGGGTAGATCCCGTTCACCGCGGGGCTGAGCACCAGCACCTCCCCCTCCGGCGCCTCGGCGGTGAAAAGCTCGGCAAGCTGGTCGGTCTCGCTGCCCGCGTAGCGCAGCTGCGACCAGGGGGCCTCCGCGCCCAGCATCGCCGTCACGCCGAGCGTCCAGGCCACGGCGGCCCCCATCGCGATCGGCGCCGCCCATCCCGGACGCCGCGGCAGGCCGCGATCCAGCCATCGGGCCGCGACGGCCACCACCAGCAGGGTGGCGGCCAGGCGCACCGGCAGGCTGTGATAGCCGAAGCCCTTGTGCTGGAGCACGGCGACCGCGGTGCCCGCCAGCACCACCAGCAGCAGCAACGGCGGCAGCGCCCCGTAGCCCGCGCGCAGGGCGAAGACGCCGGCCGGCAGCGCCAGCAACAGGTAGGGCAGCACGCGGTCGGTCAGCAGGATGCTCGACGCGCTCACCGCCTGCAGCGAGACATAGGCCGACCGCGCCAGCGGCAGGGTGTGCCGCAGGTAGTCCGGGAACCAGGCCATGACGACGGCCATGTAGAGGACCCAGACCGCCGCCATGGCCCAGGGCAGCGGGTCGCGCGCCGCATCCCGCCAACGTCCCCCGCCGCGGCGGCGCGCGACCAGGACGAAGGCCTCCACGACCAGCGGGAAGAGCAGGAAATGCGGCTTGAGGGCGATCCCGATCGCGGCGAGGAGGGCGATCGGAAGCGCCAGGCGGCGCGCCACGGGCGGGCCCTCGACGCGCCGCACCGCCAGCAGCAGGTAGGGCAGCAGCAGGTTCATCAGGATGTGGCTGCGCTGGCCGAAATCATAGCCCGGGGTCAGGGTCAGCATCGGGATGGCGACGCTCAGCGTCGCGCGCTCGAGCGGCCCGCGCGACGGATCGCGCGCCAGCAGGACCCAGGCGAGGATCGTCGCGACCGCGCAGCCGAGCAGCAGCAGGAGCTGCAGCGCGCGCACCGGGCCGCCCGGGACCCAGGGCCCGAGCAGGACCGCTGGCGCGTTCATCAGGATGATGAGCGGCGGGTTGACCTCGATCAGGTCGCGATAGAGCGCCGCGCCGCCCAGCCACCCCTCCGTGAAGGCGAGCAGCCCGGCCACGTCGTGGTTCAGCGGCGGGTGCAGCACCACCGCGATCCAGAAGGCGAAGGGCAGGATCAGGACCGGCAGGAACAGGAACGGCCAGGCCGGGCGCGGCGGGAACCGGGTGATGTCAGGCACGTCCTCAAGATCGATGCATCGGGCCAACAGGTTACGCGCCGGGACGGGCGAGGGGCCGGCGGTCATGGCGGCGCTGCCACCGGGCTGCCTGCGTTCCGCCACAGGCCCGGGGCCTAATCCTTTCCCGACCCCGCCGGATCACGGCGCCGCGGCGCCGCAAGCCCCATCGCCGCGGGCCGCCGAGCGGCGTTGATCTGCGGGTGTCCACCAAGGGAGAATGCCGCCGTGACGATTCGCTGGACCTTGCGCCTCGCCCTTCCGCTGCTCCTGGTCGCCGGGCTCGGCGGTTGCGTCGTGGCGCCGGCGCCGGGCTATTACGGCCGGCCGCGGCCCTATGCCTCGGTCTATGTCGCGCCGCGCCCCTACTACCGCCCCTACCCCTACTACCGCCCCTATTACGGGCGGCCCCCGGGCTATTACCGCTGAGGCAGACAGGGGAGCCGCCTTGAACCCTTTCCGTCGCCGCCTGCTGCTGCTGGGCGTGATCGGCCTCGGCGCCGGCGGCCCTTCCGGTCCGGCCGCGGCCCAGCCCTTCCCCCCCCCGCGCCTGCCGCCGCCCCGCTACGAGCGGGGACCGCCCGGGCCGCCGCCGGGCCGCGTGCGCTGGCAGCCCGGTCACTGGCACTGGAATGGCCGCGGCTATGTGTGGGTGCCCGGCCGCTGGGTCCCGATCGGCCGCGGCCGCCGCTGGGTCGCCGGGCGATGGGGGTGGCGCCGCGGGGTCTGGATCTGGATCCCGGGCGGCTGGCATTGACCGGACGCCCCGGCCCGGAAGCGTGGCGGCGGGGGCGCGCGCGGGGCGGCGCGTCCTCGCCTGCGTGGAACCCGGCCTGTCCCCCACCCCGATCCTCCCTCGCCCGGCCGGTGGAGGGGGGGCGCCGCGGTGCGGGAGGGTCCGACCTCTCGACCCTTGCCCCGACCTCCGGCCCCTGACCTTCCCGGACGTTACGCGCCGCCATCGCGCCGGAGCCGGGCGCGATTGGGTGGCACCGCCGAAGGTGTCATGAGGCCGTGCATGGCTCGTTCATCGATCGGCATGCTCCGTCACGCGGGTCGCGCCCGGACGATTCCAACCGATCGCGGCTTGCCCTAGCGTCGGGACCGTGACCCGACGCCCCCCTGACCCCCGGCCGGCGATGGGACCCCGCCGGGACGCCACGAGGCGGCCGCCACATGCCGCGGATGCCGCCGCGTCCCGGCGGCGCCTGGCGCTGCTTTCCCCGGCCGAGATGGCGCGCGCCGATGTGGCCGCGATCGCCGCCGGCGCGCCCGGGCTTCGCCTGATGGAGGCCGCCGGGCGCGCGGTGGCGCGGGCGGTGCGGCAGCGCTTCCGGCCGGTGCCGACCCTGGTGCTCGCCGGGCCCGGCAACAATGGCGGC
Organism: uncultured Acetobacteraceae bacterium; assembly: GCA_964564645.1. Classification (GTDB taxonomy): domain Bacteria; phylum Pseudomonadota; class Alphaproteobacteria; order Acetobacterales; family Acetobacteraceae; genus CAZMCV01. Next base: position 52,665 of record CAZMCV010000002.1, read on the forward strand.
GATGGCTATGTCGCGGCCCGCCTGCTGGACGCGGAAGGCTGGCCGGTCGCGGTCGCACCCCTCGCGCCGCCGCGCCCGGGCAGCGACGCTTCCCTCGCCGCCGCCGCCTGGGCGGGCCCGGTCCGGCGCTTCGATCCGGCCGAGGCCGCGCGCGCGGGGCTCGTCATCGACGCGGTCTTCGGCGCCGGCCTGGCGCGGCCGCTGGAGCCCGCCGTCGCCGCGACGTTCGCCGCCGCCGAGGGGAGGGTGCTGGCCGTGGACGTGCCCTCCGGCGTCGATGGCGCCACCGGCCAGGTCCGCGGCTTCGCGCCGGCCGCCCTCGTGACCGTCACCTTCTTCCGCCTCAAGCCCGGCCACCTTCTGCTGCCGGGGCGGACCCTCTGCGGGGAGACGGTCCTGGCCGATATCGGCCTGCCCGACACCGTGCTGGAGGAGGCGGTTCCGCCGCGCGCCTGGCGCAACGCGCCGGGGCTCTGGCACCTGCCGGCGCCCGGGGCGGACTCGCACAAATACAGCCGTGGGCACCTGACCCTGCTGGCCGGGGCGGGCATGACCGGGGCGTCGCGCCTCGCCGCCGCGGCCGCGCACCGGGCCGGGGCGGGCCTCGTCACCATCGCGGCCCCCGGGGTGGCGGCGGCGGCGGCGCTGCGC
>CAZMCV010000002.1:53415-60609 GCA_964564645.1 uncultured Acetobacteraceae bacterium
GGCGGGCCTCGTCACCATCGCGGCCCCCGGGGTGGCGGCGGCGGCGGCGCTGCGCGCCGGGGGCGATCCCGGGACCATCGTGACGGAAGAGCCGATAGAGGCGCTGCTGGCCGATCCGCGCCGCCGGGCCTGGCTGATCGGCCCCGGCATGCCGGCGACGGCGTCGACGCTGGCCGCGCTCCGGCGCCTGCTCGCCGCGGGGCGGGCGGTGGTGGCCGATGCGGGCGCGCTCGGCGCCTGCGCCGGGCGGCCGGAGGCGCTCGCGGGCTGCGCCGTGCTGACGCCGCATGCCGGCGAGTTCGCCCGGGTCTTCGGCCCGGCCGGCGACGACAAGCCCGCGGCGGCGCGGCGCGCCGCGGCGGCGACGGGCGCGGTGGTGCTGCTGAAGGGGGCGGACACGGTGGTCGCCGCGCCGGATGGGCGGCTCGCCATCAACGACAACGCGCCGGCGAGCCTGGCGACCGGCGGGACCGGCGACGTGCTCGCCGGCATCATCGCCGCGCTGCTGGCGCAAGGCATGCCGCCGTTCGAGGCCGCCTGCGCCGGCGCCTGGCTGCAGGGGGAGGCGGCGCGGCGCGGCCCGCCGGCCGGCCTGGTCGCCGCCGACCTGATCGCGCTGCTGCCGGACGCACTCGTATCCGCCGCGCGCGGCTGATCCCCGGCTGCCGGCCGCGCCAGGCGCCGCCCGGTTCCGCGCCACCGGCAGGGGCCGGCCGCTCAATTCCATGCTGGACGGTGACCCAACGGGGAGGATCACGGTCTAGACTGGCGGCCCCGCCATTGCCGTGCCCTGGGGGAGAGGTATCCGCATGTCCGATGTCGCCGAGCCGGATGGGGGGTTGTTCGACCGTGCGATGCGCCGGGTCGCGACCCTCTGGCGGGACATGGCCGAGCGGGTGGTGGGCGGCGAGGCCGAGACGATCGCCGAGCAGATGCGCGCCTGCCTCGACGGCCGGGGCGGCGAGGTCTCGGCGCGCAACCGCGCCGCCAAGCTCGCCCAGGCCTATCTCGCGCTCGATGCCGCGGGGCGCATCGACTTCCTCCGGGTGCTCGCCGCCTTCGATGTGGAGGAGGCGGCGATCGAGCGGGCGGTCCAGCGCCTCGGCCGTGCCACGGAGCCGGGCGAGCGGGCAATCGCGCGCACCGTGCTCCGCCGTGCGCTCGAGCCGGCGCGGGTGCGGCTGCTGACCCAGTTCACCACCATCCCCGACGGGGTGAAGTTCCTGGTGGATCTCCGCGCCGAGCTGATGCGGATGATGGAGGGCGACGCGCAGCTCCGCGCGCTGGAGGCCGACCTGAAGGGCCTGCTGGCGGGCTGGTTCGATGTCGGCTTCCTCGAATTGCGGCGGATGGACTGGAACTCGCCGGCCTCGCTGCTCGAGAAGCTGGTGTTCGGCGAATCCGTGCACCGGGTGCGCGGCTGGCGCGACCTGAAGAACCGGCTCGACGCCGACCGGCGCTGCTACGCCTTCCTGCATCCCCGCATGCCGGACGAGCCGCTGATCTTCGTCGAGGTCGCCCTCGTCGAGGGGCTGGCCGATTCGGTGCAGCGGCTGCTCGACGAGAAGGCGCCCGCGCTCGACCCGCGGCAGGCGGACACGGCGATCTTCTATTCGATCAACAACTGCCTGCGCGGCCTCGACGGCATCAGCTTCGGCAATTTCCTGATCAAGCGCGTGGTCACGCTGCTGCGCGAGGAGCTGCCGAACATCAAGGCCTTCGCCACCCTCTCGCCGATCCCGGGCTTCGTGCGCTGGCTGAACGGAAGGCTGGCCGCCGGCGAGCTTCCCCCGTCGGTGACGGAGGAGGAGGCGGCGGCGCTGCGCGCGGCGAGCCCGCCCGACCTCGCCTTGCCCGCGCCGCAAGCGGGCGGGGAGCCAGCCGAGGCCGGCCCCACGGCGATGCCGCCGCCCGAGACCCCGTCCCAGACCCTGGCGCGGATCCTCGCCCGGCGCGGCTGGCACCGGCGGGAGCCGCTGGCGAAGGCGCTGGAGCCGGTGCTGACCCGGCTCTGCGCCGGCTACCTGCTGAACGAGCAGGCGGCGGGCAATGCCCGGCGCGCGCGCGACCCGGTGGCGCATTTCCACCTCTCGAACGGGGCGCGGGTGGAGCGTCTCAACTGGCTCGGCGACATCTCCGACAAGGGGATGCGCGAGAGCCTGGGGCTGATGGTGAACTATCTCTACGACCCGGCGCGGATCGAGGATTACCACGAGGAGTATGTCGGCGAGGGGAAGCGTCCCGCGGCGACGGCGATCCGGCGGCTGGCGCGGGGCTGGAGCTGATCCCACGGCGTCCCGCGCGCGGCCCCGCCCCGGGGCGGCGGGATGGTCCGCGTGTCGTCAGGATGGCGCGTCGAGGGGAAAGCGGACGAGGACGCGGGTGCCGCGCCCGCCGGGGGAATCCTGGCGGACCTCCCCCGCGAGGCTGCTCGCCATGGCCGAGACGATCCGCTGCCCGAGGCCCGTGCCGCCCCGGCGCGGCGCGGCCGCCGCCTCGGCCGGCGCGGCGCCGATCCCGTCATCCTCCACCATCAGCTCGCCATGCGTCGCATCGGCCACCAGGCGCACGCGGATCGGGCCGCGCTCGGCCGGCTCCGGATAGGCGTATTTGAGGGAGTTGGTGACGAGCTCGCTGACGATGACGCCGAGCCGCACCGCATGGTCGGTCGGCACCAGGGTGCGCGCGGCCTCGAGCGAGATCCGCTCCTGCGCGCCCATCCCGCGCCCGATCTCGTCGAGCAGCCCGACCAGGTATTCGTCGAGCGCCACGACGCGCACATCGTCCGAGGTGTAGAGGCGCCGATGCACCTGCGCGACGGCCGCGATCCGGGCGCGCATCTGCCCGATCGCGGTGCGCGCCTCGGTATCCGTCACCGCCATCTCCTGGAGGCGGGCGAGGGAGGCGATGAGCTGGAGGCTGTTGGCGACGCGGTGGTTCACCTCCCGCAGCAGCACGGCCTGGCTCCGCGCGAGCGCCTCGGCGCGGGCGAGCGCCTCGCGCGTCGCCACCTCGGCCGCCGCCTTGGCGCGGCGCAGCGCCGCGCGCTCGATCGCGTCCTCGATGCGCGCGGCGAGCAGGTGCAGGAACTCCGGCCCCGCATCCTTGATCATGTAGTCGGTCGCGCCGGCGCGCAGCGCGGCCACCGCGATCCGCCCGTCCTCCGATCCGGTGACGTAGATGACCGGCGGCGGATCCGGCCCGCGCAGCAGCTCGGCCAGGGTCGTCAGCCCGTCCTGCCCCGGCATGTGGTGGTCGAGGCAGATCGCATCGAACCGCTCCCCGGCCGCCAGCGCGCTGCCCTGCCTCCCGTCCTCGGCCAGCGCGACGCGCAGGCCACGCCGGGTCATCTCCCGCTCCACGAGCCGGCGCAGGCCGGGATCGTCGTCGATGTAGAGGATGCGCCGTGGCGGCTGATCGATCATGCGGGGAGGGGTTCGGCGGCTGCGCCGCGTGGCGTGCGGGCACCGTTCAGGTTGGAGGGGGGGGAGGCACCTGGATGACAGCCAGGAACAGGCCGAGCTTGCGGATCGCGTCGGCGAAGGTCTCGTAGTTCACCGGCTTGGTGATGTAGACGGAGCAGCCGAGCTCGTAGCAGCGGCGGATCTCGCCCTCGTCGTCGGTCGTCGTCAGCACGATCACGGGTGCGAGGCGCAGATGGTCGTCGGCCTTGAGCCGGGCGAGGATGTCGATCCCGCTCATGTCCGGCAGGTTCAGGTCGAGCAGCACGAGCGGCGGCGGCTGGTCCCGCCAGCCGGGCTGCTGGAGCAGCTCGAGCGCCGCGGTGCCGCTGGCGACATGCCGCACCTGGTTGGCCACGCCGGCGCGCTGGAGGTTGCGCTCGATCAGCCTGGCATGGCCGGGATCGTCCTCGATCATCACGATCGTCACGGCGAGCGCGGCGCCCTGCATGTCAGCCCTCCCTGCCGGCCCCGGCGGCCATGGGCCTCACCGGAAGTGTTACCCGGAACACGGTGCCGGGACCATCCTCCGGTGCCGCGCAGAGGATGGTGCCGCCGAGGCGCCGCACCAATGCCCGCACATGGGCAAGGCCGATGCCCTCGCCGGGCCGATCCTGCGCGCCGGCGCGGCGGAACAGCTCGAAGATGCGCTCGCGATCGCCCGGCGCGACGCCGCGGCCATTGTCGGCAACCTCGAAGAGCGCGTTGCCGTCGCGCCGCGTCGCCCGCCCGCGCACCACGATGCGGCCCGGCCGGCCCGGATCGAGATACTTCACCGCGTTGTCGAGCAGGTTGCCGAAGATCTGCTCGATCGCGACGCGATCGGCCGTGAGGGCGGGCAGGGGGCGGCGGATCTCGACCGACGCGTCGCGGCCTTCGAGCTGGTGCGAGAGCCCGGCCACGATTCCCTCGATCACCGCCGTCATCTCCAGCGGCTCGGGCTCGAGCCGGCGGCCGCCCTCGCGCGACAGCCGGAGGATGGCGCCGATCAGGCGGTCCATGCGGCCGGTCGCGGCGCGGATGAAGCCGATCGCCTCGGCGATGTCGGCCTCGAGCCGGGCGCGGGACTGGGGATCCTCGGTGCTGGCGGGATCCTTCAGGGTCATCAGCGCCGCCTCGAGCTCGGCGGTGAAGCCCATCACGTTGACGAGAGGCGAGCGCAGGTCGTGCGAGACGATGTAGGCGAAGCGCTGCAGCTCGGCATTCGCCTCCGCCAGCGCCGCGGTGCGCTCGGCCACCCGCCGCTCGAGCCCCTCCTTGGACTCGCGCACCGCCTCGCCGGCGGCGTGCAGCGCGGCCAGGTAGCCGCGCAGCAGCAGGCCGCAGCCGATGGCCACCGCCAGGATCAGCCCGGCCGCGGCGGCCGCCCCGATGGCGAGCCATTGCCCCGTCCGCGCCTGCGCGGCGGTGGCGGCGGCGAGGCGGCGGGCGCTCGCCACGGTCAGCGCCGCCTGGCGCGCCCGGTACTGGTCCATGATGCTCCGGCCGCGGTCGCTCCGCACGATCGCCAGCGCGGCCGCGGCGTCGCCGGCCTCCGCCAGCGCGATGGTCTCGCGCAGCTCGGCGAGCTTCGCCTCGGCGAGGCGGCGCAGCACCGGCAGCTCCGTGGCGTGGCTCTGGTCCGCGCCGATCCGCGCGGCCGCCGTCGCAAGCGCCGGCATCACCGCGCCGACCGCGCGCCGGTAGGGCGCGAGATAGGCGGGGTCGCCGGTCAGCAGGTAGCCGCGCTGGCCGGTCTCGGCGTCCTGGAGCTGGCTGAAGGCCTCGTGCAGCGAGGCCTGGGCCTGCAGCGAGGCGAAGCCGCGCTCCGCGGCCTCCGCGTTGCGCTCGACCAGCACGATCACCGCGCCCGCGAGGCCGAGCAGGAGCGCGAAGCCGAGCGTGAGCAGGGCAAGGGCGATCCGGCGATAGGCGGCCTGGCTGAGCGGCATGGGCGGGGCGTGACGCCTGCGATGCGGGCACGCCGCGCGCGTGCCGGGGGGAGGGGGAGGTGAGGGCGGGGGCGCGGCGGCGAAGACCGGGATGGGCCGCGAAGCACGCGCCCGGCGGGGGGGCAATCGCCGGTGGATGCACGATCCGTCGAGGTCTCGCGCCGCACCCCGGTCTTGATCCGCCGGCCGCCCCCGGGCCACATGTCGGGGGACGAGGCCGACGCCCGAGGACGCAAGCGTGAACATCCTGACACGGACCGATGCCACGCCGGGCGAGCCCGCGACCCTGCCGGCGCCCCTGTCGCCGGAGCGCCTGGCGCTGCTGCATGCGCTGGAGCGCAAGCTGCTCTGGCTCTCCGCCTGGATGATCCACCATGCCAACCACATCCGCCCCAACCGGGACGGGCTGAAGGTCGGCGGGCACCAGGCTTCCTGCGCCTCGGTCATCTCCATCATGACCGCGCTCTATTTCGAGATGCTGCGCCCCGAGGACCGGGTCGCGGTGAAGCCGCATGCGGGCCCGGTCTTCCACGCGATGAACTACCTGTTCGGGCGCCAGGATCGCGAGAAGCTGACGACCCTGCGCCAGTTCGGCGGCATCCAGCCCTATCCTTCGCGGGTGAAGGACGGGGCGGAGGTGGATTTCTCGACCGGCTCGGTCGGCCTCGGGGTCGCGCTGACGAGCTTCGGCTCCCTCGTGCAGGATTATGTGCGCCTGCACGGGCTGGTGCCGACCGACCGGCCCGCCGGGCGGCATGTCGCGATCGTGGGCGATGCCGAGCTCGACGAGGGCAACATCTACGAGGCGCTGCTCGAGGGCTGGAAGCACGACATCCGCAACGTCTGGTGGATCGTCGACTACAATCGCCAGAGCCTCGACAGCGTCGTCCCCGACCGCCTCTTCGGCCGGATCGAGGGGCTGTTTCGCGACATGGGGTGGAACGTCGTCACGCTGAAATACGGCCGCCGCCTGCAGGCCGCCTTCGCGCGCGAGGGGGGCGAGGCGCTGCGCCGCTGGATCGACGATTGCCCGAACAGCCTCTACGCCGCGCTGACCTTCCAGGGGGGCGCCGCCTGGCGCAGCGCGGTGATGGCCGAGCTCGGGCGGGACGAGGCGGTGCGCGCGATCATCGACCCGCTGTCGGATGACGAGCTGCACGCGCTGATGACCAATCTCGGCGGGCACGACATCGAGACGCTGATCGAGGCCTTCCGCGCGCAGGACGCCGAGGGCGACCAGCCGACCTGCTTCATCGCCTACACCACCAAGGGCATGGGCCTGCCCTTCGCCGGCCACAAGGACAACCATGCCGGGCTGATGACGAAGGAGCAGATGGAGGGCTTCCAGCGGGAGATGGGCATCCGCGAGGGGCATGAATGGGAGCCCTTCGAGGGGCTCGACCTGCCCGAGGCGCAGCTGCGCGCCTTCGTCGATGGCGTGCCCTTCGCGCGGCGCCTGGCGCCCGGGGGCCGGCAGCTGCCGGCCGAGCCCGTGCCGGTGCCGGCGGTGCTGGCCGCCCCGAAGGTGCCGCCCGGGCGCAAGCTCTCGACCCAGGCGGCCTTCGGCGAGATCCTGGCCGAGCTCGGCCGCGGGGTGGGAGAGGCGGCGGCGCTGGCGAAGCGGATCGTCACGACCAGCCCCGATGTCACCGTCTCGACCAATCTCGGACCCTGGGTGAACCGGCGCGGGATCTTCGACCGGCACCTGAAGAACGACGTGTTCCGCGACGCCAAGCTCGCCTCGGCGCAGCGCTGGGGCATGTCGCCGGAGGGCCAGCACATCGAGCTCGGCATCGCCGAGC
>CAZMCV010000003.1:0-60305 GCA_964564645.1 uncultured Acetobacteraceae bacterium
CATGTCGAGGGCCGGGCGCGTCCATGCGACCTCGGCCGCCCCGCTTTCGCCGAGCGCGGCGACCGTCGCCGCCGCATCCTCGTCCCGCGCGAGCGCGGCGGCGCTTCCGCCGCGGAGCAGGGTGCGCAGGCGCCAGGCCGGGGGCGGAATGCGGCCCTCCCCGACGAGATCCGACAGGATCCGCCGGCAGATCGCCTCCGGCGCCGGCAGGCGGTCCCGGAATCCCGGGGAGGCCTGCTCGAGCAGCGCCCGGGTCTGCGTGTCGTCGACCAGAAACCCGGCATAGCGCGGCAGCAGGGGTTCGACGCCGCGCAGGAAGGCCAGGAAGGGGTAGAGGCTCCCGCCCGGGGCGGCCTCGATCCGGTCGAGCCATGCGGCATAGGGGAGGAGGGCGACCCGATGCCCGAAGCCGGCCAGCACGCCGCGCAGCGCGCCGGGATCGAGCGGCGCGCGGTTCAGCAGGTGGTGGTTCGTGTTCGCCGCGGCCGGGTCGCGGGACAGCGCCGCGATGGCCTCCGCGACGCCATCCGCCGGCATCAGGTCCACGAGGACGGGGATCTCCGGCAGGCAGCCGGTCTCGACCGCCCCCGCGAGCAGCCGCGGGATGATGTAGCGCCAGGGCATGGCCGAGCGCCCCGCCGCGGCGGTGATGAAGTCCATGCGGTAGATCGAGACCGGCAGGCCGCGCCGCCTTGCCTCGTGACAGAGCATCTCCGCCACGCATTTCGACTGCGCGTAGGCGGTCTCGAACCGGTCGGCATGGGGCTCCGGCGGGGCGTTCTCGAGCGCCCGCGACACCCCATCCGGCAGGCCGGCGGGGAAGATTCCGAGGGTGGAGACGGTGTGCACGGCCCTGGCCGCCCCGCCCAGGCCGGCGAAGCGCAGGACCTCCCGCGTCGCCGCCACGTTGAGCGGCGCGAGCGCGTCATAGGGCAGCAGCCAGTTGACCAGCGCCGCGGTGTGGTAGACGGCCTGCACCCGGTCGGCCAGGGCCTCGAAGGCCGCGTCCCCGAGGCCGAAGCGGGGCCGCAGGAGGTCCCCCTCCACCGCCTCGACGCGGTCGGCGAGGAGGGCCGGATCGGCGCCGAGGGAGCGCAGCGCCGCCTCGAGCCGCATCCGCGCCGGGGCACCCTCGCCCGGACGGACGAGGCAGAGCAGCCGCCATGGGGTGCCCGCGAGCAGCCGGGCGGCGAGGGCCGCGCCCAGGAAGCCGGTGGCGCCGGTGACGAGCACGGCGGAGATGGTCCCGGCGTCCCGCGCCCCGGGCCGGATCGCCGCCTCCAGCGTGCCGTCCCGGACCATCCTCGCCCGGTCGACCAGGCCGCGATCCGCGGGGCCGCCCGTCGCGCCGCGCCGGACGGTCTCGCGCGCCAGGGTGGCGACGGTCACGCCCGCCTCCAGCAGGGTCGAGGCGGCGAGCTCGACCCCGAGGCGGGCGCGGATGCGCGCCAGGATCTCCATCGCCGCCAGCGACTGGAGGCCGGACTCGCCGAGGGGCCGGTCCGGAGGGAGCTCCTCCGGCGCCAGGCCGAGCACCTCGGCGACGAGCCGATGGACCACCGTCTCGGCCGACGCCCCGCGCGCCGCGGCGGGCGACGGCGCGGCACCCCCGGCCTCCGGATCCGTCCCCCGCCAGTGCCGGCGGCGCTGGAACGGATAGCCCGGCAGCGCGATCCGCCGCGCCCCGGCGATGGCGAGCGGCGCGAAATCCAGCCGCGCCCCGGCCGCATAGGCCTCCGCCACCGCGGAGAGGAACGCGGCCGCATCGCCGCGCCCGTCCGGGGACGCCCCCGTGCCGGGCGCGGAGATCCGTTCCGGCGGCCCCGCCAGGCTCGCCACCAGGGCCGGTGCCGCCGCCGCCTGTCCCGATCCGTCGGCGGTCCCCCGCGGCCAGCACAGCGCCGCCAGGGGCGCCAGCACGCGGCCGGGGCCGAGCTCGATCACGAGCTCCGCCCCGGCCCCGGCCAGCGCCGCGACCCCCTCGGCGAACCGCACCGTCCCCCGCGCCTGGCGCCGCCAGTACCGCCCATCGAGCCGCTCCCCGGGCGCCACCGCCCGGCCGGTCAGGTTCGAGATGAGCACCCGGTCCGGCGCGCGGACCGGCACGCCGTCCAGCGCCGCCTCGATCGCGTCGAGCACCGGGTCCAGCAGCGCCGAATGGAAGGCCTGGCGCGTCCGCAGGCGCTCCACGCGGATCCCCTCCGACGACAGAAGCGCCTCGAGCGCGGCCAGCAGGGCCGCCGGCCCCGACACCACCTGGTGCGACCCGTTCGTCGCCGCGACCGACAGCCCCCCGAGGCCGCAGGCCGACCCGGCATTCACCGCGGCGACCGCGGCGGCGACGCGCCCGGCCGGCGCGAAGGCGGCCGCCATCCCACCCCCGGCCGGCAGCGCCGCCATCCGCGCCCCGCGCGCGGCGGCGAAGCGCAGGCCGTCCTCCAGGCCCAACACCCCGGCCGCGTGGGCGGCCGCGATCTCCCCGACCGAATGCCCGAGCACCGCCATGGGCCGCACCCCGAGGCTCGCCCAATGCGCCAGCAGGCCCGCCTGCAGCGCGAAGAGCGCGGGCTGCGTCCAGGCGGTGTCGTCGAGCGACCCGGCCGCGCCGTCCCGCCCGAACATCACCGCGGCGAGCGAGGCGCCCCCGCGCAGGTCGCGGATCACGCGATCGCAGCGGTCGATCACCTCCCGGAACACCGGCGCCGAATCGTAGAGGCCGGCCCCCATCCCGGCCCACTGGCTGCCCTGGCCGGTGAACAGCATGCCGATCCGCGGCGGCGCGCCGCGCCGATGGCCGGTCCGCAGCGCCGGGTGCGGGAGGCCGTCGCGCAGCGCCGCGAGCCCCGCCAGCAGGCCTGCCCGGTCCGGCGCCGAAACCGCCGCGCGATGCTCGAAATGGCTGCGCCCCACGCCGGCGGTGAGGCAGGCATCGCCGAGCGGGAGATCGGGCCGGTCCTCCAGCGCCTCCGCGTAGCGCCCCGCGAGCGCCCCGAGCGCCGCCCCCGACTTCGCCGACAGGGGCAGCAGATGCGCCCCGCGACCAGGCTGCGCGGGCGTCTCCCGCGCCGGCTCGGCGTAGCCCTCCAGCACCACATGCGCATTCGTCCCGGAGAAGCCGAAGCTGCTGACGCCCGCGATCCGCCGCCCCGCCGGCCAGGGCCGCCGCGCGCGCACCACCGCGACCGGCAGCGAATCCCAGGGGATGTGCGGGTTGGGCGTCGTGACGTTCGGCTGCGCCGGCAGCTCCCCGGCCTGCAGCGCCAGCACCACCTTGATCAGGCCCGCGATCCCCGCCGCCGCCTCCAGGTGACCGATCGCCGCCTTGGCCGAGCCCAGCAGCAGCGGCCGCTCCGCCGGCCGGCCCGCGCCCAGCGCCCGCGCCGCCGCCTGCACCTCGATCGGGTCGCCGAGCGCCGTCCCCGTGCCGTGGCACTCCAGATACGCCACCTCCGACGGCGCCACACCCGCCTGCGCCAGCGCCGCCGCGATCAGCCGCTCCTGCGCCGGCCCGTTCGGCACCGTCAGCCCGCCCGACGCCCCGTCCTGGTTCACCGCGCTGCCGCGGATCACCGCCAGCACGCGGTCCCCGTCGCGCTCCGCATCCGCCAGGCGCTTGAGCACCACCACGCCCACGCCCTCGCCCCGGCCATAGCCATCGGCCGCCGCGTCGAAGGTCTTGCAGCGCCCGTCCGGCGCCAGCATGCGCGCCCGGCAGGTCGCCAGCATCGCGCGCACGCCGAGGATCAGGCTCACCCCCCCGGCCAAGGCCGCGTCGCACTCGCCCGCGCGCAGCGCCTGGCAGGCCTGGTGCAGCGCCACCAGCGAGGAGGAGCACGCCGTGTCGATCGCCAGCGTCGGGCCCTCGAGGCCGAGCGCATAGGCCACCCGCCCGGCGATCACGCTCGGCGCCGTGCCGGTCGCGAAGTAGGTGTCGATCGCCGTGCCATCGGCCACCGGGACGTCGCCGTATTCGCCCGGCCCCACCCCGACATAGACCCCCGTGGCGCTGCCGCGCAGGCGCTCGGGCGCCAGCCCCGCATCCTCGAGCGCCGCCCAGGCCGCCTCCAGCAGCAGCCGCTGCTGCGGGTCCATCGACGCCGCCTCGCGCGGGCTGATCCCGAAGAAGCCGGCATCGAACAGGTCGACCCCGTCGAGGAAGCCACCCGAGCGCGTGTAGATCTTCCCGGGCGCCTCGGGGTCCGGGTCGTACCAGGCCTCGACGTCGAAGCGGCTGCGCGGGATCTCCGCGATCGCATCGCCGCCCGAGGCCAGCAGCGCCCAGTAGCCGGCCGCATCGGCGCCGCCCGGCAGGCGCGCGGCGAGGCCGATGATGGCGACCGGCGCCCCGGGCTGCGGGACCGGGCGCCGCGGCGGCGCCGCCTCCTCCCAGCCCAGGCGCACCGCCAGGAGGTCCGTCAGCGCGGCAAGGTTCGGCTGGTCGAACAGCACCGTGGCGGGCAGGGGCGGGTCGAGCCGCAGCGCCGCGTTCAGGCGCTCCCCAAGCTGCACCGCCTTCAGGCTGTCCAGCCCGAGCTCGGCGAAGCCGACCTGCTCCGCGGGCGGCTCGGGCAGCCCGAGCGCCACGCGCAGAAGCTCCGCGAGGTGACGCTGCAGCCGCGGGCGACGCTGGTGCGGCGGCGCCCCGGCGAGCGTCGCCGGCAGCAGCGGATCCATCGGGGGATGCCCGGCCGCGGCCTCCACCGGCGCCGCGCTCCACCGCGCCACCTCCGCCAGCTCCCCGGCCAGGTACTGCGCGCGCGCCTTCAGCCGCTGCGGCTTGCCGCTGGTCGTGCGCGGCAGGGTCGCCGGCCGTACCAGCACGATCGCGTCCGGGTAGACCTCCACCGCCTCGACCACGGCGCGGCGGATGGCGGCGAACAGCGCGGGCGGATCCAGCCCGCGCAGCGCCCGGCGCCCGAGGGCGTGCAGCACCACCAGCCGCTCCGCCTCGTCGCGCTCCACCCCGAAGGCGATCGTGGCATCCGGATCGAGCGCCGGGTGCGCCCCGGCGACCGCGGCCTCGACATCCTGCGGGTGGAGGTTGCGCCCGCGGAGGATGATGAGCTCCTTGATCCGCCCGACGACGTAGAGCTCGCCCCCGCGCAGCGCGCCGAGATCGCCGGTGCGCAGGAAGGGACCCGCCGCGGGATCCTCCGCCAGGCGCGCGGCGAAGGCCTCCGCCGTCGCGTCCTCCCGGCCCCAGTAGCCGCGCGCCACGGTCGGGCCGGCGACCCAGACCTCGCCGATCCTGCCCTCCGGCAGCGCGCGGCCGGAGGCGGGATCGACGATGCGGATGTCATGGGCCTCGAGCGGTGCGCCGTTGGAAACCGCGAGGGAGGGCGCGCCGGGCTGCCCGAAATCGGCGACCGCGGGGGCGGCGCCGAGGGGTGCGTTGGTCACCTGCAGCGTCGTCTCCGCCATCCCGTAGGCCGGGGAGAAGGCGGCGGGCGAGAAGCCGCAGGCGGCGAAGCGGCGCGCGAAGCGATCGAGGGTCGCGGCGCGCGGCGGCTCGCCGCCGGAGCCGGCGATGCGCCAGCAGGAGAGGTCGAGCGGCTCGGGCTCCGCCGCGGGGTCGGCGCCGCTGCAGAGCTCATAGGCGAAATTCGGCGCGGCGCTGATCGTGCCGCGATGCGCCGCGATCGCCCGCAGCCAGCGCAGCGGCTCCTGCAGGAAGGCGGCCGGCGCCATCGCGATGATGGTCTGCCCATAGGCCAGCGGCTGCAGGAGGCCGGTGACGAGACCGAGATCGTGGTAGGGCGGCAGCCAGGTGACATGGACGTCGTCCGGCGTCACCGCGTGGTGCCGGCCGACCGTCTCGATATTGGCCCAGAGGTTGTCATGGCCGACCATGACGCCCTTGGGGTCGCCCGTCGTGCCCGAGGTGTATTGCAGGAAGGCCAGATCCGCGGGGCGGGGATCCGTGCCGCGCCAGGTTCCGGCCGCGTCGGCCGGCAGGCGATCCAGCGCGATCGGCGGGGGCAGCCCTCCGCCACCCCAGGCCGCGGACCGGTCCATCAGGTCCTCGAGGCCGAGGGCCGCCGCCGCGCCGCAATCCGCCGCGATCGCGGACAGCCGCCCGAGATGCCTGGCGTTGCGCGGCGGGTAGGCCGGCACCGCCACCACGCCGGCCAGGAGGCAGCCGAGGAAGCCCGCGACATAGTCGGGCCCCGGCGGCGCCAGGATCAGCGCGCGCGCGCCGCGGCCGCAACGCTGCCGCAGCGCCGCCGCCACGCCCTGCGCGCGTGACAGCAAGGCGCCGCGGCTCAGCCGCTCGGCTTCCGGCGGACCGGCGCCGCGGTGGCGCAGGAACACGAAGGCGGCGCGTTCCGGCGCGCGCCCGGCATGGGCCTGGAGCGCGTCGAGGAATGTCGCGGGGCGGCGCGACGGCATCACCAAACCCGGCCTCACGGCAGAGGTCGGGAGTGGCGTGGGGCGCTCAGGCAGCGCGGACCCCCTCCCGCTGCCGAGGCGCCATGGCCGCCCGCGCTGCAAGAAGCTTCCGCACCGCGTGCGGCACCTGCCGGTGCGAGCGGGCGCGCGCCAGCGGCATCTCCTCGACCGATGGCGCATCCGCGCGTTCCATCGCGTTGTCGAAGCGGCCACGCTCGACGGTATCGACGAAGCTCTCGGCCGGTGTGCCATTCGCCAGCAGCAGACGGTGAGCATCGAGCTCGACGTGGTAGTAGGCGAACACGGCGGCAGGCGGCGCCTCCCGGACAACACTGATCCCATTCGCTAGCGCGCCGGCCTGCACCAGCACGCCGCCGACCAGCAGCGCATGCGCCGGAGAGACCCACAGGTCGCGGGAGGGCACGCCCTCGGCCAATGCTCCGGCGCAGATGCGGATCGGGTTCACTTGCAACGGGTCGGCGAAACGTGCGGCGATGGTCTGCCGGGCGAGCCAGCGGACCGGCGCCACCTTCCCGTCCGCCGTCAACACCAGGTCGCCGGGCCGCAGCCCTTCGACAGGCACTTCTCCCGACGGCGTCATGATCAGGGTGCCGGGCAGGAAGCAGACCGGCACGTCCTCGTCAGCGAAGCGCAGGATCTCGGCGCCATAGATGCGGTCCGTGCCGTCCGGGCCCGTGACCAACTGGTACCCGCCGAGCGTGTCCTCGCCCTGCTCGACGGCATAGTCCGCCCGTGCCCCGGCGAAGATCGCAATGTCGTCGCCGTCCCCGCCGAACAGGACGTCGTCGCCGGCGCCGCCGGTCAGCGTATCGTCTCCGCCCGCCCCGGCGAGCGTGTCGCCGCCACCGCCACCCAGGAGCGCGTTCGCCTCGGCATTGCCCGTCAGCGCATCGGCCGAATTCCCGCCGACGACATCGGTGAAGCCGGTGACCGTGTCCGTGCCCTGGCTGTTCGAGGCGACGGAGGACGACAGGTCCACCGTCACGCCGCTGCCGGAGCCGGCGAAGCTCAGCAGATCGCCGGCATCCCCGCCACCATCGAGGCTGTCGGCGCCCTGGCCGCCCGCCAGCGTGTCCGCGCCATCCCCACCCAGCAGCGTGTCGGAATCCTGCCCGCCGAGCGCGCTGTCATTGCCCGCGCCGCCCTCCAGCAGATCCGCGCCGGCGGCGCCCTGAATCGTATCCTCGCCATCCTCGCCCGCGAGTGTGTTGGCCGCGGCGTCGCCGCTCAGACTGTCGCCGAAGGCGCTGCCGAGGACGCCGGCGATGTCGAAGAGGCGGTCGCTGCCCTCACCCGTCGCCGAGCCATCCACGAAGACGGTGACCGGCGCCGAGGCGGCGGAGAAATCCACCCAGTCGGCCTGACCAACGTCACCCACGAGCAGATCGTTCCCGGCTCCGCCTGCCAGCGTGTCGGCACCTTCGCCGCCGATCAGGACGTCGTCGCCTGCGCCGCCCTCGAGCAGATCGGCACCGTCGCTCCCCTCCAGGCGGTCATTCCCTGCCCCGCCGCCGAGCGTGCCGCCCGCATCATCGGCGGTCAGCGTGTCGGCACCGTCGAGGCCGAGCACGGCCAAGGTTCCCGGCGCCGCCAGGATGTCCTCGTCCGCACCGGTGCCGGCCACGGCCACCTCGGTCGCGCTGAACTCACCGGCATCGCCGCCGCCATCGATGAAGCGATAGACCACGCGGAGAAGCTGCTCCGAAGCCTCGGCCGCCGGCGTGTAGGCGGCGTCGGTGGCACCCGGGATGTCCTGCCACGCGCCGTCGACGAAGACCTGCCACTGGAACCCCTCGGACAGGATGCCTTCCGGGTCGGCCACGGTCGCCGTGGCCAGCAGGGTTCCGTCCTCGAGCCGGAAGCCGACGGAGCCCGTCGCCCCGGCATTCGTCGGCAGCAGGTCGAGGATCGCTTCCCCGACGGGATTGACGAAGGTGCCGTCGGTCACCCCGTAGGTGAAGGTCACGTCCGTATCGTCATCGGGATCGCCCTGGAAGGTCCAGGTGCCGTCGCCATTGTCCGTCAGCGTCCCTGAACTCGCGGTGAGATCGACGACATGCAGGGTCGTGCTGTCCTGGTCGATCCAACCCTCGAGCAGCGCGGCCTCGGTGATGAGGCCCGTCGCATCCTCCTCGATCGCCGTGAGGGTCACGGGGGAGATCGGTGCGAGGGGCGGATCCAGCCGATCCTCGACCGGCACCAGGACCAGCGAGAAGCTCGAGCCGAAGCCGTCGCTGACGTTGACCTCGAAGACGTAGAGGTTGTCGCCGTTCGAATCGGTCGGCGCCTCGAAGTCGGGCGGCCGGACGAAATACACCGTGCCGGTGGAATCGATGGCGAATTGCTCCGCATCGGGACCCGACAGCGCCCAGTAGACCTCTCCCGTGCTGTCGGGATCGAAGGCCGTGGCCTGCAGCACCGGGCCGAAGCTGTTCTCGGCATAGGGCGGGACCAGCCCGGTGATGACGCCGGGTGGCAGGTCGCTCTCATTGGTGACGGTGATGCGCACGGTCTGGCTGGTCGTCAGGTCGCCATCCGATGCGTTGACCGTAAAGAGGTAGACGTTGTTGAAATTGCCGTCGAGCGGCGTCTCGTAGTCGGGCGGGTCGATGAAGCGAACATTCCCCTCGGCATCGATGCTGAAGAAGCCGGCGTCGACGCCACCGAGCGTCCAGATGAAGCTCTCCTGACCGTCTTCATCGACGGCCTGGGCCTGATAGGCCACGCCGGTTCCGTTCTCGGCGAAGTCCGCGGTCGTGCCGGAGACGATCTGCGGCGCATTGTCATTGACGTTGCCGACCGCGATCGAGACGTCCTGGCTGCCGATATTCGTGCCGTCCGAGGCGAGGACGGTGATCTGGTAGATCCCGTCGCCGTCGCTGTCGGCGGGCGCCTCGTAGTCCGGGGGCGCGACGAAGCGCACGGCGCCTGTGGAGTCGATGACGAAGCTCGACTCGTCCAGGCCGGCCAGCGACCAGCCGATGGTGGCGGACCCGTCCAGGTCAATCGCCGTGGCCTGGTAGGCGACGCCGGCGGTGTTCTCCTCGATGCCGCCGCTGTCGCCGGAGGTGATGACGGGCGCCCGGTCATCGACATTGCCGACGGTGATCGACACCGGCGTCTGGACGTTGGTGATCGTGACCGTGCCGTTCGGCGCCGTTTCGAAGAACTGTGCCCTTATGGTAAGGTCATAGACGTTGTTCGCGCCCTGATCGAGCGGCGCCTCGAAGTCTGGGGGCGACCGGAAGCTCAGGCCGCCATTTGCATCGATCCGGAAGAGCGCAGCGTCGATGCCGAAGATCGACCATGTCGGAGAGGCGCCTTCGGGGTCGACGACGACGGTCTGATAGACGATCCCGGTCGCCCCTTCGGCCACGCTCGCCGTCGTGCCCGAGGTGATCACGGGCCGCTCGTTGACGTCCGTGACGGTAAGCCTGACGGCCTTGCTGGCGGTCTGCCCGCCATCGGAGGCGGTGACGGTGAACTCGTAGATGCCGTCGCCGTTCCGGTCCGTCGGCGCCTCGTGATCGGGTGCCGAGATGAAGCGGACCGCGCCCGTCTCGTCGATATCGAAGCGCGCGGCGTCCGCGCCGCTGAGGCCCCAGGACGAAAGGCCGAAACCCTCCGGATCCGTGCCGCTGCCCTGATACGCGATGCCGGTGCCGTTCTCGGCGAAACTCGCCGTGCTGGCGGACGTCAGGACCGGTGCCTCGTCGACATCGGTCACCGTGACGAAGATCGTCTTGCTGACGGATCCCGTGAACGATCCTCCCCCGGACTGGACGCCAACGCTGAACGATTCAGTCTCGTAGTGCGCAGTGACCGTCACCGCGTAGACATTGTCGCCGTTGAAATCCTGTGGATTCTCGTAGTCGAGAGCCTGCCTCAACTTGATGACAGGCGAGTCCCTGGTGAAGAAAGTGTTGCTCTCGATCGAGAAAAATTCTCTGCTTTCATTGGATTCTGTGTCGAGCTGCCATCCAGTCAGCTTGGTGAAGGAGCCTTCGGACTGGGTGATCTTGGCGGTCGCCCGAAAGAGCGATGTCAGATTGTTCTCCGACACCGTAACGTTGCTTGGCGCATTGATCGTGACGGACATGCCGCGGGTTCTCCTCGGTCGGTGGCGAAGCGGAACCGATGCAGGCCGTTCAGGCGGCGTCGATCTCGGGGGCGATGACGGCGGCGCGTGCCGCAAGCCGTTCGCGCACCGCACGCGGCACCTGGCGGTGCGAGCGGGCGCGCGGCAGCGCCATCTCCTCGACCGGCGCCGCGCCGGCGCGTTCTGCCGCGTTGTCGAAGCGCGTGCGTTCCACCGTGTCGACGAAGCTCTCCGCCGGCGCGCCCTCGGCCACCAGCAGCCGGTGCTCGGCGAGCTCCACATGCCAGTAGGTGAAGATCTCCGCCGGCGGCGGGTCGCGCAGCACGGTCACGCCGTTCACCAGCGCGCCCGCCTGCACCAGCACGCCCGCCACCAGCACCGCATGCGCCGGCGAGACCCGGAGGTCGCGCGCGGGGACCCCGTCCCCGAGCGCGCCGGCGCGGATGCGGATCGGGTGCGCCTCCAGCGGGTCGGCGAAGCGCGCGGCGATGGTCTGCCGCCCGACCCAGCGCACCGGCAGCGCCTCCCCCTCCCAGGTCAGCACCAGGTCGCCGGGGCGGAGCGTCTCGACCGGCACCTCGCCCGCCGGTGTCAGGATCGCCGTGCCGCCGAGGAAGCAGATCGGCACGTCCTGGTCGGAGAAGCGCAGGATCTCGGCGCCGTAGATCCGGTCGACGCCGTTCGGCCCTGAGACCTCATAGTAGCCGCCGAGCGTGTCCTCGCCCGCGACGATGCTGGAGTCCGCCAGCGCCCCGGAGAAGACGGCGACGTCGAAGCCGTCGCCGCCGAACAGGACATCGTTTCCGGCGCTGCCCGTGAGCGTGTCGTCGCCGTCCCGGCCTGCCAGCGTGTCGTCGCCCGTCTGACCGACGAATTCGTTCGCGGCGCCATCCCCCCGAACGTCGTCGCCCTGGAGACCAGCGACGACGTCGGTGAAGCCGGTGATCGTGTCCTCTCCCTGCCCGACCACCGTGCCGGCGGCAAGGTCGATGGTGACGGCTTCGCCAGTGCCGCTGAAGCTCAGCAGGTCCCCGGCTTCGCCGCCACCGTCCAGGCTGTCGTCGCCGAGGCCACCCACGATGGTGTCCGTCCCCGCCCCGCCCAGCGCCGTGTCGTTGCCCTCGAGCGTGACCAGTTCGTCCGCGTCGGCGCCGCCCTCGAGGCTGTCATCGCCGCTATCGCCGCGGATCTCGTCCAGGCCCGACCCGCCGATGATGGTGTCCGCGCCCTCCCGCCCCGAAAGTGTGTCGGTGCCGTCGCCGCCCTCGAGGCGATTGTTCCCGGAGCTGCCCTCGATGCGGTCGCGGAAATCCGTGCCCACCGCATTCGCGAAGCCCGAGAGCGTGTCGGAGCCATCCCCCGTCGCGGTGCCTTGCCGAAGATTGACCACGACCGCACTCGCAAAGCCGGCATAGCTCACCGTGTCGCCGGCATCGCCACCGCCCGACAGGCTGTCATCGCCCGCACCGCCCGCGACCGTGTCGTCCCCGACCCCCGCCACGATGGTGTCGGCGCCATCCCCGCCCGCGAGCGAATCCCCGCCCGCGCCGCCCTCGAGCCGGTTCGCCGCCGCGCTGCCCGTCAGCGTGTCGGCGAAGCCGCCGCCGATCAGCCCGGTGAAGCCGCTGAGCACATCCGTGCCCTCGCCGGACGCCGTCCCGGTGCCGAGGTTGGCCGCCACCGCCGCGGCCGCGTCGGCGAAGCTCGCCGTGTCGCCGGCATCCCCGCCGCCCGACAGGCTGTCATTCCCCGCGCCGCCGGCGATGGTGTCCACCCCCGCGGCGCCCGTGATCGTGTCCGCGCCATCCGCGCCGGACAGCGAATCCCCGCCGGCCCCGCCCGCCAGGCTGTTCGCCCCGCCATCCCCCGTCAGGGTGTCGTTGAAGCCGCTGCCGATGATGCCGGTGAAGCCGGCGAGGGTGTCGCTGCCTTCCCCGGTCGCGGTGCCGAGCAGGAGATTCGCGCTGACCGCCGCCCCGGCGCCCGCGAAGCTCGCCGTATCGCCGGCCTGGCCACCACCCTCGAGGAGATCGTTGCCGCTGCCCCCCTGGATCGTGTCCGCGCCGTTGCCCCCCGAGAGGGTGTTGGCGTTCGCATCGCCCTTCAGCTGGTCGGCGGAGTTGCTGCCGAGGACGCCGGTGAAGCCGGCCACGGTGTCGGTGCCGTCGCTGTTCGATGCGGTGCCGGCCGCGAGATCCACGGTGACGGCGCTGCCGGACCCGCTGAAGCTCAGCGTGTCGCCGGCATCGCCGCCACCATCGAGGCTGTCATTGCCCTGGCCGCCCGCGACGGTGTCCACCCCGGCCCCGCCCCGCACGGTATCGGCGCCCTGGCTGCCCTGCGCGCTGTCGTTCCCCGCCTCGCCCAGGACGAGGTCGTTGCCCGCCGCGCCCTGCAGGGTGTCCGCGCCCGCGCCGCCCTGCAGCGTGTTCGCGGCGCCGTCGCCCGCGAGCGAATCATCCTGCGCGCTGCCGACCACGTCGGAGAAGCCGGCGAGGGAGTCGCTGCCCTCGCCGGTGGCCGTGCCGGCGCCGAGATCCACCGTCACGCTTCCGGTCGCGTTGGCGAAGCTGACCCTGTCCCCCTGGTTGGCCCCGCCCGAGAGGCTGTCATTGCCCAGGCCGCCGGCGATCGTATCCACCCCGGCACCGCCGAGCAGCGTGTCGTTCCCCTGGCCGCCCTCCAGACCGTTCGCCGAGGCATTGCCGAGGAGACTGTCGTTGAAGGAACTGCCGGTGATGGCCGAGAAGCCCTCCAGCGTGTCCTGACCCATGCCGGTCGCGGTGCCGGCCGTCAGGTCCACCGTGACCGCGGCGGCGGCCCCGGAATAGTCGACCGTGTCACCCACCTGGCCGCCGCCGTCGAGGCTGTCATCGTCAGCTCCGCCGGCGAGGGTATCCGCCCCCACGTCGCCGAAGAGGGTGTCGCGCCCGTTCTCCCCGACAAGGCTGTCGTCACCATCGCGGCCAACCAGCCTGTCGTCGGCCGCACCGCCCGCCAGCGTGTCGTCGCCACCCTCGCCCAGCAGCGTGTTGTCGGCGGCGTCGCCTGCGAGGCTGTCGTCGAAGCCGCCGCCGATCAGGCCGGTGAATCCCACCAGCGTGTCATTGCCTTGCCCGGTCGCCGTCCCGGTCGCAAGGCTCGCGATGACGCCGTTCGACTCCTCGAAGGCCGCGTAGTCGCCGGGGCCGCCGCCCGCCACGAGGCTGTCATCGCCGTCCCCCCCGGTGAGGAAGTCGAATCCCGTCCCGCCATTCAGGCTGTCGTTGCCCTCCCCGCCATTGAGGAGGTCCTCTCCCGTCCCACCGAGGAGCGTATCGTCGCCATCATCTCCCTGCAGCTGGTCGAACCCGTCGCCGCCCTCCAACCGGTTCGCCGAGGCATCGCCGAAGATCTCGTCTTCGAAGGAACTGCCGATGACGGTCGAGAAGCCCTCCAGCGTGTCCTGACCATCGCCGATGGTGGCGGTGCCGGTCTTCAGGTTCACGTCGACCCAGAAGGTGGCACCGGAATAGGTCACCGTGTCGCCCACCTGGCCGCCGCCGACGAGGCTGTCATCGCCCGCGCGGCCAGCGATGGTGTCGGCGCCGGCTCCGCCAAGCAGCGTCTCCGCCCCCGATGCGCCGGCCAGGCTGTCGCCATGGCCACTGCCGATCACCTGCCGGAAGCCGACCAGCGTGTCGGTGCCGGCACCGGTCGCGATGCCGAAGGACGCCGTGGCGGCAAGGTCGACGACGACGCCAACCGGCGCGTCGAAGAAGCTCACCGTGTCGAGCACATCGCCGCCGCCCGAGAGGCTGTCATCGCCCCCGACGCCCAGGATCGTATCGTTCCCCGCGCCGCCCGAGAGCGTGTTGGCGTTGCCGTCGCCACGGATGAAGTCGTCGAGATCGCCGCCGATGACGGCCTCGAAGCCCGCGATCGCGTCGAAGGCCCCCGGAGAGCCCGCGAAACCGGCATCCAGGTCGGCAAAGCCCGGCGCCGACGCGCCGCCGAGGCTCAGCGCGTCGCCCACCCCCGCGCCTCCGTCGAGGCTGTCCTCTCCCGCCCCGCCCGCGATCGTGTCGGTGCCATCACCGCCGGTGATCGTATCGGCGCCGTCCCCGCCGGCCAGGCTGTTGTCGCCGCCATCGCCCTGGATCGAATCGGCGAAGGCGCTGCCGATCGCGCCGGTGAATCCGACAAGCGTGTCCTGCCCCTCGCCGCTGGCGCTGCCCGCGCCGAGGTTGACGTTCACCGCGGCGGCGGCCTCCGCGAAGCTGGCCGCATCGCCCGCCTGGCCGCCACCGACGAGGCTGTCATCGCCCGCCCCGCCGGCCATCGTATCGACGCCGCCGATGTCCACCAGCGTGTCGCCGCCCGCGCCGCCCGCGAGGGAATCATCGCCGTCGCCGCCCGCGAGCCGGTCCTGCCCGCCACCGCCCGCCAGCGAATCGTCGCCCGCGCCGCCGGAGAGCGTGTTGTCGGCCGCATCGCCGCCCAGGCTGTCGTCGAAGGCGCTTCCGGTCAGGCCGGTGAAGCCCAGCAGCGTGTCGTTGCCCTGGCCCGTGGCCGTCCCGGTCGCCAGGCTCGCCGACACGCCGCCCGCGGCATCCGAGAAGGTCGCGGTATCGTTCGGGTCGCCCCCGCCGACGAGGCTGTCGTCGCCCGCCCCGCCGGCGAGGAAATCCGTGCCCTCCCCGCCGAGAAGCGTGTCGGCGCCGTCCCCACCCTCCAGCGTGTCGTTCCCGGCGCCGCCCTCCAGCCGGTTCGCCGCGCCATTGCCGGTGAGCATGTCGTCGAAGGCGCTGCCGGTGAGGGCATTGAAGCCGCTGAGCGTATCGTTGCCCTCGCCGGTCGCGCGTTGCGTCGTGAGGTTCGCCACGATGCTCGCGCTGGCACCGGCAAAGGTCACGGTGTCGCCGGCACTGCCGCCGCCGATCATGATATCGTTGCCAGCCCCGCCCGAGATCGTGTCCGCCCCGCTCTGGACCGTGCCGACATCGCCCTCGATCACGTCGTTGCCGGCGCCGCCCGAAATCGAATCCGCGCCGGTCGAGCCGTTCAGGCTGTCGTTGAACGCGCTGCCGATGATGCCGCGGAAGCCGGAGACGGTGTCCGTGCCCTCGCCGGTCGCCCGGCCGACGCCGAGATTGAGCGCGATGCCCCCGGTCGCGCCAGCGAAGGAGACGATGTCGCCGGCATTGCCGCCGCCGACCAGGCTGTCGTTCCCCGCCCCGCCCGCGATCGTGTCGTCGCCGCCGGCGCCCAGGACCGTATCGTTCCCCGCCCCGCCCGCGAGGCTGTTGGCGCTGCCATCGCCGGTGAGGCTGTCGTTGAAGCTGCCGCCAAGGAGACCGGTGAAGCCCTGCAGCGTGTCCGCGCCATCGCCGGTCGCGAGGCCCGTCGCAAGGTCGGCGGTCACCGCCGCGCCGGCGCCCGCGAACCTCGCCAGGTCGCCGACATCGCCGCCGCCGTTGAGGCTGTCATTGCCCGCGCCGCCGTCGACGGTATCGGTGCCAGCACCACCGCTCAGCGTGTCGTCGCCCGAATTCCCGAAGAGGGAATCGTCGCCGCCGCCACCGCTCAGGCTCTCCGCCCCGCCGGCGCCGAGGATGGTGTCATTGCCTTCGCCTCCGATCACGGCGCTGAAGCCGAAGACCGTGTCGGCGAACGGGCCGTTCGCGGTGCCGGCGGCCAGGTCGACCTCCACCCCGTCGGTCGCCCCCTCGAAGGTCAGCGTGTCGCCGACATCGCCGCCGCCATTCAGGCTCTCGTCACCACCGCTGCCGACGATGGTGTCGGCCCCGGAGCCGCCCAGCAGGGTGTCGGCGCCGCCGCGGCCCTCCAGCCGGTCCGCACCGTCGTCACCCGTGAGGCGGTCACCCGCCGCCCCGCCGTCCAGCGTGTCGTCGCCGCTCCCGCCCGAGAGCGTGTTGGCGCCGGCATCGCCCGCAAGGCTGTCGCCGAAGGCGCTGCCGATCAGGCCGGTGAAGCCCAGCAGCGTGTCGCTCCCCTCACCCGTGGCGGTGCCGGAGAGGAGGCTCGCCGTCACCCCGCCGGACGCCTCCGCGAAGCTCGCCGTGTCGCCGGCCTCGCCGCCTCCCGAGAGGCTGTCGTTGCCCGCGCCGCCCGCGACGGTGTCGACGCCCGTCCCGCCCAGGATCGTGTCGGCGCCTCCCACGCCGCGCAGGTTGTCATTGCCCGCGCCGCCTTCCAGGCGGTTGGCATTGGCGTCGCCGCCGATGGTGTCGCCGAAGTTGCTGCCGATCACGGCGCGGAAGCCGGCGATCGTGTCGTTGCCCTCGCCGGTCGCCACGCCGGTGCTGAGGGTCGCCGCCAGTTCCACGCTCACGCCACCGGTCGCGCCGGCGAAGGTCACCGTGTCCCCGGCCGAGCCGCCGCCCAGCAGGCTGTCGTTCCCGGCCCCGCCCGCGACGGTGTCGTCGCCGCCGCGGCCCGCGATCGTATCGTTCCCGGCGCCACCCTCGAGCCGGTTGCCCGCCTCGTCGCCGGCGATGCTGTCATTGCCGGTGCCGCCCTCGACACTGGCGAAGCCGACGAGCGTGTCGCTGCCCTCGCCGCTCGCCGTGCCGGCCGCCAGGTCCACCGTCAAGGCCGCGGAGGCGCTGGCGAAGCCGACGGAGTCCCCGGCATCTCCGCCACCGACGAGGCTGTCGTTGCCCCCACCGCCGATCAGCGTATCCGAACCGGCGCCGCCGACCAGCGTGTCGCTGCCGGCGGCGCCGTCGAGGCGGTTCGCGGCGGCCGTGCCGAGGATGCTGTCATTGCCGCTGCCGCCCACGACAGCGGTGAAGCCGGAGAGAGTGTCGGTTCCCGACTGGGACGAGCTCGCCTGTCCGGCCACCAGGTCCACGGTGACCGCGGAGGCGTTGCCTGCGAAGGACACGACGTCGCCCGCATCGCCTCCCCCCTGCAGGCTGTCATTGCCGCCGGAGCCGAGGATGGTATCGACGCCACCGCCACCCGAGATCGTGTTGGCCGCGGCGTCGCCGAGCAGCGTGTCGGCGAAGCCGGAGCCGGTGATGCGCTCGAAGCCGGCGAGCGCATCCACGCCCTCGCCAGTCGCCTGCCCGAAGTCGAGATTGACCACCACCCCCTGGGTCGCCGCGGCGAAGCTGACCAGGTCCAACGTTCCGCTGCCGCCGCTGAGGCTGTCATCCCCTGCGCCGCCCGAGACGGTGTCGGCACCGCCCCCGCCGGTCAGCGTATCCCGGCCGCCCCCGCCGACGAGGTTGTTGTCCAGCACGTCGCCCGCGACGCTGTCGTTGAAGGCGCCGCCGATGACCGTGGTGAAGCCGACGATCGTATCGTTGCCCTCGCCGGTGGCACTGCGGTTCAGGAGATCGACCGTCACCCCGCCCGTGGCGGAGGCGAAGGTCACCGTGTCGCCGGTGGTGGTCCCGGCGCTCATGCTGTCGTTTCCGGCCCCGCCCGCGACGGTGTCCGTTCCATCCCCGCCCAGCAGCGTGTCATTGCCCGCGCCGCCGGTGAGGCTGTCGCCGCCGCCGCCACCCGTCAGCCGGTTGTCGGAGCCGTTGCCCGTGACGGTGTCGCCGAAGGCGCCGCCGGTCACGTCCTCGATCCCGCTGAGCACGTCCGGACCTTCGCCGGTCGCGACTCCGGTCGTGAGGTCCACCACAATGGCACCCGGTGCATCGCCGTAGACCACCGTGTCGCGCGCGCCTTGCGAGCCGATCAGCGTGTCGAGTCCCGCGCCTCCCGCCAGCGTGTCGTCGCCGTCGCCGCCGTCGAGGAGATTGAAGTCGCCGTCGCCCTGCAGGCTGTCGTTGAAGGCTCCGCCCGTGACCTGGACGAAGCCCGACAGGCTGTCACTCCCTTCGCCGGTCGCCCGGCCGGTGACGAGGTTCACCGTGACCCCCGCGCCCGACCCGACGAAGCTCACCGTATCGCCGGTGTCGCCGCCGCCATCGAGGCTGTCGTTGCCGGCACCACCGGTCAGGACATCCGAGCTGGCGCCGCCAACGAGGGTATCGTGTCCGGACAAGCCAATGAGGCTGTCACGCCCGGCACCGCCCGCAAGGCTCTCCTGGCCGTCCGAGCCCTGCACCCGGTCGTCGAAGCCACCGCCGATCACCGTCTGGAAGCCGGAGACCGTGTCGCTGCCCTGGCCGGTCGCGGTGCCGGCGGTCAGGTCGACGTCCACCCCGGCGGTCGCCCCCTCGAAGGTCAGCGTGTCGCCGACATCGCCGCCGCCACTCAGGCTCTCATCGCCGTCGCCACCGACGATGGTGTCCGCCCCGGAGCCCCCGAGCAGTGTGTCGGAGCCGCCGCGGCCCTCCAGCCGGTCCGCCCCGTCGCCGCCCGTGAGCGCATTGGCATTGCTGTTGCCGCTGATCGTGTCCGCCGCCCCGCTGCCGATCACGTCGCGGAAGAGCCCGATCTGGTCCTCGCCCTCGCCGCTCGCCGTCCCGGCGTTGAGATCCACGGCAACGGGGCCCGCCGCCCCGGCATAGCTCAGCGTGTCGCCGACCTGCCCGCCGCCGCTCAGCGTGTCATTGCCGAGGCCGCCCGTGATCGTATCGGCGCCCGTGCCGCCCGCGATGGTATCGTCGCCCGTGCCGCCGGCCAGGCTGTTGTTCCCGCCATCGCCGGTGAGGGTGTCGCCGAAGGCGCTGCCGATGACATCGGTGAAGCCGGTGAGGGTGTCGGAGGCCTCGTCCTTGGCGGCACCCGTGGCGAGGTTGACCGAGACGCCGAGCGTGGCCGCCTCATAGGTCACCGTGTCCCGCGCGCTGCCGCCGCCGGACAGGCTGTCGGCGCCCGAATTGCCGGCGATGGTGTCCGCCCCGCCCTGTCCCAGGATCGTGTCGTTGCCGCCGCCGCCCGCAAGGCTGTTGTCGTCGGCGCCGCCCCGCAGGTTGTCGTTCCCCGTCCCGCCCGAGAGCGTGTCCCGGCCGCCGGCCGCCTCCAGCGAGTCGCTGCCGCTGCCGCCCTCGAGGCTGTTGTCCGACTCGTTGCCGCGAATCGTGTCGGCGAAGGCGCTGCCGACGGCGTTCTCGAAGCCGGAGAGGCTGTCGTTGCCCTCGTTGAAGGTCCGGCCCGTGGCAAGCCCGACATCGACGCCCGAGCCGGACGCGGCGTAGGTGACGGTGTCCCTGGTCCCGGCGCCGCCCGCGAGGCTGTCATTCCCGCTGCCGCCCGCGATGGTGTCATCACCCTCGCCGCCCGACAGCGTGTCGTTGCCCGCGCCGCCCACGAGGCTGTTGGCGCCGAGGCTGCCGGTGATGTTGTCGCCGAAGGCGCTGCCGACGACGTCGACGCCGCCGAGGATGGTGTCCGTGCCTTCGCCCGTCGCCTGGCCGGTGGAGAGGTTCACGGTCACCCCGGCGGACGCCCCGGCATAGGTGACCTGGTCGCCCGGATTATTGCCGCCTTCGAGCCGGTCATTGCCCTCGCCGCCGGCGAGGGTGTCCGCGCCCGAGCCCCCGGTCAGCGTGTCATTCCCGCCCAGCCCGGCGAGGCTGTCATTCCCCAGGCCGCCCGACAGGGCATTGGCGCTGCCGTCGCCCGTCAGCGTGTCGTCGAAATCGGTGCCGATGACGTCCCGGATCTGCGCGAGGCTGTCGGTCCCGTCGCCGCTCGTCGCCGTCCCGGTGGAGAGGTTCACCGTCACCGCGGCGCCGAGGGCGCCATAGGTGACCGTATCGCCCGCCTGGCCGCCGCCGGAGAGGCTGTCATTGCCCGCACCGCCGGAGAGGGTGTCGGCACCGTTCCCGCCGGTCAGCGTATCGGCCTCGAGCCCGCCGGAGAGGCTGTCTTTCCCCTCCCCGCCATCGAGCCGGTTGGCCGCCGCATCGCCGAAGAGGATGTCGCCGAAGGCGCTGCCGGTGACGTCGCCGACGCCGGTGATCGAGTCGGAGCCCTCGCCGGAGGCGGTGCCGGCCGCCAGGTTCACCGTGACGGCCCCGGCGGATCCGGAGAAGTCGACCGTGTCGCGGGGATCGCCGCCGCCGACGAGGCTGTCGTTGCCCGCTCCGCCAGACACCGTGTCGGCGCCGCCCAGCCCGCTGACCGTATCGTCCCCGGCGCCGCCCTGGAGGCTGTTCGGGCCGGCATCGCCGGTGATGCTGTCGTCAAAGCCGCTGCCGATGACGGCGGTGAAGCCGGCCAGATTATCGTTGCCGGCGCCGCCCGAGGCGGTGCCCGCGGCGAGGCTGACCGTGACGCCGGACGTCGCCGCGGCATAGCTTGCCGCATCGCCCGCATCGCCGCCGCCCGAGAGGCTGTCGGCGCCCGCACCACCCTGGATGGTGTCGGCCCCTGTCCCGCCGAGGATCGTGTCGGCACCGTCGGCGCCGCCCAGGACATCGGCGCCGGCGCCGCCCGCCAGGCTGTTGGCCGACCCGTCGCCCGTGATCGTGTCGGCAAAGGCGCTGCCCGTGGCGTTGTCGATGTTGCCCAGCGTGTCGGCGCCCTCGCCCGTGGCGGTTCCCGTAGCGAAATCGACCACCACCGCGTCCGCGGATTGCTCGAAGGAGAAGACGTCCCGGCTGTCGAAGGAGATGATGCTGTCGTTCCCGGCGCCGCCGATGATCGTGTCGGCGGCGATGGTGTCGTCGCCGAAGGAGTAGATCGTGTCGTTACCGGCCCCGCCGTTCATCAGGTCCCATCCGCTCACGCCGCTGATGACATCGTTCCCGTCCTCCCCCAGCAGCGTGTCGTCGCCGTCGCCCCCGATGAAATTGTCGTTCCCGCCGCCGCCGGAGGCGAGATCATTGCCCGCGCCCGGTTCGAATCTCTCGGCGATGCCGGCGCCGGTGATCGTATCGTCGAACCCGGTCGCGATGACCTCCTCGAACCCGCTCAGCGTGTCGGCGCCCTCGCCCGTCGCCCGTCCCGCGACGAGATCGATGGCCACCGCGCCCGCCGCGTTGGCGAAGGACACCTCGTCCTGGCCGCCCGCACCGCCGTCGAGGATATCGTCGCCGAGGCTGCTCCGGATCAGGTCGTTCCCGTCACCGCCGCCCAGCGTGTCGTTCGCGCTGGTGCCCGAGAGGGTGTCCGGGGCGAAGCTGCCCGGGTTGTTGATCGGCGTGATGGTCCCGGGATCGGTGGTGCCGCTCATCGGATGCCCCTGCGGATGTGGTCGCCCTTGCGGTGATCGCCCCGGTCCGTGCAGCCAACCAGCGGGCGCGGCACGCTAAACGCTGAAACG
Organism: uncultured Acetobacteraceae bacterium; assembly: GCA_964564645.1. Lineage (GTDB taxonomy): Bacteria > Pseudomonadota > Alphaproteobacteria > Acetobacterales > Acetobacteraceae > CAZMCV01. The sequence continues at coordinate 21,690 of CAZMCV010000003.1, forward strand.
TTGCTGTGTCAATTTGCAACGGAACTTGAACAGAAGCCAGATTTGCTGAGCGGAGACAGTGTAATAATATGTAAATCTGGTAATTGTTGCGATCTGTACGATTCGGATCATGAGGCTTGCCAATTGAGACGGATGCCGGAACGAGGGCTTCCGCCTTTTCATTGTGCTGGGATTGATTATACGATTCAGTATCATGGCATGACGACACACGATGATCCGACCGCCGCGATCGGTGCCCGCAACGGCGTCGATCCGACCTGCCGCGGCACGCGCCAGCCTGCGGGACGATCGCCCTCGCGGACCGTGCTCCGTCCCTGCAGGGCGCGGTCCCGCCCGGTCGGAACGGCGCCCGGCCACTCGATCGCGGGCGCGCCCGGGCGGGACACGGCCATTCCGCTGGCATTCCTGCGCGGGTCTGGCAGTCATCCGCGGGTGGCACATGCGGCAGGTGCTGCTGGCCGAGGACAATCCGACCAGCCAGTTCATGCTGCGCCGGATGCTCGAGACGGAAGGGGCCGTGGTGGAGGTGGCCGGCGATGGCGCGCTGGCGGCGCAGGCCGCGGCCCGGCAGCGCTACGATGCGATCGTGATGGACATCCAGAGGCCGCGCCTGGTTGGGCTGGCGGCGAACCGCGCCAGCCGGGCCGGCGATGGCCCCAACGCGGCGACGCCGTTCATCGGCCTGACGGCGGCGGTGGGCGTGGAGCCTGAGCGCGCATGTCGCGCGGCGGGCGTGACGGCCTGTCTGAGCAAGCCGGTGAACCGTGCCGCGCCGAGCACCACGACGCTGCCCGCCAGGTTGGTGCGGTGGGTCCCCGTCCAGTCCTCGGTCGAGCGCTGCACCAGGGCGGCGTCGGCGACATCGCCCTCGATCAGCGCCACGCCGGGCGGCAGGTACTCGCGCCGTTCGGTCGACGGGTCGTCCAGCACGCGCGCGCGATCGCCGCGCGCCAGCGGCGCCTCGACCGGATGCGCGCCGTTGAAGTCGGCGCCGCCGGTGACGGGATGGGTGGCCATGGGGTCCCGGACCCCGCGAAGGGGCACGAAGCGCCGTGCCGCGCATTCCTCGCCGGACGCGAGGCAGGTTGCGAGACGCCGCGCGGCGGATCCGGGGCCCGGCCGGGATCCGCCGCGCCCCGGCTACTCCGCCCGCACGCCCGTCTCCCGGATCACCTCGGTCCAGATCCGTGCGTCCGTGGTCGCGAAGCGGGCGAAATCCTCGGGCGAGCCGCCCATCGCCTCGTGCATGAAGCCGATCATGCGCGCCTGCACCGCCTCGCCCCGCAGCCATTCATTGACCGCGGCGTTCATCTTCATGACCGGCTCGCGCGGCGTGCCGGCGGGGACGGACATGCCGAACCAGATCTCCTGGTCGAAGCCGGGCAGGCCTTCCTCGGCCAGGGTCGGGATCTCCGGCGCGCCGGGGTTGCGGCGCTGGCCCGTCAGCGCCAGGCCGCGCAGTCGCCCGTCCTTGCGCAGGGGCTCGGAGGCGCCGAGGTTGTCCACGATGTAGTGGCACTCGCCCTGCGCCACGGCGAGCAGCGCCGGCGGGCTGCCGCGGTAGTGGATCGGCTCGGCGCGGAAGCCGCCGAGGAAGCGCACCCGCTCGCCCATCAGGTGCCCGCCGCTGCCGAGGCCCACGCTGGCGATGTTCACCCGCCCGTCCTGCGCCCGCGCCCAGGCGATGAACTCCTGCGTGGTCTTCGCCGGGATCTGCGGGTTGATCATCAGGTACATGCCGTACTTGTAGACCAGCACGACCGGGTCGAGGCTCTTCGCCGGGTCGAAGCCCACGTTGCGCATGACCTGGGGCGAGATGGTCTGCGCGGTGTTGGAGTTGAAGGAGAAGGTGTAGCCGTCCGGCGCGGCGTTCGCGACGGCCGCGACGCCGATGGTGCCGGCCGCGCCGGTGCGGTTCTCCACCACGAAGACGCCGCCATAGGCGCGGGCGCAATGCTCGGCGATGCTGCGGGCGTAGAGGTCCTGCGGCGTGCCGGGCGGCGAGGGGTTGATGATCCGCACCGTCCCGCGGGCGGGCCAGGCGCCCTGCGCGTGCAGGGCCGGAACAGGCAGCAGCGCGGCCGCGGCGCCGCCGAGCAGGAGCGACCTGCGATCCATGGATTTTTCCTCCCCAGGGAGGCGGGCGGGCGGGGCCTCGCCCCGGCCCGTACGCCTCCATCCGGTGGCGCCGCATGCGGGCGGCGCCGCCGCGGGACAGCCTAGGTAGTCCCGCCCGGGGGGGTCAACCGGGCGGGGGTCGGGGCCATGCCCCGCCCGCCGCCCGGGCCGCCGGCTCAGCCGAAGGAGAAGTCGTCGCTGCTGAGCGCCGCCTCGGAGACGCCGATGAGCGTGATGAACACGGTCTGCCCCTCGGCCGCGAAGCGGATCACGGCGTTGCCGGCGGCGTTGTCGGTGATGATCAGGTCGCCGAAATCGTCGATGCCGTTGGCGCGGATCTCGATCTTGTCGTCGGTCACCGAGAAGTCGGTGATCACGTCGCGGCCGCTGTCGGCGAAGAAGCGGAAGGTGTCGTCGCCCGCGCCGCCCGTGTGCCGGTCGTTGCCGCGGCCACCGTCGAGCACGTCGGCGCTGTCGCCGCCGTTCAGCTGATCGGCGCCGTCGCCGCCGAACAGGCTGTCGTCGTTCGCGCCGCCCGTCAGCGTGTCGTTGCCCGTGCCGCCCTCGAGCAGGTCGTCGCCATTCTCGCCGTTCAGGCGATCGGCGCCGTCATCGCCGCGCAGGACGTCGTTGTCGGTGCCGCCGAACAGCACGTCGTTGTCGGCGCCGCCCGACATCTCGTCATTGCCCTGGCCGCCGCGCAGCGTGTCGGTCCCGGCGCCGCCCTCCATCGTCTCGTTGCCGTCCGTGTCGGACATGGAATCGTTGCCCGACCCGCCGAGATGCAGGTCGTTGCCGACATCGCCGACCGAGGTGTCGTTGCCGTCGCCGCCGCTCAAGGTGTCGTTGCCCTCTCCGCCCAGAAGGCTGTCGTTGCCGCCGTTGCCGAGCAGCGAATCATCGCCCTCGAGCCCGCGGATCGTGTCGATGTTGGCGGTCCCGTTCAGGGTGTCGCCCGATGCCGTACCGTTGATGACAGCCATGGCCAGTTCTCTCCTTGGGCCGAGACGGCGCCGGGCACCGGCACCGCGTCCGCCTCGATAGGTTGGCCGGGGGCGCTGAATATCCACTGACGAGGGCATGAACAGGAGATTAACGCCCGAGGTCGCCCACCGGCATCGCCGCATCGTTCCGACCCGTCACCGGCCGCCCCGGCCCGCCGGCATGGCGGCGGGCCGCGGCTTGGCCTAATCCGGTCCGGTGACGGCCCCGGTGTTCCGCATGTACCGCACCCTGCTCACCGCCTGCTTCGCCGCCCTGCTGGCGCTCGCCGTGCTCGCCGGCGGGGTGGCCTGGTGGGGTTCGCAGCAATCGCTCTGGCAGCTCCAGCGCACGCGGCTGGCGACCGAGGTGCTGCAGGACTACCTGCGGCTGCGCGCGGAGATCTACGACATCTTCAGCCGAATGGCCGACGCCGTCGAACACCCGTCGCGCGTGACGGAGGTGCGCGAGGCCGAGGAGCGCGCGCGCATCCTGGCCGGGCTCGACCGCGTGCGCCAGGCGATCGGGCGCGAGGTCGCCTTCGTCGGCACCTCCGAGGACGAATCCGAGGAGCTCGCCCGGCTCGCCGACATCGAGCGCGGCGTCCTCTACGTCTTCGGCCAGTTCCGCCAGGCCAAGGCGCTGATCGCCATGGGCCGCCCGGTGGAGGCCGAGGCGGTGCTCGACCGGGCGCTGCGCGAGGCGAGCGGCAACGGCTTCCGCGACGCGGTCGACGCCGCGGTGCGCGAGGAGGAGGCGGAGGCGACCACCGCCCATGGGCGCGCCAGGGCCGCGCTCGACACCGTCGCGACCGTATCCAAGTCCAGCGCCGCCGGCGTGGTCCTCCTCGGTGCCGCGGGCCTCCTCGTGCTGCTGCGCCGGCTGCGGGCGCCGCTCGACGACCTGGAATCGACGGCGCGCGCCATCCAGGCCGGCGACCTGCAGCGCCGCGCCCGCGTCGGGCCGGGGGGGCAGGAATTCGCCCGCGTCGCCCTCAGCTTCAACGATCTCGTCACCCAGGTCGCAGCCAACCGCGCCGGCCTCGAGGCCGCCCGGCGCGAGCTCGAGGCGGCGGTCGCCGCGCGCACCGCCGAGCTCGGCGCGGCCAACGCCGCCCTCCAGCGCGCCGACGCGGCGCGCCGCCGCTTCCTCGCCGACATCTCGCATGAGCTGCGCACCCCGATCACCGTGATCCGGGGCGAGGCGGAGGTGACGCTGCGCGGCGGCGAGCGGAGCACGGAGGAGTACCGCACCGCCCTCGCCCGCATCGGCGAGCAGGCCGCGCATACGGGGCGGCTGGTGGACGACCTGCTGTTCCTGGCCCGCTCGGAGGAGGGCGCGCCGCGGCTCCAGCTCCGCGCCGTCGCCCTCGACGCGCTCGCCCGCCAGGTGGTCGCGGAGACGGAGGGTGCGGCGGCGGCGGCCCAGGTGGCGCTCCGCCTCGCCACCGAGCCGCTCGAGGCGGCGGTCGAGGCCGATCCGGGGCGGATGCGGCAGGTGCTGATGATCCTGCTCGACAACGCCATCCGCTACTCCGAGCCGGGCGGGCAGGTGGAGGTGGCCGTCGCGCCGACCCCCGGCGGCGTCCTGCTGCGCGTCACCGATGCCGGCATCGGCATCGACCCCGACGACCTGCCGCATGTCTTCGAGCGCTTCTTCCGCGGCGGCCGCGCGGTCGAGCACGGGGCGGAGGGCAGCGGCCTCGGCCTGCCGCTGGCCAAGGCGGTGGTGGAGGCGCATGGCGGACGGATCGGCATCGACAGCGTGGCCGGGCGCGGCACCTCGGTCAGCGTGATCCTGCCCGCGGCGGCGCGGCTGCGCATCGTTGCCTGAGGGCCTTTTCATCGGCGCCCGGGATGAAGTCGCCGCGCGCCTCCGTTGCGATATGCGAAGGGGGCCGGCCCGCCCCCTGGCGCTGACGGAAGGTTCGCCATGAAGTCGCTGCTGGTGGTCGAAGACGATCCGCGCGTGGCGGATTTCCTCGGGCGCGGACTCCGGGCCGAGGGCTATCGCGCCACCATGGCCCGCACCGGGCCGGAGGCGCTGGACCTCGCCGAGGCCGAGCGGTTCGATGCCATCCTGCTCGACGTGATGCTGCCCGGACTCGACGGGCGGGAGGTGTGCCAGAGGCTGCGCATGCGGCGCGACCACACGCCGATCCTGATGCTGACCGCGCTCGACGCCGTCGAGGACCGGGTGGAGGGGTTGCGCCTCGGCGCCGACGACTACCTGGCCAAGCCCTTCGCCTTCGACGAGCTGCTCGCGCGGCTGGAGGCGCTGATCCGCCGCAGCCACCGCTTCGCCGAGGCGCCGCGACAGCTCGTCGCCGGCGACCTGGTGTTCGACCGGGAATCGCTGACGGTGGCGCGGGCGGGGCAGCGGATCGAGCTGACCTCGAAGGAGCTGGCGCTGCTCGAGCTGCTGATGAGCGCGCCCGGACGGGTCTTCAGCCGCGAGCGCATCCTCAACAATGTCTGGGGCCTGTCGGAGGATCCGCTGACCAATGTGGTGGATGTCTATATCCGCCGGCTGCGCCGCAAGCTGGACGGCGATTCGCCGCTCTCGGTGATCTCGACCGTGCGCGGCGCGGGCTATCGGCTGGATCCCGCCGGCAGCGCGCGCGACGCGAACTGATCCGGGCGGCGCCGGCGTCGCGATGTCAGCCCGGCCGCGTCGCGGGGCCTCCCGGCGGCGCGTATCCGGGCGGCGTGCGCCCCGGCACGGGGCCGATCAGCCCGACATCGATGGCATGGCGATAGGCCTTCGCCGCCAGCAGCGGATCCCGCGCCAGTGCCTTCAGCCGCAGCCGCGCCGCCGGCTCCGCCAGCAGCGCCGCCACCGCGGCGAGGTCGTCGGGCGCGGGATGCGCCGGGATCACCGGCGCCCGGCCCGGGCCCTGGTCCAGCAGCAGCCGCTCGAGCGCGCGGGCATCGATCGGCGCGACGACGCCGCAGGTCATGGCGAAGCCCATCCCCGGCGGCCAGGCCAGGCGGGCGGCGATCAGCGTGCCGGGCGGGGAGGCGCCGACATGGCGGTCCATCAGCCAGGTCTCCTCGGCCCCCGCCTCCTCCTCCCGCGCCAGGTCGATCACCCGCGCCCCGCCCTCGGGGTGCAGGCCGAGGATGCGCCACAGGCCGAAGCGCGCGGACCGGAGCCCGTCCAGCATGATCGCGTCGGCGCCGCCGGGCTCGGGTGGCGCCGCCTTGGCCTGGCGGTCGATGCCCCGCGCATGGTCGCCGAGCGGGGCGAGCACGCCGAGATCGAAGGCCATCGCCAGCTGCGCCTCGTCGCCCGGCGCCACGCGCTTGCCGTCCCAGATCGACAGCGCGCGCGCCTGCTGCGCGATCGAGACCAGCGGGATGCGCATCGCCGCCGCCTGGAGGAGCCGCGAGCGCGCGGCGGCGAGCAGCCGGTAGCGCTCGGCGGGCGGCAGGTCCTGCATCAGACGTTCGGCAGCGGGACGCCGAGCCGCCCCGCGCATTGCAGGATGCTCTCCCAGGTGTCGGGCTGCAGGGGCACGCCCTTGGCCAGGCGTTCGGCGCGCAGCCGCGCCTCGGCCTCGCCCGGGGCCAGCACCTCCCCGCCCGGCTCGGCGGGGCGGCAGGACTTCACCCAGGCGACATAGTCCTGCGCCGCGGCCTTGAACGCCGCCTCGTCGCCGAAATGCCGCGGCGAGAGGTAGATCGAGAGCATGCCGTTGGCGATACGGCCGCGCTCGGCGACCGGACCGGAGCAGCCGCCGCCGGTGAGCGCGCCGGCCAGCAGCTCGCACATGAAGGCGAGGCCGGAGCCCTTGTGCTCGCCGAAGGCGCGGATGGCGCCGAGCCCGTTCGAGGGGCTGCGCGGCCCGATCTTGTCATAGGGGCCGTAGAGCGTGTGCGGATCGCCCGACAGCGTGCCGTCCGGCTCGATCAGCGCATCGGCGGGCAGCGCCTTGCCGCCATTGGACGCGACCAGCACCTTGCCCTCGGCGACGCGGGAGGTGGCGAAGTCGAGCACCACCGGCGGGTCGGTCGGCACGCCGACGCTGAAGGGCGCGGTCGAGAAGCGGCGCTCCGTCCCGCCGAAGGGGGCGACGAGCACGCTGCCGGCGACGTTGACGAAGTGGATCGAGATCAGCCCGGCCTCGATCGCCTGCTCGGCATAGGCGCCGACGCGGCCGATATGGCCGGCATTGCGCAGGCCGATGATCGCCGCGCCATGCGCCAGCGCGCGGTCGATGCCCAAGGCCGCCGCCTGGGGCGCCACGGTCTGGCCGAAGCCCCATTGCCCGTCCAGCAGCGCGAAGGCGCCGCCATCGGTGACGATCTGCACCGACCGCCCGGCGACGACATGGCCCTGCTGCTGCCATTCGACGTAGCGGGGCACGCGGACCACGCCGTGGCTGTCATGTCCGGCGAGGTTGGCGCCGAGCAGGTGATGGGCGATGCGCCCGGCCTCGCCGGTGTCGCAGCCGCTGGCGGCGAAGATGTCGCGCACCAGGCCCTCGAGCGTGGCGGCGGGGATCAGGATCGCGTCGGCCTGGGTTTCGGTCGCCATGGGTCCTCGCTGGCGCCGCCGGACGGAAGGGGCCAGGGGGTCCCGGTCGGCCGGCGCGGATGCCTCCGCGCTGGTCTAGCGAGGCCGATGCGGCGTGGCCAGGATGGCGGTGCCAGGCGGACGCCCCCAAGGGCGCACAGGGCATTCGGGTGAACGACGTCGCCTCGGTTGCGGCGGGCAAGGCAAGGCCGGCGAGAAGGTACTCTCCCGTCGCCGTCTACGGCGACCCCTCATCTCTTTCCGCTCCTTGTCATGCGGCAGCGCGGTCCGTGCGCTGGCGCTTCGGCCGCGCCGCGCGGGAAAGCCGAAAGGGGAGCAGAAAAAGGAGGGTTGGGGTTTCGGGGAAGGGAGTTCCCTCCCTTCCCCGATCTTCCTTGCCCCACGAGACCATCAGGGCGTGTCCGGGGGCTTCGCCCGATGGCCATGCACGGGCGCCCGGGTGCTTGCCCGGCCGGTCGCGGCGCGGGAGGATGGGGCCATGACGGGGGCGGAACGCACCGGGTCGGCCAGGGCCGCCATGCGCGCGGGCGGCGCGGCGATGGCCGCCCGGCCCGTCCCGCGCGGTCACGCCAGATCCTGATGCGCCTCGACCTCCGGCACCGTCCCATCCTGTTGCTGGCCGTGCTGTTCGGCGCCGGCGCGGGTGTCGCGCTGCGCGTCCTGGCGGCGGCGCCGCGGGAGGTCGCGGTGCTCGGCGGCTGGTGCCTGACGGTCCTCGCCTACGGCGTGCCGACGCTGGCGCTGATGCTGCGGGCGACGCCGGCTTCGATGCGCCGGCGCGCCGAGCTCGTGGATGAGAGCGAGACGGCGGTGCTGGTCGCGACGGTGGCCGCGGCGATCGCCTCGCTGGGGGCCGTCGGATGGTTCGTCTCGCTGCGCGCCGAGGCGGCGGAGGCGTGGGAGGTCGCGCTGTCGCTGGCGACGATCGCGCTGTCCTGGGGCTTCACGCATGTGATGTTCGCGGTGCGCTACGCGCATGAGCACTGGCAGGCCGAGGGCGGCGTGGTCTTCCCGGGCGGGGAAGCGCCGCTGTTCAGCGATTTCCTCTACCTGGCCTTCACCATCGGCATGACGTTCCAGACCTCGGATGTCGCCTTTTCCGCCCGCGCGCTGCGCCAGATCGCGCTGGCGCATGCGCTGGTGTCGTTCCTGTTCAACGTGGTGATCATCGCCGCGGCGGTGAACATCGCGGCGGGGCTGGTCGGTTGATGCGGGCGGCAAGGGCCCGGCCGCCCGCCAGGGCCGGGCGGATCGCCAGACAGCGATGACGGGGGGGAAGGTGGCTTCTTCCCCCCGCCCCCCATCCCGGCGTCACGCCGCGATCAAACGCCCGCGCCCGCCATGCGGCCGCGCTCGCTGCACGCCCAGCCATGCCCGTGCACCAGGCCGTCATCGTAGTGCACCGTCTCCTCCGGGTGCGCGCCCGCGGCGGCGGCGATGCCGCGGGGGGTGCCGCCCGGGCGGGCGGGGCGCGGCGGCTCGGTCGCCCAGGCGTGGCCGTGGACCAGGCCGTCGTCGTGGTCGTGATGCATGGACATGGCTTTCTCCCTCAACTCGGCGGTGACGAAGCGGGACGCGCGCTCAGTGCGCGTCGTGGAACTGCGCGGCCTCGGTGCTGGTCGCCAGGGCGGTCGTGCTGGACTGCCCGCCGCCGGCGGCCGTCGCCACCGCGTCGAAATAGCCGACACCCACCTCGCGCTGGTGGCGCACGGCGGTGAAGCCCTCGCTCTCCGCGGCGAACTCGGCCTGCTGCAGCTCCGAATAGGCGCCCATGCCGCGGTCCCGGTAGCCGCGCGCCAGCTTGAACATCGACAGGTTCAGGCTGTGGAAGCCGGCGAGGGTCACGAACTGGAACTTGTAGCCCATGGCGCCGATCTCGCGCTGGAACTGCGCGGCCGCCTCGATGCCCATCTTCCGCTGCCAGTTGAAGCTCGGCGAGCAGTTGTAGGCAAGCATCTTGCCCGGGAACTGGCGGTGGATGGCCTCGGCGAAGTCGCGCGCGTCCTGCAGGTCGGGGTCGGACGTCTCCCACCACAGCAGGTCGGCATAGGGCGCGTAGGCCAGGCTGCGGGCGATGGCGTACTGCTTGCCCATGCCCGGCGTGATGCGGAAGAAGCCCTCCGGCGTGCGCTCGCCGGTGATGAAGGGGCGGTCGCGCTCGTCGATGTCGGCGGTCAGCAGCTGCGCGCTCTCGGCATCCGTGCGGCAGAGCAGCACGGTCGGCACGCCCTCGACATCCGCGGCGAGGCGCGCGGCGTTCAGCGTGCGGATGTGCTGCTGGATCGGCACCAGCACCTTGCCGCCGAGATGGCCGCACTTCTTCTCGGACGCGAGCTGGTCCTCGAAATGCACGCCGGCCGCGCCGGCCTCGATCATCGCCCGCATCAGCTCATAGGCGTTGAGCGCGCCGCCGAAGCCGGCCTCGGCGTCGGCGATCACGGGCGCCATGTAGTGCGTGCGGTCATCGGCCTTGCCGTCCATGCGCTCGAGCGTCGCGATCTGGTCGGCGCGGCGCAGCGCATTGTTGATGCGGCGGATGACGGTCGGCACGCTGTCCACGGGGTAGAGCGACTGGTCGGGGTACATGGTCGCCGCGCTGTTCGCGTCCGCCGCGACCTGCCAGCCCGAGAGGTAGATCGCCTGCAGCCCGGCCTTGACCTGCTGCAGCGCCTGCATTCCCGTCAGCGCGCCGAGCGTGTTCACGAAGGGCTCGGTCTTCAGCAGGTGCCACAGGCGCCGCGCGCCCATATCGGCCAGGGTGTGCTGGACGCGGAAGGAACCGGCGAGTCGCGCCACATCGGCATCGGTGTAGTCGCGGCGGATCCCCTCGAACCGGCCCGGATCCGGGCGCGGCACGCCGCCGCTGCCATCGGGGGCGTGAAGGGGGTGGGTCACTGGGCGCATCGCAAGCTCTCCTGAAGTCGTCCGGTCCTGAAGTCGTCCGGCCCGTGAATAATTGACATTGCATCGCCGAAGTTCACCGGCAAAATGCCTGTGCGCGATGCAAAGACGTGCGGATTTTCACGGCAATGCCGCAAGGGATGTAAAGGACGTGAAGCGATGAGCCGCCCTCTACTCGGGCGCACCATCCGGCGCCTCCGGATGGAGAAGGGCCTGGCGCAGCAGGCGCTGGCCGCGCGGCTGGGCATCTCCGCCAGCTATCTCAACCTGATCGAGCACGACCAGCGCGGCGTCACCGCCAGCCTGCTGATCAAGCTGACCGAGGCGCTGGAGGTCGACCTCGCCGTGCTCTCCGGCATGCGCGAGAAGGTGCTCGAGGTCGGGCTGCGGGAGGTGCTCGCCGACCCGCTGCTCGGCCTCGAGGAGCCGCCGGAGGCCGAGCTCGCCGCGCTCGCCGGATCGGCCCCCAATATCGGCCGCGCGATGCTGGCGCTGTACCGCGCCTGGCGCGTCGCGCGCGAGGATTCGGGCGGCATCGCATTGCCGACAGGCCGGCGGATCCTGCTGCCGACGGAGGAGGCGCGCGACTTCTTCCACGATCGTGCCAACCACTTCCCCGCGCTCGAGCAGGCGGCCGAGGCGATCGCCGCCGAGCTCGCCGTGCCGCCGCCCGAGATGAACCACGCGGTGGCCGAGCGCCTGCGCCGCCAGCACGGCCTGCGCATCAGCGTCGGCCCCCTGCCCGGCGCGCTGCGCCGCTACGACACGGAGGCACGCCGCCTCGAGCTTTCGGAGACGCTGCCGCGCGAGAGCCGCGGCTTCCACCTGGCCTTCCAGCTCATGCTGCTCGAGGCCGGGGAGGCGGTGCGCCAGGCCATGGCGGGCTTCGAGCCGTCCAGCCAGGAGGCCGCGCAGCTGATCACCATCGGCCTGCTGAACTACGCCGCCGGCGCGCTGCTGATGCCCTACGCCCCCTACCTCGCCGCGGCGCGCGACCTGCGGCACGACGTGGAGGCGCTGGCCGCGCGCTTCGGCGTCTCCTTCGAGCAGGCCTGCCACCGGCTGAGCACGATGCAGCGCGAGGGCGCGCGGGGGATCCCGTTCTTCTTCCTCCGCGTCGACCCGGCGGGCAACGTCGACAAGCGCTTCTCGGCCGCCGGCTTCCCCTTCGCGCGCTTCGGCGGGTCCTGCCCGAAATGGATCGTGCACCACGCCTTCGCGACGCCGGGGCAGATGCGCGTGCAGCTGGCGCAGCTCCCCGATGGCGGCACCTTCCTCTGCTTCGCGCGCACCGTGCAGGGCGTGCCCGCGCGCTGGGGGGAGCCGGCGCCGGTGCATGTCGTCGCCATGGGCTGCGATCTCGGCCGGGCGTCGGAGCTGGTCTACGCCATGGGCCTCGACCTCGACACCGCCATGGTCGGCATCGGCCTGTCCTGCCGGCTCTGCGACCGCGCCGATTGCCGCAGCCGGGCCTTCCCCCCGCTGGAGCACCGGCTCTCGCTCGACCCGCTGGTGGAGGGGGCCGCGCCCTGGCGGTTCGAGGTGAAATCCCCGCCCGCCGCGCCGCAGGGCCGCTGATCCTGGCGCCTGCGCCGCCGCCGGGGTAGGAAGCGGGGGGGCCACTGCGGAACGATCATGCTGGGCTGGATCGAGCGGCACGCGGCGCGGACGGTGATCGGCGCGCTGTTCCTGGCCTTCCTGGTCTATGAATTCTCCGCCGTCTTCTTCGCCTATTCCGCCGATGCCTATGTCACGACCGACGTCGTCGTCATCGCGCCGGAGGTCGAGGGGCCTATCGGCGCCCTGCATGTCGCGGACAACGAGACGGTCGCGGCGGGCGCGCCGCTGCTGACGATCGAGCCGCGGCCCTTCGCGATCGCGGTCGCCTCCGCCGAGGCGAACATCGCCCTGGCGCGCCAGCGCCAGACCCTGGCGAACGAGACCGTCGCGGAAGCCGAGGCCGACATCGCCTCCCGCCAGGCGCGGCTGACCGACGCCCAGGCGATCCTCGGGCGCGAGACGCCGCTGGCGCGCGACCAGTTCGTCTCCGCCCAGCGCATCGACGACCTGCGGCGCGACATGCTGGTGGCGCAGGCGGAGCTGCGCCGCGCCGAGGCCGGCGCCGTCGTCGCGCGCCAGCAGGTGCAGGTGAGCACGGCCGAGATCGCCGTCGCGCAGGCCGTGCTCGACCGCGCGCAATACGCGCTCAGCCGCACCCGCCTCGCCACGCCCGATGCCGGGCGGATCGCCCCCTTCGAGGCGCGGGTCGGGGACTACCTGTCCATCGGCAAGCCGGTCCTCGCGGTGATCACCGACCGCAACTGGCGCGTCGTCGCCAATGTGACGGAGCGGCACCTGCCGCGCATGCGGCCGGGGCAGGACGTGCTGGTCATGCTGGGCAGCGATGCCTGGCGCATCCATCGCGGTCGCGTGCGCGACATCTCGGCCGCCGTCGCCCGCTCGCAAGCCGAGACGCGTTCCGTCATCCCCTATGTCGATCCGAAGACGGATTGGGTGCGCCTGCCGCGGCGGTTCCAGGTGGAGATCGACATCCCGGGCCTGGCCAGGGAGGTGCCGGCCTTCCGCGGCGGCAATGCGCGTGTCCTGGTCCTGCACTGACGCGCGCCGCCCGCGCGGCCCGGCGCCGGCATGAGCGGGCTCGTCTCCGCCGCCCCGCACTGGGATGCGCGGATCGGGGCCACCGCCGGGATCGCGGTGCTCCTGGCGACGCTCGCGGCGATCTGGCTCGGGCTCGAGGATCCGTGGTGGGCGGCGCTGACCGCCTGGCGCGTGGTCGATCCGCAGCCGATCATCGCCCTCGACCGCAGCCTCCAGCGCATCGCGGGCACCCTGGCCGGCGCCTTCGGCGGCTTCGTCCTGGCCGGGCTGGTGACCGACATGATGCTGGCCCAGGCGATGCTGGTCTTCGCCGCCGCCGCCATCGGCACCTACCGGCGCTTCACCGCGACGCGCTGGAGCTATGGCTGGGTGCTGGGCACGATCACCGTGACGATGGTGCTGGCCGAGAGCCTGGACGACCCGGCCGGGCTGCGGAGCTTCGTCGTCTACCGCACGCTGGAGATCCTCTGCGGCATCGTCGTCGCGGCGGTGGTGGAGGCGATCGTGATCGCCCTGCCGATCGGGCGGCCGCCGGTCGCCACGCCGGCGCCGCCCTCCCTGCCCGGCGGGCCGGAGACGGTGCGCATCGCGCTCCTGGTCGGGAGCGCGGCGCTGGCCATCGTGCTGCTCTGGTCGGTCTTCGACATCCCGGCCCTGGTGCCCACCCTCGTCAGCGCCATCGTCGTCGTGGACAAGGACGTGATCCGGCTGCGCGCGCGGGGCTGGCAGCGCCTGGCCGGCTGCGCGGCGGGCGGCGGCTACGGGCTGGCGCTGGTCGGCATCGGCCTGGACGGCTTCCTGCCCTGGGCGGCCGCCCTCTCGGGCGGGGTCTTCGTGTTCTCCGCCATCGCCATGGGCACGGGGCCGAACGCCTATTACGGCGTGCAGGGCGGCATGGCGGTGATCACCGCCCTGGTGGTGGGCACCGGCCCGCCGGACCTCCTCCAGCCGATCGCCGAGCGGCTGGCCGGCATCGTCATCGGCGTCGCGGTGGTGCTGGTGCTGTCCTTCGTGCTCGCCCCGCGCCGGGGGCCGGAATCCGGCCCCGGGTGATGGCGTGGCTTCAGCGCGGCTCGATGCGGGTGATCTTCGTGCCGTTCAGCGCCAGCGACGCCATCAGCCCCTGCTGGTTGAAGGTGATCGCATAGACCGGCTCGGTCAGCGTCGTGCTGGTGGCGTTGGCCTGCAGGCCGCGGTCGAGGAAGACGACGGAGGGGCCGGTGCCGATCTCCCAGCCATCGCTCGCCTGCAGCGCGGCGAGCGCGGCATCCTGCATGAAGAACATGGCGAGCCCCGCGCCCTGCACGCCGGCGAGCAGGCCGAAGGACGCGCCGGCGATCGAGTAGTAGCCGGTGATGGTGCGACCCTCGCGCAGCAGCGCGCCCTCGCCGTACTGGCCGCCCACGATGAAGCCGCCGCTGATGATGCGGGGGAAGATCAGCATCGCGCGCGCCTGGCGCAGCAGCGGCTCGGCATTCGGCATGCCGCGGAGCAGGCGCAGCCCGTCCTGCACGCCGGCATCGATCTCGGCGCGGCTGGCGGCGGCGGCGCGGGCGGCGCGCGGATCGAGCGCGGCGGCGGCGAGCGCGGCGGCGGGCAGGGCGCGCAGCAGGGCGCGGCGGCGGGGCGGGTTCGGCTGGATCACAGGTCCCTCCTGGTCGGGCGGCGGAGCGCGGAACGTGCCGCCCTGCCGACGGTTCCCCCGCCCGGGCGGCGCCGGAGCCTGCCGGACCGTCGGGGTAGCCGTCGCGCGACCTGGCCCGCCGGGGCGTCGCGCGGGCGCCGTCAGGCGACGCCCGGCAGCGCCTCCAGCCTGCCGCCATGCTGCGCGCGAAGCTCGCGCTTCAGCAGCTTCCCCGCGGTGTTGCGCGGCAGGGCCTCGGCGAAGAGCACGCGCTTGGGCAGCTTGTAGGCGGCCAGCACCTGGCGCGCATGCGCGATCAGCGCCTCCTCCTCCGCCGCCTGGCCCGGGCGCAGGACGACGACGGCGGTCACCGCCTCCACCCAGCGCGGATCCGGCAGCCCGATCACCGCACATTCCGAGACGGCGGGGTGGGTCAGGATCGCATCCTCCACCTCGCGGCTGGCGACCAGCACGCCGCCGGTGTTGATCACGTCCTTGGTGCGGTCGACGATGGTGATGAAGCCTTCCGTATCCATCGTGCCGACATCGCCCGAGTGGAACCAGCCGCCGCGGAAGGCCTCCGCCGTCTCCCCGGGCTTGCCCCAGTATTCGGTCATGAGCTGGGCGGAGCGGTGGACGATCTCGCCGCGCTCGCCGGGGGCGACGTCGTTCATCTGCTCGTCGACGATGCGCGTCTGCACGGTGCTGATCGGCCGCCCGACCGAGGCCGGCCGCGCCGCGTGCTCCTCCGGCCGCAGCACGGTCGCGAGCGGCGCGATCTCGCTCTGGCCGTAGCAATTGTAGGGGGCGGCGTTGGGCAGGCGCTCGCGCAGCTCCTGCAGCACCGGCACGGGCATGATGGCCGCGCCGTAATAGACGTGGCGCAGGCTGGTCAGGTCGCGGCGCGCGAAATCCTCGTGCCGCAGCAGGCTGATCCAGACGGTGGGGGGCGCGAAGAAGCTGGTGATGCGCTCGCGCTCGATCAGCTCGAGCACCGTCGCGGGCACCGGCGCCTCGATCAGCAGCGTGCGCGCGCCGACCAGCAGCTGCGGCATGGTGAAGGCGTGCATCTGCGCGGTGTGGTAGAGCGGCAGCGCGGCCAGCGCGACATCGGCGCCGCTGTAGTCCAGCGCCTGCGCCCCGCCCATGTATTCCGCCAGGTAGGCGCGGTGCGTCATCACCGCCCCCTTCGGCGCGCCGGTGGTGCCGGAGGTGTAGATGATCTGGGCGATGTCCGTGTCGGTCAGCCCTTCATCCGTCGCCTCCCCCGCATCCCAGCGCGCGTCCTGCGCCGCCGCGAGCACATCCAGCCCGCCCGCGCCCTCGTCGAGCGTGCCGCGGATCAGGCCCGGGCGCGTCGCCGCGGCGGCATCGGCGTTCTCGGCCAGCGCCGGCTGGTGGAACAGCGCGCGCGCGCCGGATTGCGCGAGGATGTAGGAGAGCTCGGTCGCCGTCAGCGCGTAGTTCGACGGCACATGCACGATGCCGGCGCGCACGCAGCCGAGCCAGAGCAGGAAATAGCCGTCCGAGTTCCGCCCATAGGCCACCACGCGATCGCCGCGCGAGAGCCCCGCCGCCAGCAGCGCGCGCGCCACGCGGTCCGCGGCGCGGTCGAGCTCGCGGAAGGTCCAGGCGCGCGGCCCGAAGCGCAGCGCCTCGGCATCGCGGAACCGTGCGGCGGCACGGCGCACGGCGTCCCCGATCGTGCTGCGGATGGCCCTGGCGGCGTTCGCCTGCGTGGTGGCGTCCATGCGCGTCCCCGTCCGTATCCCCGTCCCGCCGCGGCGGGCGGCGTGTCAACCCGAGCGCGCCGCTTCGGGCGCGCCGTTATGTGCGCCGCGCAGTCCAGGCCGCGCAAGGGCGCATCATCCGAAGGGCTGATCGGCGCCATCCAGCCTCCGCATTGGGCATGGGCGCGCCGCCACCTCATCTGCCACCTCGACCGGGACGGCCGACGTCGTCCCGAACATGCAGAGGAGAGGGAGCCATGCTCCGCACCATCACCATCGCCACCGCCGCCACCCTGATGCTGGCCGGCGCCACCGCGCAGGCCCAGATCGGCCCCGTGCTGAGCGGCGGCGGCGACGACCGCACCATCACCTACTACGACGGCACGCCTGACGGCACGGCGACGCCGGGCGGCAACGTGGTCGGCGGCGGCATCGCCACCGTCACCGGCGGCGGCGACAACCGCGTGATCACCTATCTCCAGCCGGTCGCGCCGCGCACCGGCCTCGTGGCCACCATCACCGGTGGCGGCGACAACCGCGTGATCACCTACGCGCCGGCCGGGCGGGCGGCCGGGGGCGGCATGCTCGCCGGCAGCCGGGAGCCCGGCGCGGGCGGCTGAGCCGCGGCCCGGGCGGCACCGACCGGCGGGAACGGCCCGGGGGGAGCGATCCCCCCGGGCCTTCCGCGTCCGGTCACAGCATCTTCCAGAGCCGCAGCGCGCCGAGGATCGCCAGGATCGAGCCGCCGATCAGCGCCATGGCCATGGCGAAGCCCCATTCCTCCTCCACCCCCGGCAGCGCGCCGACATTCATCCCGAAGATGCCGGCGATCAGCGAGGCCGGCAGCATCGCCGCCGAGATCACCGAAAGCACGAACAGGCTGCGATTGATCTGCTCGGCCGCCAGGTCGCCCATCTCGTCCTGCGCGATCCGCGACCGCTCCTTCAGCGCGGCGATGGCGCGCAGCACCGCGGCCTGACGCCGCGCCTCGCGCAGCACCGGGCGGGCGAAGGGCATGTCCGGGATCTCGCCCGCGGCCTCGTCCTCGGCCAGCGCGCAGAGCGCCTCCGCCCCCGGGGTGAAGCCGCGTTCGAGCAGCAGGGTGCGGCGGCGGAGCGCGGCCAGCACGCTGCGATGCCCCGCCGGGTCGCCGCGCAACAGCGCCTCCTCCACCCGCGTCAGCTCCTGCCCGATCGCGGAGAGGGCGCGGTTGATCGCCTCCGCCGTCCGGCGAAGGATGGCGGCGAGCGCGGCCGCCGGTGCCTCGCCGACCGGCCCCTGGGCCACCTCATGCACCTCCCGCAAGGGGTGGCGGCGCGCCGTCACCAGCAGCCCCGGGGTCAGGGCCAGGTGCAGCATGCCCATCTCCGTCCCCGCGGCGTCGAAGAGGAAATCGGGCACGGCGCCGAACAGCGCCCCGCCCTCGCCGACCAGATGCGCGCCGTCGTCGGGCTCGACCAGCGCCGCCAGCGCGGCGGGCAGCAGCGGCAGCCGCGCGAGGAGAAGCCGCGAGCGCTGGTCCGTCAGGTTCACATGCAGCCAGAGCCCCTCCGCGCCCGCGGCGATCGCCTCAAGCGCGGCGGCGTCACCGAGCGGCTCCGGCGCCCGGCCCGGCCGGAACCGCCAGGCGGCGATCAGGCCGGGGCAATCCGGCCCGGCGGCGGGGGGCGAGGAGGGCTGGTCCATGGGCGAGGCTCCGCGGCCGGTCCCGCCATCCTACCGCAGGCGCGGCCGCGAAAGAATCCACCCGGCCCGGCCTCACCCGCCCGGCTTCAGGTTCAGCTCCTGGACGATGCGGCGCGCCTCCTCGACCTGGAAGGCGGCCTCGGTCGCGAAATCCTCGCTGTTGAGGTAGCGCACCGGCATGTCGAAGCGCGCGAGCACGGCCAGGTGCTGCGGGTCGTGCACCGCGGCCTTGAAGGCGTCGTGGAGGGTGCGCACCACCTCCGGGTCCATCCCGCGCGGCCCGGCGATGCCATAGGCGCTCTCCCCCACCACGTCGTAGCCGAGCTCGCGGAAGGTGGGGACGTCGGGGAAGCGCTTCGCCCGCTCGCTCATCCAGACCGCGAGCGGGCGCACCTGCCCTTCCAGCGCCATGTCGGCCCAGGCGCTGGTCTCGGCCGAGAAGTGGATCTGCCCGCCGAGCAGGGCCTGCAGGTTGGGGGCGGCGCCGCGGAAGGGCACGCTGACCCAGTCGATGCCGGCGGCGCGCGCCAGGCGCTGCATCTGCACATCCGTGGTGTTCACGCCCGGCGTGCCGAAATTCAGCTTGCCGGGATTGGCGCGGGCATCGTCGAGCAGCGCCTGCATGGTCTTCCAGGGCGCGTCGGGGCGCACCACCACGCCGCCCATGTAGCCGACCAGGCGGATGATCCAGGTGAAGTCGCGCAGCGGGTCCCATTGCGGGCGCGCGACCATGGCCGGCATGCGGAACACGCCGTTCGGCATCTGGCTCAGCGTGTAGCCATCCGGCTTGGCGTCCTTCAGCGCCAGCGCCCCGAGCGTGCCGCTCGCACCGGGCCGGTTCTCCACCACCACGGGCTGGCCGAGATGGCGCGAGGCGATGTCGCAGACCGAGCGCATCTGGATGTCGGTCGCCCCGCCCGGCGTCCAGGGCACGAAGACGCGGATCGGGCGATCGGGGTAGCGCGGCTGGGCATGGGCGGTCAGGGCCAGGGGCGCCGCCGCGGCGCCCAGCAGGACGGCGCGGCGGGTGAGCGGTCTCGGCATGGATGCGGTTCCTCCGGGCGGTCGGGCCGGGTCGATGCGCCGGCCTTCATCCTTGCCGGCAGCATCGCGCAACGCGACCGAGGCGCGCAACCCGGGCGGGCTACTCCACCTTGATGCCCGCCGCCTGCACGACGGCGCGCCATTGCGGCACCTCGGCCTTCAGCCTCTGGGCGAGCGGTTCGGGTCCCGTCAGCAGCAGCTCGGCCCCGAGCGCGGCGAGCCGGCGGCGCAGCTCGCTGTCGGGCGCGCCGATCGGCGCGAGCTCGGCCAGCATGCGCCGCATCGCCTCGGGCGGCGTCGCCTTCGACGCGAACATCCCGTACCAGAGGGTCGAGGCGAAGCCCGGCACCTCCTCGCTCGCCGAGGGCACATCGGGCAGCAGCGTCGAGCGCGCCGTGGTGGTCACCGCGATGCAGCGCGCCGTGCCGGCCTGGATGTGCGGCAGCGGCACCGAGATGTCTCCGCTGAAGCAGTCGATGTCGCCCGCCAGCAGCGCGTTCATGATCAGCTGCGCGCCGCGATAGGGCACATGGGTCATCTGGACCCCCGCCTTCTGCAGCAGCATGGTCATGGTCAGGTGGGTCGAGGAGCCGACGCCGGAGCTGCCGAAGGTGACGCGGCCCGGCGCCTCCCGCGCGCGGGCGAGCAGCGCCTTCAGGCTCTCCGGCCCGTCCTTGGCCCGGACGACCAGGGTGAAGGGCGACTGCATCACCAGCGTCACCGGCAGCAGGTCGGTGAAGACGTCGAAGCCGAGGTCGCTGCGCAGCGCCGGCAGGGTCGCCACCGCGGTCGAGTTGATCAGGAAGGTGTGCCCATCCGTCGCCTGCGCGACGTGCTGCATGCCGACGGCGCCGCCCGCGCCCGCCTTGCTGTCATAGACCATGGGCTGGCCGAGCTTCGGTGTCAGCGCCTCGCAGATGTAGCGGCCCGGCACGTCCTGCGGGCCGCCGGGGGCGAAGGGGCTGATCAGCCGCACGGGGCGGGTCGGCCAGGCGGGCGCCTGGGCCAGAGTGGGCGGGGCCAGGGCGGGCGCGGCCAGGCCGCCCCCGAGCAGCACGGCGCCGAGCGCGCCGCGGCGGGTCATGGTCATCGACGGTTCTCCCCGGGGCGGCCCCGTTCCGCGGACCTGCCCCCGTGGGATGCTAGACCGGCCCTGCGCCCCGCGTCAGTCCATCTTCAGGCCGAGCTTCCTGATGATCGCCGCCTCCTGCTCGAAGAGGTCGCGGGCGAAGGCGGCGTAGTCCGCGCTGCCCATGTAGATCACCGGCATGTCGTAGCGCTGCAGCACCGCGACATGGGCGGGGTCGAACAGCGCCTCCTTGAAGGCGTCGTGCAGCGCGCGCACCACGCCGGGGTCGATGTTCTTCGGGCCCGTGATCCCGTAGGGAGAGGCCGAGACGATGTCGATGCCGCTCTCCTTCAAGGTCGGCACGTCCGGATAGCGCTTGGCCCGCTCCGCGCCCCAGGTGACCAGCAGGCGGAACTTGCCGTCATCGACCAGCGGTGCCCAGCCGGTGCTGTCGGCCTGCGCGTCGATCGCGCCCGAGAGCAGGGCCTGGCTGGTGTCGGCGCCGCCGCGGAAGGGGGCGTGCAGGAACTCGATCCCGCGCTGCTCCGCGATGCGCTCCATCGTGATGTGCAGCGTGCTGCCGACGCCGGGCGTGCCGTAGCTGACCTTGCCCGGATTGGCCTTGGCGTGCGCGAGGAACTCCTCCCAGGTCTTCCACGGGCTGTCGGCGCGCACCACCACGCCGAAGAGGTAGCCGGTCAGGTGGATGACGTAGGTGAAGTCCTTGATCGGATCCCAGCCCGGGCGGCTGCGCATCACCGGCAGGCGGAAGGCGGTGACCGGCATCTGGCCGAGCAGGTAGCCATCGCCCCGCGCCTCCTGCGCCATGGTGGCGACGCCGAGCGTGCCCGTGGCGCCCGGCCGGTTCTCCACCACCACCGGCTGGCCGAGCTTCTTGGTGGCGAGCTCGCCCAGCATGCGGAACTGCGTGTCGGCCGAGCCGCCCGGCGGCCAGGGCACGATCAGCCGGATCGGGCGGTTCGGGAAGCCGGCCTGGGCCGAAGCGGGGTGGGCGAGCAGGGGCGTGGCGGCGAGGGCGAGGGCGGAACGGCGGGTCAGGCGAGGCATGCGGAGCGGTCTCCCGGCGAGGATCGGGGCCAGTATCGCGGGCCGGGCGGGACGCCGCCAAGGCCCGCCGGAGCGCGTGCCATGGCGCACACTCCATTCGACGCGTGCCTTGCCCGGCAGAAGGCCCTGTGTTTGGTTCGCGAGCTGACACACGGGCGCCGGGGGCAAGGATCGTGACGACAGGCAGCCTGGTCTACGTGACCGATGGATCGCAGCTCCTCGCCTGGGATGAGCTGAACGACGGCGGGTACACACCCGTCTCCGTCCTGGCCGTCCGGGTCAACGACATCGCCTTCGCGCCGGATGGCAGCCTCTGGGCGGTGGGTGGCCCCCTCGGCCAGGACCTGTTCCGGCTCGACCCCGCCACGGGGCAGGTGCTGGCCAGTTTCCCGACCAACCAGCCCTTTCCGCTGACCGGGCTCACCTTCTCGCCCGATGGCCGGATCTTCGCGACGGCCGGCATCAGTGGCGGGATGTTCGAGTTCGACACGATGGGGCGGGAGGTGACGAGCTTCGACCTGGGCGTCACGCCCGGCGACCCGCGCAGCGCCGGGCGACCCTTCGGCGACACGGTCGTGTTCAACGGCGAGCTGTGGTCGCTGACCACCAGGCCCTCCGTGGCCAGGCTCGTCGAGTTCGGGCTGACCTCCTGGAACCTCGCCACGGGCCTGCTGCACGAGTCGATCCCGCTTGGCGACATGCGGGGGACGCTCCCCATCAGCAGCGCGCTGCCGGATGGGTATCCGCTCGACGGGATGGCAGGGCTTGCGATCGGCGCCGATGGCCATCTCTACCTCGTCGCCGCCGGCCACAACGGGATCGGCACCGCCATGTTCCGGGTCTATTTCGACTCGCCGAGCCGACCCGTCCCCAATGGGGAGATCATCATCGAGCCGGACCGTCGCGTCGGATTGGCCCTGGTCGAGGAGACCATCGCCATCCTTTCCCCTGGGGGCGCGGCGGGCGCGGAGGACAGCCGCGTCGCCTGGTCCATCGGCTCCGATGGTGCCGATCCGCTGACCGCCTGGTCCGCCACGACGGCGTCGCGCATGCATGGCCATGATCGCAACGACACGCTGACCGGCGGCGCGCTGAACGACGAGCTGTACGGCGATGCCGGCGACGACCGGCTCATCGGCCTCGGCGGCTCGGACGACCTGTTCGGCGGGGATGGCAACGACACGCTGTCGGGCGACGCGGACAGCGACGCGCTGCAGGGCGGGCCTGGCAATGACAGCCTGCTCGGCGGCGATGGCAGCGATGTCCTGGCCGATGACGGGGTCGGGAACGACACGATGCTCGGCGGCGCGGGCAATGATGTGATCCTGGCCGGGGCCGGGGACGACCAGGCGCAGGGCGACGCGGGTGCCGACCATCTCTATGGCGGCGACGGCAACGACCGGCTGGATGGCGGCCTCGACAACGATTCCGCGCGCGGCGAGGCGGGGAACGACACGCTGCTGGGCGCCGATGGGAATGACGAGCTGCTCGGCCAGGACGGGCAGGATTCGATCCTGGGCGGCAACGGCAACGACCGTGGCTGGGGCGGTGCGGGGGGCGACACGCTGCGCGGCGAGGCCGGAAACGACCTCCTGCTGGGCGAGGCGGGCGATGACTGGCTGGTGGGCGGCGCCGGCGCCGATACCCTGACCGGCAGCACCGGCGCCGACCGGTTCCGCTTCGAGAGCCGGTCCGACTACTACATCGCCCCCACGCCCTTCGGCCCGCCGGTGCTGAACCGCTATACGCCCGACCTCATCACGGATTTCGCCCCCGCGCAGGCGGACCGGATCGACCTCGCGGCGCTATTCGACAGCTTCGGCGCGACGGCCGGGGCGCTCACCACGGCGCAGCTCCGCGCGCAGGGCTACCTGCAGGTGACGCAGTCGGGCGCCGATGCGCTGGTGCGGGTCGATTCCAACGGCGCGACGGGCGGGGCGAGCTTCCTGACCGTCGCCGTGGTGCAGGCAACGCTGGCCTCGGCCCTGACCGACGCCGTCTTCCTCACCTGACGCCGGTTCCCCGCCGGCGGGCTTCCGCGCTAGCCTTCCGGCAGACCGGGAAACGGGACGGGAGGAAACGATCATGGCGCAAGGACAGGTGTTCGCCGGCGTGGTGCGCTGGCCCGGGGGCGCGAACATGGAGGCCCCGCCCGGCTCGCTTGGCGGCGTGTTCCGCATGCCCGTGGGCGGGACGGAGTGGCAGCACGTGACCGCGGGCCTGCCGGCGGAATGCCACGTGCCCTGCATCACCGTCGATCCGCATGACGGGTCGCGGATCTACTGCGGCACGCAGGAAGGCCCCTATGCCAGCACCGATGCGGGCGCCACCTGGCGGCGGCTCGACTTCCCGCGCACCGACCGGCAGGTCTGGGCGATCGCGGTGCATCCGCGGGACCCGCGCACGCTCTTCGTCGGCACCTCGCCGCTCGGCGTGTTCGTCAGCCGCGACGGCGGCGGCACCTGGGCGGAGGCGCCGAGCGCGCGCCTGCCCGACGCGACCGAGATGGGCCGCTTCGTCAACCGCGTGATGCGCTTCGCCTTCAACCCCGCCCGGCCGGAGGAGATCTTCGCCGCCCTCGAGGTCCGCGGCGTGATGCGCAGCACCGATGGCGGGGAGAGCTGGACCGACTGCTCGGACGACCTGATCCGCCTGGCCGGGCGCGAGCCGCACCTGAAGAGCGCCATCCTGACGAAGCACGAGGCGGAGGGGATGCTGGACGTCCACGCCATCGCGATCAGCGCCGCCGCCCCCGAGACGCCCTTCGCCGCGGTGCGCATGGGCCTGTTCCGCAGCGACGACCATGGCGCGCACTGGCAGGACCTGGCGCTGCGCAAGGTCAGCCCCATCACCTACGGGCGCGACATCCGCGTCAGCCCGCACGACCCGACCACGCTGATCGCCACGCTCTCCACCTCGGCGAACGGCGCGACGGGCTCGGTGTGGAAGAGCCCGGACCTGGGGCGCAGCTGGACGCGGCTGGACGAGGGGCTGACTCCCTCGGGGACGATGATGGCGGCCGTCCCCTCGCCGAGCGATCCGGGCGTGGTCTACGCCGCCACGCGCAAGGGCGAGGTCTACGGGACGCTCGATGGCGGCGCGCATTGGCAGGCGGCGCCGCTGCCGGCCGGCTGCACCGCGGTGATGGCGCTGGCGGTCAACTAGCGGAAGGGCTGCTCCACGGGTTGCGCGGCGCGGCGCGGGGGGGCGCCGCGCTGTGCAGCAGCATCAGCTCGCCCACATTCTCCGCCGTCACCAGCCCGACCAGGCGGCCGGCGGCATCCGTCACGCCCACGGCCGGCACCGGGCCGCTGCCGCCCTCGCCGTTCAGCGCCTGCATCGCGTCCGAGAGGCACCGGCGCTGGTCGACCAGCGGGATGTCGCGGCGCATGGCGTCGAGCACCGGCGAATCGGGGCCGGCCGCCTGCAGCGCGCGGATCATGTCGTCGCGCGTCAGCACGCCGCGGAGCGTCCCCGCGCCATCCACCACCGGGAATTCGCGCTGCGTCGTCTGGATCAGCAAGGTCGCGGCATCGGCGATGCGGGCGGAGGGCGACAGCACCTCGAAGCGCGTGACCATCGCATCCCGCACGGGAATGCCACGGCCCACATCGCGCATCTGCACGGCCTGGGATTCACCCGCCGCGCCCAGGTAGACGAAGAGCGCGATGAAGACGAGCAGCGGGTTGCCGCCGAACAGGCCGAGCACGCCGAGGCCGAAGGCGACCGCCTGGCCGATGCCCGCCGCGATCCGCGTCGCCCGCACATAGCCCATCCGCCAGGCGAGGATCGCGCGCAGCATCCGCCCGCCATCCATCGGGAAGGCCGGGATCAGGTTGAACGCGACGAGCATCACGTTCACCCAGGCCAGGCGCTCCACGATGCCCTGGCCAGGGCTCTCGACCGCCGCCGCGTCCATCGGCGGCACGCCGCCGAGCACGAGGAACAGCAGCGCCGCGATCACCACGTTCACCGCCGGCCCGGCCGCGGCGACGAAGAGCTCCTCCGACGGCTTCTCGGGGATGCGTTCCAGCCGCGCCACCCCGCCGATCGGCAGCAGGGTGATGTCCGGCGTCTGCACGCCGTAGCGGCGCGCGGCGAAGACATGCCCGAACTCGTGCAGCAGCACGCAGAGGAAGAGCAGCGCGATGAAGACGATGGAGGCCAGCGCCGCCGGCCAGCCGCCCTGCGCATAGCCCGTGCCGCCGATCCAGAGGAGGAGCAGCAGGAAGGTCAGGTGGATCCGGATCACCGTGCCCTTCACGGTGCCGATGGAAAACGACCAGGACATTGTTACGAAGCCCTCAGACGCCGGGCGCCGGCATCCGCCGGCTTGGCTTTCGGCGCACTGGCGCCGGCGGCCGTTCGGCCGCTCAGCCCGCGTTGCGGGCTGCCATGGAGATGGGGGTGGGGGCGGCGTTGTTCAGCCTGGCAGGGCGCGCCAGCCGATGTCGCGGCGGCAGAAGCCCTCCGGCCAGTCGATGGCGTCCACCGCCCGGTAGGCGGCGTCGCGTGCCGCGGCCAGGGTCGGGCCCGTGGCGGCGATGCCGAGCACGCGGCCGCCGCTCGCCACCACCCCGCCATCGGTCCCGCGCGCCGTCCCCGCATGGAACACCGTCACCCCCGGCACGGCGGCCGCCCTCTCCAGCCCGCCGATCGCGCTGCCCTTGCCATAGGCGCCGGGATAGCCCCGCGTCGCCATCACGACGACGAGGGAGGCCTCGTTCGACCAGCGCAGGTCGAAATGCCGCAACTCCCCGTCGCAGGCGGCCAGCAGCGCCGCCAGCAGGTCGGAGCGCAGCCGGACCATCAGCGCCTGGCATTCCGGATCGCCGAAGCGGACGTTGAACTCGATCAGCTTCGGCCCCGCATCGGTCAGCATCAGCCCGGCGAAGAGCACGCCACGGAAGGGCGTGCCGCGCCGCGCCATCTCCGCCAGCACGGGGCGGATGATGCGCGCCATCACATCCTCGCGCGCGGCCTCGTCGAACATCGGCGGGGGCGAATAGGCGCCCATGCCGCCGGTGTTAGGGCCGGTATCGCCATCGCCGACCCGCTTGTGGTCCTGTGCGGCGGCGAGCGGCAGCGCGGTCTCGCCGTCGCACAGCGCGAAGAGCGAGATCTCGGGCCCGGTCAGGCACTCCTCGATCACCACGCTGGCGCCGGCGGCGCCATGGACCCGCGCCTCCATGATCTCGGCGACCGCTGCCTCGGCCTCCTCGACCGTCTGCGCCACCACCACGCCCTTGCCGGCGGCCAGCCCATCCGCCTTCACCACGATCGGCGCGCCCTGCGCACGGATATAGGCCCTGGCCGCGTCCGGATCCTCGAAGCGGGCCCAGCGCGCGGTGGGGGCGCCGGCGGCATCCGCCACCTCCTTCGTGAAGGCCTTGCTGCCCTCGAGCCGCGCGGCCGCGGCGCTCGGCCCGAAGCAGCGGATCCCGGCGGCCTCGCAGGCATCGGCCAGGCCCAGGGTCAGCGGCGCCTCGGGCCCGGCCACCACCAGGTCCACGGCGTTCTCCTGCGCGAAGGCGACCAGCCGGGGGATGTCCTCGGCGCCGATGGGGACGCATTCCGCGACCTCGGCGATCCCGGCATTCCCCGGCGCGCACCACAGCGTCGTCAGCAGGGGAGAGGCCGCGATGGCCCAGCACAGCGCATGCTCCCGCCCGCCGCCGCCGACCACCAGCACCCGCATCGCCCGACCTCCGCACTCCCGCCGGGGCGGCGGTTAGCATAAGGTCCCGGCATGGACACGCCCCTGCCCCGCGAGTCGGCGCCCGCCGCCGGCAACGTGCCCGAATACGCCGTCTCCGAGATCGCCGGCGCCATCCGCAAGACGCTGGAGACGACCTTCGGCCGGGTGCGCGTGCGCGGCGAGGTCACGGAGTGCAAGCGCTACCCCTCGGGGCACATCTATCTCTCGCTCAAGGACGAGAACGCGAAGCTCGAGGCGGTGATCTGGAAATCCGCCGTGCCGCGCCTCGGCGTCGTGCCGGAGAACGGCGTCGAGGTGATCGCCACCGGCCGCATCGGCACCTATGCCGACCGGTCCAAGTACCAGCTCGTCATCGACCGGCTGGACTATGCCGGGGAAGGCGCGCTGCTCGCCCGGATCGAGAAGCTGCGCCAGCGCCTGCTGGCGGAAGGGCTGTTCGAGGAATCCCGCAAGCGCCCCCTGCCCCGCCTGCCCGCCGTGATCGGCATCGTCACCTCCGAGCGCGGCGCCGTCATCCAGGACATCCGCACCACCATCGCCCGCCGCTTCCCCCGCCGCCTGATCCTCTGGCCCGTCATGGTCCAGGGCCAGGGCGCGGCCGAGCAGATCGCCGCCGCCATCCGCGGCTTTGGGGCGCTGCCCGCGGACGGACCCGTGCCGAGGCCCGATGTGATCATCGTAGCGCGCGGCGGCGGCAGCCTCGAGGACCTGATGGCCTTCAACGAGGAGATCGTGGTCCGCGCCGCCGCCGAAAGCCCGATCCCGCTGATCAGCGCCGTCGGGCACGAGACCGACACGACGCTGATCGACTTCGCCTCCGACCGCCGCGCCCCCACCCCGACCGCCGCCGCCGAGCTCGCCGTGCCGTCGCGGGCCGAGCTGCTGGACGACCTGCGCCAGAAGGCGCTGCGCCTGTCGCAGGTCTTCCGTGGCCGGATCGATGCCGCGCGGCTCCGCCTGTCGCGCGCCGAGAGGGGCCTGCCCGACCTGCCCGGCATCCTCGGCGCCATGCGCCAGCGCCTGGATGACCGCGCCGATCGCCTGGGCCGCGTCGGGGCGGAGATGATCCGCCGCCGCCGCGTGCCGCTCGACCAGGCCACCGGCCGCCTGCGCCACCCGCGGGAGGTGATCGCGGCGCATCGCGCGACGCTCCGGCTGCGCGCGACCGAGGCGCTGGCGGCCTATCGACGGCTGCTCGCCCGCCGCCACACCGCGCTCGCCGCCGCCGCCCTCAGCCCTGCCCCGGTCCAGGCGCTGCTGCGCGAGCAGCGGGCGCGGCTCGCGGGCCTCGGCGCGCGGCTCGAAGGCGTGTCCTACCAGGCCGTGCTCGACCGCGGCTTCGCCCTGGTGCTGCGGGAGGCCGACGGGGCGCTGGTGCCGCGCGCCGCGGATGTGGCGGCCGGCGCGCGCCTGACCCTGACCTTCGCCGATGGACGCATCGCCGCGACGGCCGATGGCGGGAAGGGGCGGCGGCGCGGCGCGGGCGAGGATCCACCCAGCCAGGGCGCCCTGCTGTGATCGGCCGCCGGGCGCTGCTCGGCGCGCCCGCGCTCCTGCCGGTGCCGGCGCGCGCCGCGCTGCTGGACCCGGCGACGCCCGGCCTCGCCCAGGGCGGCTTCGTCGCGGGGCGGATCGTGCCGGGCGGGCGCCTGGCGCTGGACGGCAGGGCGCTGCGCATCGGCCCGGGCGGGGAGTTCGCCTTCGGCTTCGGCCGCGACCACGGGCAGGAGGCGACGCTGGCCGCCACCCAGGCCGGGCGGGAGGAGACCCAGCGCCTGTCCATCGCGCGGCGCACCTGGGACGTGCAGCACATCACCGGCCTACCCCCCGCCCAGGTGACGCCGGACGAGGCGGCGCTGCGGCGCATCACCGCCGAGCGCGAGAGGCTTGCCCGGATCCGCGCCCTCGACACCGGCCGGACCGGCTTCGCCCAGGGCTTCGTCTGGCCGGCGCAGGGGCGGATCAGCGGCGTCTTCGGCAGCCAGCGCGTGCTGAACGGCCAGCCGCGCCAGCCGCATTACGGGCTCGACATCGCCGGCCCCACCGGCACCCCGGTGGTCGCGGCGGCCGACGGGCAGGTGACGCTGGCGGAGGAGTTCTTCTTCTTCGGAAGGCTGGTCGTGCTCGACCACGGGCATGGGGTGAACACGCTCTATGCCCATCTCTCGGCGATCGACGTGGCGGAGGGCCAGGCGGTGCGCGCCGGCGGGCGGATCGGGGCGATCGGCGCGACCGGCCGGGTGACGGGGCCGCACCTGCATTTCTCGCTGTCCTGGTACCTGACCTGGCTCGACCCGCGGCCCACGCTGCCGGCCGTGCGGGGCTAGCGGCGCAACTACCCCGCCCGCCCCGTCTTGAAGGCAGGCGGCATCGCAGGAGGACACGCCATGAGCGAAACGACCAGCGGCTTCGCCCGCTATCCCAGCCTCCGCGACCGGGTGGTGCTGATCACCGGCGGCGCCAGCGGCATCGGCGCCGCCATGGTCGAGCATTTCGCCGACCAGGGCGCGCGCGTCGCCTTCCTGGATTTCGACCGCGCGGGCGGGGAGGCGATGGCGGCGCGCACCGGCGCCAGCTTCCTGTTCTGCGATCTGCGCGACATCGCCGCGCTCCGCGCCGCGGTGGCGGAGGTCGGCCGGCGCCTCGGCCCCGTCGCCGTGCTGGTCAACAACGCCGCCCGCGACGACCGACACGGGCTCTCGGCCGTGGAGCCCGACTACTGGGACGAGCGGATGCACACCAACCTGCGGCACATGTTCTTCTGCGCCCAGGCGGTGGCGCCGATGATGCAGGAAGCCGGGCGCGGCTCGATCGTGAATTTCGGCTCCGTCTCCTGGATGCGCGCCCAGGGCGGCATGCCGGCCTACACCACCGCCAAGGCCGCCGTGCACGGCCTGTCGCGGGGGCTGGCGCGGGACCTCGGCCCGCATGGCATCCGCTCCAACACCGTGGTGCCGGGCTGGGTGTTCACCGAGCGGCAGGAAGCGCTCTGGGCGACGCCGGAGGCGGTGGCGGCGACGCTCGAGCGGCAATGCCTGAAGCGGAAGCTGATGCCGCCCGACCTGGCGCGGATGGTGCTGTGGCTGGCGGCGGATGACAGCGCGATGGTGACCGCCCAGACCTTCATCGTGGACGGCGGCGCCGTCTGACGTCATCTCCCCCCGGTCCGGATGGGGGACAGGGGATGACGGAACCGAGGGATGGGGCGCCGCCGCCGCCCGCCTGCCGCTGCTGCGGCGCGCCGCTGACCGAGACCTTCGCCGATCTCGGCATGACGCCGCTGGCCAACAGCTTCATCGACCCGCGCCGCGCCGCGGCGATGGAGCCGTTCTGGCCGCTGCACGCCCTGGTCTGCTCCGACTGTCGGCTGGTCCAGCTCGCGGCCTTCGAGACGCCGGAGGCGATCTTCTCCGACTACCTCTACTTCTCCTCGGTCACGGAAGGCTGGGTGCGCCATGCGGAGGCCTATGCCGAGGCCATGATCGCGCGCTTCCGCCTCGGGCCGGACACGCGGGTGGTCGAGGTCGCCAGCAACGATGGCTACCTGCTGCAGCATTTCGTGAAGCGCGGCGTCCCCGTCCTCGGCGTCGATCCGGCGGCGAACGTGGCGAAGGAGGCCGTGGCGCGCGGCGTCCCGACGGAGGTCGCCTTCTTCGGCGCCGCGACCGCCGCCCGGCTGCGCGCGGCCGCGCCCGCGCCGACGCTGATGGCGGCGAACAACGTGCTCGCCCATGTCCCCGACCTGCATGATTTCGTCGAAGGCTTCCGCGTGCTGCTGGCCGAGGATGGCGTCGCCACCTTCGAGTTCCCGCACCTGCTCCGGCTGATCGCGCAGAACCAGTTCGACACGATCTACCACGAGCATTTCTCCTACCTCTCGCTGCTCGTGGTGGAGCGGCTGTTCGGGCAGCACGGGCTCGCGGTGTTCGACGTGGAGGAGCTGCCGACGCATGGCGGGTCGCTGCGCCTCTTCGTGCGGCACCATGCGCGGGTCGAGAGCGTCTCCCGCGCCGTCCTCGAGCTGCGCGAGGCCGAGCGCGAGGCCGGGCTGCACGGGCCGGAGGTCTATCGCCGCTTCGCCGAGGGCGTGGTGGAGACGAAATGCGCCCTGCTCGACTTCCTGATTGGCGCCCGCCGGGCCGGGCAGCGCGTCGTCGGCTATGGCGCGCCGGCCAAGGGCAACACCCTGCTGAACTATGCCGGCGTCGGGCCGGAGCTGCTGCCCTATACGGTCGATCGCAGCCCGCACAAGCAGGGTCTGCTGCTGCCGGGCACGCGCATCCCGATCCGCGCGCCGGAGGCGATCCTGGCCGGGAAGCCGGACATCGTGCTGATCCTGCCCTGGAACATCCGCGACGAGGTGATGCGGCAGATGGCGGCGGTGCGGGAATGGGGCGGGCGCTTCGCCGTGCCCATCCCGCGCCTGGCGGTGCTGTAGCGCCGCCGCTTCACCCCGGCCCGGGCCGCCCGCGGGCCGCCCGGGCCGCGGCCCGTCACCGCATGGGCAGCGCGTAGAGCAGCCCGCCGCGGGTCCACAGCTCATTGGGGCCCCGCTCCAGCGCCACCGGCGTCTTCGGGCCCATCGTGCGGTCGTAGATCTCGCCGTAATTCCCGATCGCCCGGATCACGTTGTAGGCCCAGAGCGGATCGAGCTTCAGCGACTGGCCGAGCTCCGGCGTCACGCCGAGCAGGCGGCGCGTGTTCGGGTTCACGCTGGTCTTGCGCATCTCCTCGGCATTGGCCTTGGTGATGCCCTGCTCCTCGGCCTCGATCACCGCCGTGGTGTACCAGCGGATCACGTCGTACCACTGCGCGTCGTCGCGGCGGATATAGGCGCCGTAGGGCTCCTTGCTGAAGCGCTCCGGCAGGATCGTCCACTCGCCCGGGGTCTGCATGGAGGAGCGCGCGCCGGCGAGCTGCGAGGCATCGGTGCCGAAGCTGTCGCAGCGCCCGGCGATCAGCGCGGCCACGGCCTGGTCCGTGCGCTCGAACAGCACCGGCTGGAAGCGCTTGCCGATGGAGCGGAAGTAATCCGCCGTCACCTGCTCGTTGGTCGTGCCCTGGATCAGGCAGATGGTGGCGCCGTCCATCTCGGCCACCTTCTTCACGCCGCTGCTGGCGCGCACCATGAAGCCGTGGCCGTCATAGAAATAGGTGGTGACGTGCCGCAGGCCGAGGGTCGTGTCGCGCAGCATGGTCTGGGTCGAGGTGCGGAACAGCACGTCGATCTCGCCCGCGCCGAGCGCGGTGAAGCGCGTCGAGGACGACAGCGGGAGGAAGCGCACCTTCGACGGATCGTTGAAGATCGCGACCGCCAGCCCGCGGCACAGCTCGACGTCGAAGCCCTGCCAGGTGCCGCGGCTGTCGGGCAGCGCGAAGCCGGCGATGCCGGTATGGATGCCGCAGGCCAGCTGGCCGCGGGCCTTCACCGCCTCCAGCGTCTGCTGCGCGGCGGCGGGCGCCACCTGCGCGAAGAGCGTCGCGCAGGCGAGCGCGGCCGCGGCAAGAATCCCTCGCATTGACATGATGCCACCCCTGATCGGCTTGCCGCGATGGTCACCGGGCCATGGCTCGGGTGTCAATGCCAGGGCGGGCCGATCAGCCCCCGGGCCGACCGCCGGCCTGCTTCGCGGCGTCGAGCGCGGTCCGGCAATCGGGGCCAAGCTCCGCCCTGTGCTCCTCCAGGCAGCGCAGCGGGCGCCCGCCCCCGGGCTGCACGCCCTGGCAGAGCCGCTGGAAATCGCCGCGGCAGGCGCGCCGCGCCGCGGCCTGCGCCTCGTTCGCGGACCCCGATTGCGCCGCCGCCGGCCCCGACAGCGCGGCGAGCAGGACCAGCGCCAGGGCGCCGGGGCGCCGCGCCATGCCGGTCATGCCGGCAGCCCCGAGAGCAGGTCGCCGGCGGCGTCCCGCACCGCGACCGGCAGCGCGATCGAGCGCTCCCGCACCGACAGCCCCCGCGACACCGCCTCGGCCGAGCGTTCCCATACGATCTTCCCCTCGATGCTGTCCCAGATCTGGATGAAGAGGCGCGTCGTCGCCGCCTGGCTCTGCAGCAGGGTCACGCCGAAATAGGCGAAGCGCGGGCTGCGGCTCTGGTCGAAGCTCGCCAGCTTGACCTGCATCAGGTAGCGGCAGCCGACCGCCATGCCAACGGCGCGCAGCGCGTCGCGCTCGAACAGCCCGGTCTCGCGGTAGAGCGCGTACATCCGGCCGTAGCGTTCCGAGAGGCCCGCCGCGTTCACCGCCGACAGCGTCGCCGCCAGCGGCACGAGGCGGAGCTCCGGGCGCCGCTCGGCGATCTCGGCGGCGATGCTCAGGGCGAGGGGCTGGCGATCCTCCTCGCGCCCGAAGCTCGCGGTCGGCGTCAGGATGGCGAGGCCCCCATGGGCGAGCGGCTCGGACAGCGCCGCCCCCCGGTCGGTGAGCGGCTTCGGCGCGGCGCCGCAGCCCGCGAGCAGCACCAGCGCAAGCGTCGCGGCCCTTCGGCCGAGGGTCTCCTCCCCGGGCGGGGCCGGTTCGTGGGGCGTCGGCGGCATCGGACCTCCTGGCAGGCGAGGCGCGTCCGGCCGAATGGCGCGGCACCCCCGCGCGCCACTCCTTGCGCGCGGGGCGTTGCGGCCATGTGTCGTGGTTGTTGCGGATCGTCTCGCGACCCGCCGTCCCCGCCGGCGGTCAGGCCGCCGGATCGACCGTGCCGGCGGCGGCGTGGCCGGCCCGCACGGCGATGGGCGGCGGCGGCGCGCCGGGCGCGTCGACGATCCGCCCATCCTCCATGGCCACGATCCGGTCGGCGATGTCGAGGATGCGCGGGTCGTGCGTGACCATCAGGATCGGCACGCCGCGCTCCTTGGCCAGGCCGCGCAGCAGCCGCACCACCTCGGCGCCCGAGGCGCGGTCGAGCGCGGCGGTCGGCTCGTCGGCCAGCACCAGGCCGGGTGAGCCGACCAGCGCGCGCGCCACCGCCACGCGCTGGCGCTGCCCGCCCGACATCTGGTCGGGCCGCGCATCGGCGCGCTCGGCCAGCCCCACCGCCTCCAGGATCGCGCCGGCACGCGCCAGGCGCCCGCGCTCCTGCGTCGCCGGGTCGAGCTCGAGCGCCATGGCCACGTTCTGCCGCGCCGTCAGGAACCCCAGCAGGTTGTGGTTCTGGAAGATGAAGCCGATGCGCCGGCGCAGCCGCACGCGGATGCGCTCCGACGCGTCCGACAATTCCTCCCCCAGCACCCTGCAGCGCCCCTGCTGCATCGCGCGCAGCGCGCCGATCAGGGTCAGCAGGGTGGTCTTGCCGCTGCCCGACGGCCCGGTCAGCAGCACGATCTCGCCGGGATCGA
Organism: uncultured Acetobacteraceae bacterium; assembly: GCA_964564645.1. GTDB lineage: Bacteria > Pseudomonadota > Alphaproteobacteria > Acetobacterales > Acetobacteraceae > CAZMCV01. The sequence goes on from CAZMCV010000003.1 coordinate 56,119, forward strand.
CGCGCAGGTCGACGTCGCGCAGCACCGGCCGCGCCAGCTCGCCCTTGCCATAGGCGTAGGTGACGCCCTCCAGCAGCACCGGCGCGTCCATCAGAACATGTCCGCCGGGTTGGCGTCGCGCAGCTTGCGCATGGCCAGCATTCCGGCCAGGGCGCACATCGCGAAGATCATCAGGAACACGCCGGTCGCACGCCCCGCCTCCATCTGCAGCGGCAGGAAGGTGCCCTTGCCCACCACGTCGTACAGCACCGAGGACAAGGCGAGGCCGGGCAGGAAGCCCAGCACCGCCAGCAGCGCCGCCGCCGACAGCACCGCGCGCGCCAGATAGAGGTTGGAATAGCCCATCGCCTTCAGGGTCGCGTATTCGCGCAGATGGCTGGCGATGTCGCTGAACAGGATCTGGTAGACGATGACCATGCCGACGACGAGGCCCATCAGGCTGCCGAAGGCGAAGATGAAGCCGATCGGCGTCGCCTCCTCCCAGTAGCGCCGTTCCCACGCCACCAGCTCGGCCTGGGTCAGCACCACCGTGTCGGGCGGCAGCACGGCGGACAGCCGCGCCTTCGCGGCATCGAGATCGGTGCCGGGCGCGACGCGGATCGCGACGAGGTCGATCTGCGAGACCAGCCTTTCCTTCACCACGCGGCGGAAGTTGGTCTCGCTCATCACGACATTGCCGTCGGCGCCGAAGGACGGGCCGATCTCGACCAGCCCAATCACCTCCATCCGCCGGTTGCCGATCTGCGCCTCGAACGGCCCCTCCGCGCGCAGCCGCGCCGCCACGTCGCCGAATTCGGGCCGGGAGCGCTGGTCGAAGGCGACGGTGTCGGGCCGCTTCAGCGCCTCGACCAGCGGGGCGAGGCCGGGGAAGTCCATCACCCCCGCCTCCACGTCGAAGCCGACGAGCTGGATCGGCCGGCGCGCGCCGGTCTCGGGGTTCCGCCAGGTCGCCTGCGCCAGGTAGACGGGGACGGAGGCCTGCACCTCCGGCAGCGCCAGCGCCTGCGAGGCGCGGATGCGCGGCAGCGTCTCGGGCCGGAAGCTGACCAGCGTCAGCGGGTGCATGACGAACAGGTCGGCGCGGAAGGATTGCAGCAGCGCCGTCGCGCTGTCGAACAGCGCCGCGCGGAAGCCGAGCTGCATGAAGACCAGCACGCAGGCGAACATCACCCCGGCGATCGCCGCGGCCAGCCGCGCCTTCTCCGCCCGCAGCTGCCGCCAGGCGAGGCGGAGCGGCAGGAAGAGCGCGGCCAGCGGGCGCAGCCGCCGCCGCGGCGCCTCGGGCGCGGGCGCCGGCGCGGGCCTCGCCGCCTCCTCCGCCGCGCGCTCGGGCGCCCAGGGCAGCAGGCCGGGCTTCGCCGGCGTGCCCTGGCGGGCCAGCACCTCGCTCATCGGGGCGTCCTGCATCGCTCGGGTCTCACGGCCGGATCGCCACCTGGACCTGCATGTTGGTCCGCCGCTCCAGCGCCTGCCGCGCCTCCTCGGAGAGGGTCAGCCGCACCTCGACGGTGCGCGCATCCGTCGCGGCCACGGGGTCGGCGCCGGCGAGGGTGACGCGCCGGACCGTCCAGCCGATCTCGCGCACGGTCGCGGCGAAGCGGCGCGGCTCGCCCGGCACGACCACCTCGGCCGGGGCGCCGACGCGCAGCCGGGGCAGGTCGGTCTCATAGACATCGGCCACCACGTCGAGCGCCCCGAGATCGGCGAGGTCGAGCAGCCCGTCGCTCCCCACCAGGTCGCCGGGGCGCGCATAGATCCGCAGGACCGTCCCGGCGATCGGCGCCGTGACGCGCGCCAGCGCCGCATCGGCCCGCGTGCGGGCCAGCTCGGCCTCGGCGCGCGCCACCTGCGCCTCGGCCAGCGCCACATCCTCGGGGCGCGGGCGCAGCAGGGTCTCGAGCTGCGCCTCCGCCTCCGCCTTCTCGGCGGCGGCGCGGGCGGCGGCGATGCGGGCGCGGTCGGCGGCGGCGACGGCGCCGGCGCCCGAGGGGACGAGGCGCTCCGCGCGCTCGGCGTCGCGGCGGTTGATCGCCTCCAGCAAGGCGAGGTTCTCGATGCGCGCGCGCTGGGCGGCGACCTCGCTCGGCCGCCCGGCGGCACGGACCTTGGCGAGGTTTGCGCGCGCCTCGGCCAGCGCCGCCCCGGCCTGCGCCACCAGCGCGTCCTTCTGCGCGGCATCGGCGAGCACGGCGAGAAGCTGGCCCGCCTCGACCCGGTCCCCCTCGGCGACCAGCAGGCGATCGACCCGGTTGACCGCGAAGCCGCCGGGCTGGCTCAGCTTGCGCACGCGGGAGGCGGGCTCGACCCGGCCGAGCGCGCCGACCCCGATGGGCGCAGAGGGGGCCGGAGCAGAGGCGGGCTGGGCCTGCGCGGCGGCGGCGGCCAGGCGCGTCGCCCCGACCTCCCCGCCGCCCCGGCCCCAGAGGGCGACGCCACCGCCGGCCGCGGTGACCAGCGCGGCGGCGAGGAGGAGAAGGCGCAGCCCCGGCATCATCGTTCCGGCAGCCCCTCGATCAGCCGCGAGACGGCGCCATGCACGGCTGCCCGTTCCGCCGCCGACAGCGTGTAGAGGCCGAAGATGCGGGCCATGAACAGCCCGTCGCCGGCGGCCATCACCGCCAGCCCATGGCCGGGCGGCAGCCCATCCGCCTCGATCTCGTCCTTGATGCGCGCCACCACGGCGCGGATCGGGTCGAGCAGCGCGGGATCGTGGTGGAAGGCGGCGAGGAAGACCGCCGCGGCGCGCTCGCAGCGCTCGTCGATCTCGGCCGGCGACCCGCCGAGCGCCCAGGCGAGGGAGGCGCGCGCCACGCGGCCGGGCCCGGCCGGCTGGGCGGCGATTCCGGCCTCGAAATCCTCGGCGATGAAGGCCGCGAGGCGCTGCAGCAGCCCGGTCAGCAGCGCCTCCTTCGAGGCGAAGTGGTAGAGCAGCCCGCCCTTGGAGACGCCGGCCTCGCGCGCCGCCGCCTCGAGCGTCAGGGCGGCGACCCCGCGGGCGCGGACGATCGTCTCGGCCGCATCCAGGATGCGGGTGCGCGCATCCGCCGGCGGGGTGCCCGGGACGGGCGTCGGGGCCGGGGTGAAGGCATGGTTCATGACCCTCAACTATACCGGCCGGACGGTTTGTAAAGACCCGGGCGCGCACCGCCTCCCCTGCCTGCCCGGCGACGGGGGCGGCCCCGAGGTGGGCGGCGGATCGAACCCCCGAGGCGATTCCGCCCCGGCCGATCAGGCGCTATGGGCCGGGTCCGCCCGCGCCCGGACCGTCCGGCGGCCGGCGCCGCCGAGAGGACCCCGATCTTGGCCGACCCGACCGGACCGCAAGCCGCCGCGCCGCCACGCCTCGTCTTCATGCACATCCCGAAGACCGGCGGGACCAGCCTGCACCACCTCCTCCAGCCGGCCTTCACCGCGGAGGAGACCTGCCCCACCCGCTTCGCCGAGCTCTATCGCTACAGCGACGCCGAGCTCGGCCGGTGGCGCTTCTTCTCCGGCCATTTCCGCATGGACGAGATCCGGCGGATCCCCCCGCCCGCCTACCGCATGACCCTCCTGCGCGACCCGGTGGAGCGGATCGTCTCGCTCTGGCGGTTCTGGCGCCGCATCGGCTTCTCCTTCCCCGCCCCCGCGCCGGGACCGGCCGCGGCACGGGCGGCGCCGGACCTCGCCAGCTTCCTCCGCTCCACCGCGCCCGAGGTGGCGAACGCGGTCGACAACGCGATGGCGCGCGAGCTCGTCGGCCTGATCTTCCCCCGGCCCGGCGGCTGGATGATCGCCGACCGGGCGGGGCGGGAGCGGCCGATCACCCCGGCGGAGACGCTGTCCGGCGCCCGCGAGGCGCTGATGGGCTTCGCGCTGGTCGGCTTCACCGAGGCGGGGCTCGGCGCGGCCCATGCGGCCGTCGCCGCCGATCTCGGCCTGGCGCCGCCCGCGACCCCGGAGCCGCCCCGGCTCAACACCGCCGAGGAGGCGCGCGCCGACCTCGTCGGGCCCGAGCCGCGCCCCGCGCTGACCGAGGCGGATCGGGCCGAGCTCGACCGGGTGACCGTGCTCGACCGCGCGGTCCATGCCTTCGCCCGCGGGCTGCTGCGTCCGGGCGAGGCGGTGGCGCGGCCGCTGGCGCAGGCCCGGGGCGTGCCGGGCGCGGGTCGCGCGCCGGAGGGGCCGGCGTAGCGCGCCGGTCAGGC
>CAZMCV010000004.1:0-55029 GCA_964564645.1 uncultured Acetobacteraceae bacterium
GCACTGGCCGACCAGGGCCCGTACATCATCGTGCTGGTCGAGCTGCCCCAGGCCCGCCGGGCGCAACCCCCCCGCCACTACCAGCCCCCCCACGCCCCCCTACACCGCCCCGCGGGGTCGCTGGCCCCCACCCCACCCCAGGCGCGAATTTCCTCCACCCCTCCGATCGCATGGGTTGATCCTCCATCGATCAGGCGTCAAAAATCTATTTCGATGTCACAAATCAAGAACGGCGCCGCCCCGGCGGCGCCCCGCTTCCCGCGCCGGGCCCTGCTCCTGGCCGCCACCCTGGCGGCGGCCGCGTCCGGCGGCTGCGGCCCTCGCACCGTGATCGCGCCAAGCCAGGGCACCTACCGGATCGAACGCGACATCCCCTATGGCGAGGGGCCGCGGCACCGGCTGGACCTCTACCGTCCGCAACCCCTGGCCGCCCGGGATGACGCGCCGCGCCCGCTGATCGTCTACTTCTATGGCGGCCTCTGGACGGTCGGCGCCAAGGAGGATCCGACGAGCAGCACGCTGCCCGAGGATCTGGCGGCACGCGGGGCGCTGGTGGTGGTCCCCGACTACCGGCTCTACCCGGAGGTCGGCTTCCCCGCCTTCCTCGAGGATGGCGCGGCGGCCTTCGCCTGGGCGGAGCGCCATGCGCGCGCGCTCGGCAGCGACCCCCGGCTGGTGTTCCTCGCCGGGCATTCGACGGGCGCCACCATGGCGCTGCTGATCGGGCTCGACCGGCGCTGGCAGCAGGCGGCCCGGGCGGAGGAACCGCCGGCCGGGCTGATCGGCGTCTCCGGCGTCTATGAGCCGGAGCTGTTCGAACACCGGATCATGCGGCCGATCTTCGGGCCCTCACCGGATCGGGGGGTCATCCTGGCGTCCCGCCATCTCGCGCCGGACGGCCCGCCGATCCTGCTGCTGGCCGGCACCTGGGACCTGACGGTCGATCCCGGCAATTCCACGCGCCTGGCCGAGGCGGCGCGCGGCACGGGCCAGGAGGCCGAGGCGCGCCTCTATCGCGGCATCGGGCATGGCGACATCCTGATGGCCGGGCCCTGGCTGCCGAGCCTGGCGCCGACGGCCGACGACATCGGCGCCTTCGTCCGGCGGCGCTCGGCGGCGCTGCTCGGCGCGCGGCAGGCGCGGGCGGGCGACGAGCTGGGCCTGCCCGCCGCCGTCACCACTCTGCGCTGAGCCGGGCGCGGCCCCGCGGCACCAGCCGGCCGGGGCCGCCGCCGGGGCTTGAAGCTACCTCGAATCGAGGCGGCTCAGACCGAAAAAATTGCGCAGGCGCTCGCGGAAGCCCTCGCCCGGCGCCTGCGCCACATTGTAACCGAACCACACGCCAATCGCCAGGACCGCGATCATGATCAGGGCATCGCCCATCGACTGACCTCCTCCACCCTTGACCGGCCCGATTTCGCCCTGGGCCCAAGCTGGGACGCAACGCCCCATTTCCCGCCGCGCGCCGCCCCGTCCCCTTCAGGCGGCCACCGCCCTTGCCCCGCGGAGCAGCAGCGGCCGAAGCGTCGCCAGCGCCGCGACCAGCAGGACGATCTCGATCGCGTAGACGACCAGGTAGCCGGTCGCCGCGCCGCTTCCATCCGCCCCGGCGACGAGGTTCGCCAGGTCCCGCAGCACGCCGCCGAGCGCCATGGCGCTGCCCGCGGCCGTCGCCTGCACGGCGCCCCAGGCGCCGAGCGCCAGCCCGGCCTGCTCCTCCGGCGCATGGGCCATGGTCGCGGTCAGCGTGCCATGGCCGAACAGGCCGCCGCCGAAGCCGATGACCAGCACGCCGAGCACGAAGACCGAGGGCGCGCCGAGCGGGGCGGCCAGCATCACCAGGGCGAAGCCGGGCAGCCCGACCGCGGCGCCCGCGGCGGCCATCCGGAACGGATCGGCGCCGCGGCTGAGCACGCGCGAGGCCCAGGCGAAGCCGACCAGCCCGCCGCCGGCCAGGGTCGCGGTCAGCGCCGTGGTCGCCGAGACCGGCAGGCCCAGCACCTCGCCGCCATAGGGCTCGAGGAGGACGTCCTGCATGCCGAAGGCCATGGTGCCGAGGCCGATCGCCGCGAGGCGTCGCCGCGCGCCGGGCCGGGCGACGAAGCGGGCCCAGGTGTCGCGGAAATCGGGCTGGGGCTGGCCGGTCTCGGCGGCGAGAGCGGGGTTCCGCGCCTCCTGCTTCCAGAGTGCCACGAGGTTCAGCGCCATGGTGGCGACAGCCGATCCCTGGATCACCTGGATCAGCTTGCCGGGGGTGAACTCCTCGAGCAGCCGGCCGAAGACCAGGGCGCTGACGATCATGCCGACGAGCAGCATCACATACATCAGGCCGACGACCTTCGGCCGCGCCTCAGGCGGGGCGAGATCGGTCGCCAGGGCGAGCCCGACGGTCTGGGTGGTGTGCAGCCCGGCGCCGACGAGCAGGAAGGCGATGCCGGCCGCGACATGGCCGAGCCAGAGCGGCGCCATCTCGCGCGATTCGCCCTCCCCGGCCAGGACCAGCAGGGCGAAGGGCATGATGGCGAGGCCGCCGAACTGGATCAGCGTGCCCATCCAGATGAAGGGCACCCGCCGCCAGCCGAGGGCCGAGCGGTGCACGTCCGACCGGAAGCCGATCACGGCGCGCAGCGGCGCGAAGACCAGCGGCAGGGCCAGCATGATGGCGACGAGGGAGGCGCTGACGCCGAGCTCGACGATCATCACCCGGTTCAGGGTGCCGACCAGCAGCACCAGCGCCATGCCGACCGAGGCCTGGAACAGCGACAGCCGGAGCAGGCGGGACAGCGGCAGCTCGGGGCTTGCCGCATCCGCGAAGGGCATCCAGCGCGGCCCAAGCGAGATCCAGGTCGCGGCGATCCGGCGGGTGATCGAGGTCATGGTCGGCCCGTGGCGGCGATGAGCCCCTGGCGCGGTCGGCGGGCGCGCCGGGCGGGAGGGAGGGGGTGGTGCGGCCGGGCCGGGCCCGCCCGCACGCGATCGGGACGCGGGGTCGCGCGGGAAGAGGGAAGGCTCCCCGACATCCGCGCGCCTGCCGGGCCTGCCGCTATTTCGGGACCAGGTTCACCGAGATCGAGGACAGGCCCATCTGGCCGCTCGCCAGGGCGGATTGCGCCGCGGCGACGGCGTTGGCGGTGCCGCCGGGCGGGGTCCCGGCCGGGGTCGCGGTCGCGACCGCGGTGCGGCCCTTGCCGTTGAGGAATTCCGGGAACCAGGTGGTGTTGGTCAGCACCGCCGTGTGCACCGCGAGCGAGGTCAGCGCCACGCCGGCGAAGAACAGCGGCACGCCGACCGTTGGCTTCACCACCAGCCACATCCGAGCATTGTACATCGCGGTGTCTCCTACTTGCCCCAGGGGCTCAGAGAATAGGCGAGGATGTGCGCCAGCAGGGCGATCAGCCCGAAGATGCGGGTTCCGTCGATGAGGTACTTGTGCAGAGCCTCTGCTTCACGAAGGGTCAGGCCCGTTTGAAAAACCTTTTCTGGTTCGTCAGCCACGTTACTTCCTCCTTTTGGTTTTGCTCAGGTTACGTGCTTGACCCGCACGTTGGGTTGCCCGGAGCCGACGGCGGCTTGCCGCGTCGGGTGTCCTCCTCCTCGGATCGGTCGCATGGCCTGGGTTGGGGACACCCTCCGCTCCCTCGGCCTCTGCCATCTGTCGAACACATGTTCTCGAGCATTGACAGATGTGACCGTCAACTAACTGTGACACACGTTGCGGTGAAGCGTCCAGCGAGAGCGGCCGATTTGCCGAATTTTCATGATCGACCCGACAGGGAGCGCCACGGCGAGCCCGGCCCCCGCCCGCCCGGGCCATGCCGGCAGCATCGCAACAAGCGGATGTGAACGGCCTCCCGGGCCCGGATTGCGGCAAATCAAGGCCGCCGCGGCGCCGGGGGCGGAGGCTCCCCGATCAACCTCGAACTGTCATAATCCCACCAGTGAGGGACAGGGACGCCATGGAACCGCGGACCATGCAGGAGGTCATCCTGCGTCGCCAACCCGTCACGATGCGCCCCGACCAGACGGTGCAGGAGGCCTGCGCGGCCATGCGCAGCCACCGCATCGGCGCCGTGCTGGTCACCGACGAGGCGGGGCGGCTGCTCGGCATCTTCACCGGGCGCGACGCGATCTGCCGCATGCTGGCCGAGGGGCGCGATCCCGGCCGCACGCGCCTCGCCGAGGCGATGACCCGGAATCCGGAGACGCTCGGGCCCGGCGCGCGAGCCATCGAGGCGCTCCGGCTGATGCGGGATGCCGGATTCCGCCACCTGCCGGTGGTGGAGGAAGGGCGGGTCCTCGGCATCGTGTCGCGCGGCGACTTCCAGGGGCAGGAGCAGAGCCGGCTGGAGGAGGAGAGCCAGCTCTGGGAGCGGATCTGAAGGGCGGCCGGTCCGCAGCCCGCTCAGGGCGTGTGAAGAAATCGGATCTGCGAGAGAACGCCCGTTCGAATCATTGCAGAACACCCACCAGCCCCGGGGCTGACGGGCATTCTTTCACAAATTCTCGGCCCAGACAGGGAATCACGGATGCGGGGTCGATACACCCGCTCTCAGCGCGCCTTGACCGGCCGCCTGCCGTGGCTGTCCTGCGGCACGCCGCGCTGCAGCGACATGTGCGAATGCACGCCGAGCCAGCCCCCCCCCGGCTGCCGCGCCAGCACGATCGTCGCCCGCCCCGGCCGCGGGAAGGGCGTGCCGTCCGGGTGGAAGCCGGTGCTGGTCCAGGGCGTCACCGCAACCGCCATCGCCCCATCCGGCGAGGCGAGGACCAGGGTGTTGTCGAGGTCGAAGGCGAAATCCGCCGTGCGCGGCCAGACATTGTCCCATTGCTGGTCGATCCAGGCCTGCCGGCTGCGGATCAATTCCTGGTAGGTGCCGAAGATCACGATCGCCTCGTGCCAGAAGGGGGTGGCGCTGGCGTAGTCCACCTCGCGCACGCAATGGGCGAAGCGGGCCAGCCAGTCCTTCACCGAGGCCGAGGTCGCGGCATCGGCCTCGGGCAAGGGCGGGGTCGTGATCGTCTCGCTCATGCCGCCGGCCTCCTCAGCGCGTCCCCGGACATCGCAGTCCCGGAAGCATGCCCTCGGGGGTCGTCGGGCAGTGCCCTTCCGGATCGGGGCCGACGGGCGGTCTCTCGCAAACCCTCAGACCCGCTCGCTGACCCTGATCGCCAGCTTGCACCCGGCCTTGATCACCGTCGAGAGCAGCCGGTAGGCGGGCGCCTGCTCCGCCTCATGCGCGAGGCCGATGTCGCGGTGCTCGAGCTCCTCGGCGCGGAAGCGGGCGATGTCGGCCTTCAGCGCCGCCTCGTCCTCGCCGAGCGCCTGTTCCTGGGCCGCGTAGTGCTCGTCGATCGCCTCCTCGACCGCGACGGTGCAGGCCATGGCCGCGCGGCGGCCGAGCATGGCCGTCCCCGCGCCGAGGGCGAATCCCGCGACATGCCAGAAGGGCAGAAGCGCGGTCGGGCGCACCCGGCGCTCGGCGATGCGCCGCGCGAAGCTGTCGAGATGCGCCTGCTCCTGCGCCTGCATGTGGCGGATCAGGCCCTCCCATTTCGTGCCGCGCAGCACGGCGAGCTGGCCCTGATAGATCCGCTTCGCCCCGTACTCCCCGGCATGGTCGACGCGGATGATCCGCTCGACCATCTGCCGCGGCGTCGGGTCGCCGGGCAGGCGGCCTTCCCCGGTGCGGCGGCCCGTGCCGTGCTGCGTGCTGGCGGCGCCCTCGGTCATCCTCGTCGTTCCGTCCTCGTCGCTCGGGCCCCGGTTGCCCGGGTCTCGGTTGCCCTGGCCCCGGTTCGCCCTGGCCTCGTCGCCGCGGTCAGGCCGGCGCCCGATCCTCGCCGCCCTGCCACCATGCGGAGATGAGGGCGAAGCTGCCGAGGCCAAGCGCGAAGAGGAGATTCATCCCGGCCATCGAGAGCGGCAGCCAGGCGATGAGGTAGGTCGGCGCGTCGCAGGGCTTGGTCGGCGCCGGCGCCAGGGCGCGCAGCAGATCGTCGACCGATGCCCCCGGCACGATCCGCGGCGCCTGGCAGCCCGGCAGCGGCGAGGGCCACCACCCCCATTCCACGCCGAGATGGAAGGCCGCGATCGCACCCGACCCCAGCACCGCGAGCCCGGCCAGGCCGAGGAAGACCCGCCGTCCCATCCCCCCCGGCAGCAGCGCGGCGGTCAGCGCCAGGCCCGTCGCCAGCGCATAGGGCCAGCGCTGCCAGAGGCAGAGCTCGCAGGGCGCGAGGCCGAACCACCCCTCGCTGCCGATCGCGAAGAGCGGCGCGGCGGCGGCGAGCAGGGCGATGGCGAGGGCGGCGGAACGGGCCGGCATGGCGCCCCCCTTCTGCGCCCGGCCCGCCGCGGCGCGCAACCCCGTGGCCCGGGCGGGCGCGGCCGGTGCCCCTGGCGAGCGGCGCGGGGCCCGGAGTAGGCTCGCGCGCCGAGGGGCGAGCGGGGAGGAAGCCATGCTGCGGATCTGGGGCCACACCAAGTCGAGCAACGTGATGAAGGTGCTCTGGCTCTGCGAGGAGCTCGGCCTCGCGCCGGAGCGCCTGGATGCGGGCGGCGCCTTCGGCCGGGTCAAGGAATCCGACTACCTGGCGATGAACCCCAATGCGCGGGTGCCGACGCTCGAGGAGGAGGGCGGGTTCTCGCTCTGGGAGAGCAACACCATCCTCCGCTACCTCGCCGCGACGCGGGCGCCGGGCCATGCGGTCTATCCCGGCGATGCGCGCGCGCGGGCCAGGGTCGAGCGCTGGATGGACTGGCAGCTCGCCCATCTCGGGCCGCCCATGGGCATGCTGTTCCTGTCGCTCATCCGCACGCCGGCGCCGCAGCGCGACATGGCCGCGATCGGCCGCGCGCGGACCGAGGCGGAGGGGCTCTGGCGCATGGTCGAGGGCGAGCTGGCCGATGGGCGCGCCTATCTCTGCGGCGACGCGCTGACCGTCGCCGACATCGCCCTCGGCCCCTACCTGCATCGCTGGATGGCGATGGAGATCGACCGCGGCGCGCCGATGCCCGCGCTGGCCGCCTGGTATGAGCGGCTGAAGGCGAAGCATGCCGGCTTCCGCACCCACATCGCCCTGCCGCTCGGCTGAAGGAGCCTTCGCATGATCACCCTCTGGGGCCGCGCCAGCTCGGTCAACGTCATGAAGGCCCTCTGGCTGCTCGACGAGCTGGCCGTCCCCTTCCAGCGCGTCGAGGCCGGCGGCGCCTTCGGGCGGACGAAGGACCCCGACTACGCGGCGATGAACCCGAACGCGACCGTGCCGACCCTCGTGATGCCGAACGGCTATTCGCTGTGGGAGAGCAACACGATCCTCCGCTACCTCTGCCGCACCCAGCCGGGCGGCAACGCCTTCTACCCGGAGGCGCCGGAGGCGCGGGCGGATGTCGAGCGCTGGATGGACTGGACGCTCGCCTCGATGAACGAGCCGATGCGCGTGCTGTTCTGGACCTTCGTGCGCACGCCGGAAGCCGAGCGGGACATGGATGCGGTGGCGAAGGCGATCCCGCAGGCTGACCGGCTCTGGGGCATGCTCGAGAGCCAGCTCGCTGGGCGGGACCACCCGGCGGGGGCGTTCTCGATCGCCGACATGGCGCTCGGCGGCTTCCTGCACCGCTGGTATTCGCTGCCGATCCCGCGCGCCGAGCTGCCGCGCGTGCGCGCCTGGTATGAGCGGCTGCTGACCCGCCCGGCCTATGCCCGGCACGTCGCGGTGCCGATGACCTGACGCGGCGCGACCGGATCGCCCAGGCGGGAAGGCGGCGGCGCCGGCCTCAGGCCGCCGCCTCCCGCGGCATCCCCTCGCGCGGGCCGCGGCCTTCCAGCGCCTGGAGGAAGCCGCGGCACCAGTCGCGCGCGCTGCCCGCCCGCACCGCGGCCATCATCGGGCGCCAGCGCGCCAGCCGCTCCTCGCGCGGCATGGAGAGCGCCTGGTCCAGCGCCTCCGCGATCTCGTCCGGGTCGAGCGGGTTGACCAGCAGCGCGCCCTCGAGCTGCGGCGCGGCGCCGGCGAAGCGCGAGAGCACCAGCGCGCCCGGATCCTCCGGATCCTGCGCCGCCACATACTCCTTGGCCACGAGGTTCATCCCGTCGCGCAGCGGCGTCACCAGGCCGATCCGCGCCACCCGCATGAAGCCCGCGACGGTCGGGCGCGCCACGACGCGGGTCATGTAGCGCAGCGGGGTCCAGTCCGGGTCGGCGTGCTCGCCGTTGATCCGCCCGACCCATTCGTCGAGCTCGCGGCGCAGCGCGCGGTACTGCGCGACGTCGCCGCGCGACACCGGGGCGACCTGGAGGTAGCTCAGCCGCCCGCGCTGCGCCGGGAAGCGGTCGAGCAGCTGGCCGAAGCCGCAGAAGCGCTGCGGCAGCCCCTTGGTGTAGTCGAGCCGGTCGACGCCGATCGCCAGCGCCCGTCCGACCAGGCTCTCGCGCAGCCGCACGGCCTCGGGCGCGGCCACCGCGCGGGCGGCCATCTGCGCGAAGGCCTCGCCATCGATGCCGATCGGGTGCGCCTCGACCCGTCCCGCCGCCTCCGCATGGCCGAGGGCGGCGAGCGCCGTCCGCAGGTTCGCCGCGTCCTGCGCCGTCTGGACGCCGATCACGTCATAGGCGGCGAGGTCGGCCAGCAGCTCCTCCGCCCGCGGCAGGGCGGCCAGCAGGTCGCCGGGCGGAAAGGGCACGTGCAGGAAGAAGCCGATGCGGTGGCGGCACCCCCGCGCGCGCAGCGAAGCGCCGAAGGGGAAGAGATGGAAATCATGCACCCAGACCAGATCGTCCGGACGCAGCAACGGCGCGAGGGTCCCGGCGAAGGCCTGGTTCACGCGGCGATAGCCGGCGTAGTCGTCGCGCGAGAACTGCGCGAGGCCGAGCCGGTAGTGCAAGGTCGGCCAGAGCGTCGCATTGGCGAAGCCCTGGTAGTAGCGCTTGTAATCCTCCTCCCCGAGGTCGAGCGTGGCGAGCGTCAGCAGCGGCCCCTGCCGGACCACGCGTGGCTCGGACGGGGTCTCCTCCGCCGTCTCGCCGCTCCAGCCGAACCAGAGCGCCTCGCGCCGGGCGATGGCCTCGCGCAACGCCACGGCCAGGCCGCCCGCGGTCACCCCGCGCTCCCGCGGATTGGGAACCCGGTTGGCGACGATGACCAGGCGGGCGGGACTCATCGGGCCACCCCCCCCGGTTCCCGGGGCCGTGCCCCGGGCGCTCCCAGCGCCTCGGCCAGCCAGGCGCGCAACGCGGCCGGGCTGCCGAAGGCGTCCTGGAGGCGAAGTCCGAACCCTCCCAAATCCCGCGCGGCCTGCATCCCTTCCTCATCCGTCACGTCGTCGCCGATGAACAACGGTACGCGCCCGGCGAAGCCGGGTTCCCGCATGATCCGCCGGACCGCGCTGGCCTTGGAGGGACCGCGCGGCCGGATCTCCCAGGCGCAATGCGCCTCGAGCAGGGCGAAGCCCTCCGGCGCCTCGGCGATCAGGGCGGCGAGAAGGGCGTGGGCGGCCTCCCCGGCCTCCTTCGCCGCCTGGCGGTGGTGCAGCACGAAGCCGTGCGACTTGTCCTCGACCAGGGTGCCGGGATGGCGGGCGCGCCAGGCCTCGGCGCGCTGGCGCCAATGCGCCGGCGGGACCGGGAGGGCGGTGGCCTCGGGCGGCCCGGCCGGGTCGAGGCGGATGGCGGCGCCATGCTCCCCGGCCTTGGCGAGGGACCCCGGCAGGAAGGCGTCGAGGTCGCGGAGCGGCCGGCCGCTGACCACGGCGAGCGCACCGTCGAGGCGGCGCGCCAGCGCCTCGAGCTGCCCGGGCAGCTCGGGCGGGACGCGCACCGCATCCGGCCGCTCGGCGATCTCGACGAGGGTCCCGTCGAAATCCAGCAGCAGCGCCGCGCGCGCGATCGGCTGCAGGTCTGGCCGCCGCGGAGGCGGTGGCAGGAGGAGGTGGTGGTTGGTGCCCGGATCCATGGCGCGCAGCATGGACCGGCGGGGCCGGATCGAGCCGAACCTTCCCGCAAACGTGAGCGGGTCGCGGCGGCGCGGGCGTGGGGATCCGGCGCCGGCAGGCGATCGGCGCCCCGGACCCTCGCCTGCGGGGCACCGCCAGGCGTTCCGATGATTCCATCCGGACGCGATCTGCCCTAGGGAAGCCCGGGCTGGCCCCTGTGGCGGAACGGTAGACGCGGCGGACTCAAAATCCGCGGCCGCAAGGCGTGGGAGTTCGAATCTCCCCGGGGGCACCAGCGGTCCCGCGCAGGCCGGCCGGGACCGCCGCGCGCTTGCCAAGCCCCCCCTTTGGCGCCACACCCGCCCTCCCCCAGCCCCTTCGCGCCCGGAGTCCCGCCATGTCCGCCTCGGCGTTCGACCGCATCGCCGACATCATTGCCGAGACCAGCGACGTCGAGCGCGACAAGATCACGCCGGACAGCCACGTGATCAACGACCTCGGCATCGACAGCCTCGACTTCCTCGACATCGTCTTCGCCATCGACAAGGCCTTCGGAATCAAGGTTCCGGTCGAGACCTGGACGCAGGAAGTCAATGACGGGAAGGCGCCGGCCGAGCAGTACTTCGTGATGAAGAACCTGGCCACGCGGATCGAGGAGCTGGTCGCGGCCAAGGGCGCCGCCTAGGCCGCGCCGCGCAGGCCGCGCCGTTCCGGGCGGAGCCGATGCGACTCGAATATTTCCAGATGATCGACCGCGTCACCGCGGTCGAGGATGCGCAGCTGGCGGCCGAGGCCGTGGTGCCGGAGGCGAGCCCGGTCTTCGAGGGCCATTTCCCCGGCTATCCCCTGGTGCCCGGCGTGCTGCTGATCGAGACCATGGCCCAGGCCAGCGGCTACCTTCTGCTGCACCGCATGGGCTTCGCCCGCATGCCCTTCCTGGCCAAGCTGCGCGAGGGGAAGATGCGCAGCTTCGTCGGCCCCGGCACGCGGCTCGCCGTCGAGGCGCGGCTGCTGCACGAGGGGTCGGGCTACGCGGTCACCGCGGCCTCGATCGCGGTCGCGGGGAAGCGGATCGCCGATGCCGAGATGACGCTCCGCATCCTGGACTTCCCGGCGCTCGAGCTCGCCCAGGCGATGCGCGCGCAGGCGGCGCGGATCGGGCTCGCCGTCCCCCCATGAGCGGCGCGAATCGCCCCGCCATGCCATCCTAGGCCGCCACGGCCGGAGTTCCCCGGACATGCCCGACCCTCACGCAGCCGCGCCGGTGTGGATCACCGGAATCGGCCTCGTCACCTCGCTCGGCGAGGGGCGGGCGCCGAACCTGGCGGCGCTGCTCGCCGACCCGGCCCCCGCGCCGGTGCTGGAGGAGGCCGCCTGCGCCCCCTTCCCCGTCCATCCGCTTCCCCCGCTCGACCTCGACCGGCAGATCCCGAAGAAGGGCGACCAGCGGCAGATGGAGCCCTGGCAGCGCCTGGGCACCTACGCCGCCGGGCTGGCGCTGGACGATGCCGGGGCGAAGCCGCTCGCGGCCGACACGCACCTGGTCGTCGCCGCCGGCGGCGGCGAGCGGGATGTCGCGCTGGACGAGCAGGTGGCGGGCGCCCTGGCGCGCCTGCCGGCCGCCGAGGCCGCGCGGAGGCTGAACGAGATGCTGGCCGGCGGGCTGCGCCCGACCCTGTTCCTGGCGCAGCTCTCCAACCTGCTCGCCGGCAACATCTCCATCGTGCACGGCGTCACGGGCTCCTCCCGCACCCTGATGGGGGAGGAGGGCGCGTCGGCCGAGGCGGTGCGCATCGCCGCGGCGCGGCTGGCCGAGGGACGGGGCGGCATCGCGCTCGTCGGCGCCGCCTACACCGCCGCGCGGTGGGACATGCAACTGGTCTATGCCGCGGGCGATGCGCTGTGGCGCGGGCCCTGGGCACCGGTCGCGGCGCGGCAGGCGCGGGGCGGCGGCATGGTCGCGGGCAGCGCCTCCGCCTTCCTGGTGCTGGAGACGGCGGCGCATGCGACCGCCCGCGGCGCGAAGGGCCTGGCGCGGATCGCGCAGGTGCGGAGCGGCGCGGCGCGACGGCGCGGCGCGGACACGGCGGAGGAATCGGCCCGGGCGCTGGCCGCCCCGCTGCTGCCGATGCTGCGCCCCGGCCATGCGGTGCTGTCGGGCGCGACGGGCGTCGCCGGCCCGACGGCGGCGGAGACCGCCTTCCTCGGCTGGCTGCGCGACCAGGGCACGCCCCAGGGCCCCGTGCGCACCACCGGCGACCTGTTCGGCCATGCGGTCGAGGCCGCCTTCCCGACCAACCTGGCGCTGGCCGCGCTCGCGATCGCCGAGGGCCATGTGCCGCAGGCGCTGGTCACCGGCTTCGGCGTCTGGCGCGGCGAGGCGCTGGCGCTGCTCGAGCCGGTCGGCGCGGAGGGCTGAGACGATGAGCATCCCGACACGCGACCATCTCGGCCGCCCGATCGTCGCGGTGACCGGCATCGGGCTGGTGACGCCGCTCGGCCTCGGCGTCGCCGCGAGCTGGGAGGGGCTGCTGGCCGGCCGCTCCGGCATCCGCCGCATCACCCGCTTCCCGACCGACCACCTGAAGACCACCATCGCGGGCCAGGTCGATCTGCCGGAGGAGGCGGGGCGGGAAACCCCCTTCTCCTCGCCCGAGCGGGTGGAGCGCATGGCCCTGCACGCCGCGACCGAGGCGGTGGCGATGGCGGGCCTGCCGGCGGGCGACTTTCCGGGGCCGCTCTGCCTCGGCATGCCGCCGGTCGAGATCGAATGGCCGCAGCGCTTCGACCTGGCGCGGCGCTGCGACAACCAGGGCGAGGGCGCGCTGCGCTACGCCGACCTGGCCGCCGTCGCCGCCGGGCGGGCCGACCTGTTCGAGGGATTCCTCTATGGCGGCATCGGCGAGCGGCTGGCCGACCGCTTCGGCACGAAGGGCGCGCCGGTCTCGATCACCACGGCCTGCGCCACCGGCGCCTCCTCGATCCAGCTCGCCGTCGAGGCGATCCAGCGCGGCGAGGCCGCGGCGGCGCTGGCGATCGGCGCCGAGGGCAGCGTGCAGCCGGAGGCGCTGATCCGCTTCTCCCTGCTCTCGGCGCTGTCCACGCGCAACGAGGAGCCGGA
Organism: uncultured Acetobacteraceae bacterium; assembly: GCA_964564645.1. Lineage (GTDB taxonomy): Bacteria > Pseudomonadota > Alphaproteobacteria > Acetobacterales > Acetobacteraceae > CAZMCV01. The sequence goes on from CAZMCV010000004.1 coordinate 13,053, forward strand.
GCGCGCCTCCCGCCCCTTCGACAAGACGCGCGAGGGCTTCGTGATGAGCGAGGGCGCGGCGGCGCTGGTGCTGGAGAGCCTGGAGGGCGCGCTGGCCCGCGGCGCGACGGTCCTCGGCCTAGTGCTGGGCTGCGGGGAACGCGCCGACAGCTTCCACCGCACGCGGTCCAACCCGGATGGCGCAGCGATCATCGGCGCGATGCGCGCGGCGATCGCGGATGCGGGGCTGATTCCGGGCGAGATCGACTACGTGAACGCGCATGGCACCGGCACGCCCGAGAACGACAAGATGGAGACACTCGGCATGCTCGCCGTGTTCGGCGAAGGCAGCACGCCGCCGATCTCCTCCAACAAGTCGATGATCGGGCACACGCTGTCGGCGGCCGGGGCGGTGGAGGCGGTGTTCAGCCTTCTCGCCATCCGCGACCAGGTGCTGCCGCCGACGATCAACCACGCGACGCCGGATCCGGCGATCCCGCTCGACGTGGTGCCGAACGAGGCGCGCAAGGCGACGGTGCGGCGGGTGCTGTCCAACAGCTTCGGCTTCGGCGGGCAGAATGTCTGCCTGGTGCTGGGGGCGGCACCCGGAGCGGTCCGATGACCGGAGCGCCTCTTGCAGCGCGGAGGTCTGAATCGGCCCGCCAGACCATGCGTGCCCTCCGCCTGTTCGGGGATCGTGACACGCGGCTGGTCGAGATGGAGCCGCCGCCGCCACCCGGCCCGGGCGAGGTGCAGCTGCGCATGCGCGCCGTCGCGCTGAACCACATCGATGTCTGGGGCTGGCGCGGCATGGCCTTCGCCAAGCGCAACCTGCCGCTGACCGTGGGCGCCGAGGCGGTCGGCGAGGTCGTCGCCCTCGGCGAGGGCGTCGCCGGCTGGACCGTGGGCCAGCGCGCCGTGCCCTATGGCGCCATCACCTGTGGCCATTGCCGCTTCTGCCGCGAGGGGCGCGACAATCTCTGCGAGAACGTGGCCGGCGTGCAGGGCTTCCACGTGGACGGCTTCGCGCAGGAGATCAAGAACGTCCAGGCGCGGCTGCTGGTGCCCGTCCCGGACGGCGTCGAGACCAACGACGCCGCCTGCGCCGGCATCACCTTCTCGACCGTCGAGCACATGCTGTTCGACAATGCGCGCCTCGAGCCCGGGGAGACGATCCTGGTGCAGGCCGCGGGGTCGGGCATCGGCACCGTCGCCGTGCGCATCGCCAAGTCGATGGGCTGCACGGTGATCGCGACCGCCGGCGACGACGAGAAATGTGCCAAGGCGCGCGAGCTGCTCGGCGCCGACCACGTGGTGAACTACACCACCGACCGGTTCGAGAGCGTGGCACGGCGCGTGACGAAGAAGCGCGGCGTCGACGTGGTGTTCGAGCATGTCGGCGCGACGACCTGGTCCGGCTCCCTGCTCAGCTTGTGCATGGGCGGGCGGCTGGTGACCTGCGGCTCCACCAGCGGCGTCTCGGCCGAGACCAACCTGATGATGCTGTTCCAGCGCCAGCTCCGGATCCAGGGGAGCTTCGGCGCGCCGATCGCGCGCACCGCGAGCGGGCTTGCGACCATGGCGCGCGGCATCCGCCCGGTGCTCGACACCGTCGCGCCGCTCGAGGCCTTCCCGGAGGCGCTGGCGCGGCTGGAATCGCGGCGGGTCTTCGGGAAGATCGTGGTCACGCTTTGAACGGGTCAAGTAATTTTAATGAATCTTATAATACTCCACCAATACCGGAAGGAATTCACCACACATGGACTAATGCATATGCAGTTGTAATAACAAAAGCTAACAAAAAAGACAGAAATTGAACTCGCGCGCATTTGCGCACAAATCTTCTCCCGTCGAAAATATATGGCGCTGGATATTCTCTTCCGATTGTCTTGTGTCGAGAATTTTCTAAACGAGACCCAATCATGTAAGAAAGCACAAGCATTCCGCTGATCACTGAAATAAAATACAATAGAAATAATGAAGACAGCAGTAAAGATTCCGACCAATGAAATTCTTGATCGCTACGCGCCGCAACGAAACCAGCAGCGATTGTTGCGATGGTGGCAGACCACGCCACTGCATCTAGGCAGTAAGAGAATATCAAGTTGTCCGCCAACGCCCCATTGTCCGCCAACGGCTCATTGTCTTTTTTAACATCATTTGTTTTTGAAACTATTTCTTGATCGGAGATTTCAGTCATTGGTCATCACCGCAGAACGGCCATAACGGAGGCGGCGGACAAAGACGGATACCGAAGCGCGTTATCTCCAATAGACGACTTGTATTCGTCATTCCAGAAAATTGATCGGACTTATCTATTTGAGACATTCGTGGGCGCGGTGGACCTCTATCATCCCTCTGGCTTCTCATGACGCGGTCAGGGTGCAGTATCCGCGGAGAAGCATTTCGAAACTCAACTTCCACCTCGCCATTTAAAGCAGATATATCGATCGCTGTAAGATTTTGTCCAATCTGTCCCTGCTTTCGCGCAGATCGCGCAGCTTGATTAATGCGATCTGCCAAAATAAGAAGATTTTCTTTTAGTATTATGATGTAAATTTCAGAATCCTTGCCGCGCTTATAGGCATCAACCACCGCATTCTCGATCATAATTTGAGCTTCCTCAAATGCGCTATAGGTCGGTATGATCCCTTCTGCATCAAGCTTGATCCAAAATTCATGACGCAGTAAATGTGACGCTTGGCGAACCACCTGTCTATCATCAGAAGAATTAATCTCTCCAAGCCGACTATTGGAATAAGGGTCATTAGAGACGATATATTTGTCGCTCTCGGGTCCGCTCCCACAATTTGCTAAAACCATGGATATCGCTAGGATTGCGCCGCTTCTCACTTGAAACCCCCAACACTCGGCTAGACATGTAGAGATCGTAGGCCCTCAGACATAGTTCGCTCAACCCTTATTGGATCGAGGCGTCTGCGTGGCAAAGAAACTGAAACTATTGCGCGGCGGCATCATGGGGGCGGTTGATTCTCTCGCATATATCGCGGTGAAGCTGGGTGTTGGTGCCATCCGCCTCCTCGGCTCCGACACTGCCTCCGCCGCGGGCGCCGCGGTCACGCGCAGCCTCGGGCCGCTGCTGCCGGTGCACCGCGTGGCCCTCGACAATCTCCGCCACGCCTTCCCCGACCTGCCCGATTCCGAGCACCGGCGCATCGCGCGCGAGGCCTGGGACAATCTCGGCCGCACCGCCTGCGAATACGTCCACATGGACCGGATCTGGGATTTCGACCCGGAGAACCCGGACAACCCGAAGGCCCGCATCCGGGCGAGCCGCGAGACCATCGCCCGCTACGTCGCCCTGGCCGAGGACGGGAAGCCCGCGCTGATCTTCGCCGCGCATCTGGCGAATTGGGAGCTGCCGGCGGTCGCCGCGGCGAAGCACGGCCTCGCCTCCGCCGTGCTCTACCGCACGCCGAACAACCCGATCATCGCGCGCGACATCGAGCGGCTGCGGACGAGCCTGATGGGCCGCCTGATCGCCGCCGGTCCCATGGCGCCGCTGCGGCTGCTGGAGGCCGCGGATGAGGGGCTGCATGTCGGGATGCTGATCGACCAGCGCTTCGGCCGCGGCCCGCGCGTGCCCTTCTTCGGCCGCCCCGCCTCCTCGAACCCGCTGCTCGCCCGCATCGCGCGGCGGATCGACTGCCCCGTGCACGGCGCGCGCGCCATCCGCACGCAGGACGGCCGCGGCTTCCGGCTGGAGCTGACCGAGGCGATCGACCTGCCCCGCGGCGCGGATGGCAGGGTGGATGTCGAGGCCGCGACCGCCCTGCTGAACCGGATCGTCGAGGGCTGGATCCGCGAGCATCCGGGCCAATGGCTCTGGCAGCACCGGCGCTGGCGCGACTGACGGCGCGGTGATGTCGGGAACTGTTCGTTCAGCCGGCTTCGCGTAGTATCCATCGCATGAGCGAACTCCAGGGGCAGGGCCAGGAACACGGCATGCGGGTGCTGGTCATCGGCGCGGGCCCGACCGGTCTGACCTTGGCGCTGGCCTTGCGCCGACGCGGAATCTTCTGCCGCCTGGTCGAGGAAGCGCCGGAGCGCACGCCCTGGTCGAAGGCGCTCGGCGTGCAGGCCCGCACGCTCGAGGTGATGGAGCGCCTGGGTCTTGCCGACCGCTTCCTGGCGGAGGCGCACCGCATCCTGGGGGTCGCGGTCCACGAAGCCGGGGGGACGCTGCGCGAGCTGGACCTGATGCCTGTGCATCCGCGCTTCCCGCCGGTCGTCCTGCTACCGCAATCGGAGACCGAGCGGCTGCTGATCGAGGCCGGCGCGGCGCCGGAGCGCCGGGTCACCTTCCAGGGACTCGAAGGGCAGGGCGCCTGGCTGCGCCACCCCGATGGTCGCGGGGAGTTCGCCGAGGCCGACTGGATCGTCGGCTGCGACGGTGCGCACAGCCCGGTCCGGCACGCGCTGAAGGCGGAGTTCGACGGCGCGCAATATCCGCAGCAGGCTCTGCTGGCCGATTGCCGGATCGAGGGTCCGTCGCCCGACCGGATCCATATCTGGCCCGCCGCCGATCGGCTGCTGGCCCTCTTTCCCGGGCCGGAGGGGATCTGGCGCGCCATCGCCCTGCTGCCCGAGGGCTCCCCCGTGCCCGAGGCGCCGACCCTCGAGCCCTTCGCCACGCCCGGCGCGCAATTCTCCGACCTGCGCTGGTTCAGCGCCTTCCGCATCAGCCGCCGCCAGGTCGAGGCCTATCGCCACGGCCATGTGCTGCTGGCCGGCGATGCGGCGCATATCCATTCGCCGGCCGGCGGGCAGGGGATGAATCTCGGCATCCAGGATGCGTGGTCGCTGGCCGCGACGCTGGCGCAGGGCGATCCGGCGGCGGTCGATGCCTGGGCCGCGGAGCGCCACCGGGTCGCGCGCGGCGTGCTGCACGCGACCGATTTCGCCACGCGCCTGATGACCCGCCCCGGCCCCGCGCCCAGGCTGCTGCGGGCCGCGGGCTTCCGCCTGGCCCGCGCCCTGCCGCCGATGCGGCGGCGGATGTCGATGGCACTGTCGGGGATGCTCTACCCCGAGATCGCGCCCTGACGGTCAGACCTTGCCGCGCACCATCTCGATGATGCCGGAGAAATCCTTGCCCCCCATGCCCTTCTCCTCGACGTAGCGGCGGAAGAGCTCGAGCGCCTTCGCCCCGACCGGCGCCGCGATCCCGGCATCCCGCGCCGCCTCCTGCGCCAGGCCGAGATCCTTCAGCATCAGCGCCGCGGCGAAGCCGGGCGCGTAGCCGCGATTGGCGGGGCTGGTCGGCACCATGCCCGGCCAGGGGCAGTAGCCGGTCAGCGCGAAGGACTGGCCCGTGCTCTTCGAGACTACGTCGAACAGCTTCTGCGGATCGATCCCGAGGCCCTCGACCATCGCGAAGGATTCGGCGCAGACCAGCATGCTGGCCGCCAGCATCATGTTGTTGCAGGCCTTGACCGACTGCCCCGCCCCCGCCGCGCCGCAATGCACGATGGCCTTGCCCATGGCCTTCAGGATGGGCTCGGCGGCATCGAACGCCTCCTTCTCGCCGCCGACCATGAAGGTCAGCGTCGCGTTCTCCGCGCCCATCGTGCCGCCCGAGACGGGCGCATCCACCACCGGGCGGCCGGCGCGCGCGGCGACGTCCTTGGCGGTGGCGACATCGATGGTCGAGCAGTCGATGAAGAGCGTCCCCGGGTCGCTCGCCGCCGCCGCCCCGCCCGCATTGCCCCCCGGGCCCAGCACGACCTCGCGCACATGCCGGCCCGCGGGCAGCATGGTCACGACCACCTCGCGGCCCGTCGCGGCCTCGCTGGCGCTGGCGGCGTGGGCTGCGCCGGGCACGGCCCCCATGGCTGCGGCCGAGAGATCGAAGACCGTGACCTCATGCCCCGCCTTGACCAGGTTGCGCGCCATGGGCCCGCCCATGTTGCCGAGGCCGATGAAGCCGATGCGTGCCATACCCGCACTCCCGTCCTTGATGCCGGGCGCATTCTGGCGTGCCGGCCCGGTCCCGGCCAGCCGAGCCCGCGACCCGACGGCCGGCCCCTCAGGGTGAGATCAGGCCGAAATCCGACGCGTCGAGGCTGGCCAGCCGCACCCCCTCGAGGATGATCGAGGTCGGCACGGTCGAGCCGGGGCTGACGATCCGCAGCATCGTCTCGGTTCCCTGCGGGCCGGACTGCTCGCGGCCGGTCGCCAGGATCTCGGCGACGGTGTTGAAGCCCTGGCCGAAGCCTTCGAAGGACAGGGCATCCTGGTCGGTGAAGTCGGTGATGCGCTTGATGCCCGAGATCGGGGCGAAGAGGAAGGTGTCGGCGCCCGCGCCGCCCGTGAGGCTGTCCGTCCCGAGCCCGCCGATGAGAGTGTCGTTGCCGAGGCCGCCCGACAGCCGGTCGTCCCCGCCGCCGCCCTCGATCCGGTTGTGGCCCGTGCTGCCGGTCAGGGTGTCGCCATAGCCCGTGCCGATGACCGCCTCGAAGCCGCTGGCCCGGTCGATGCCCGCGCCGCCGGTCGCCTGCGCGATCCCCTGGAGGCCGAGCGAGACGGAGACGCCGGCGATGGCGCCGAGATAGATCAGGGTGTCGATGCCGGCGCCGCCGCTGAGAGAGTCGTCGCCCAGCCCGCCGACCACGCTGTCATCGCCATCGCCGGCCTCGATGGTGTCGGGCCCGTCGCCGGCCGTGAGCGAATCCGCCCCGCCGCCGCCGAGCAGCGTGTTGGCCAGCAGGTTGCCGGCCAGGGTGTCGGCGAAGGCCGAGCCCTCCAGCCCCTCGATCACCAGCAGCGTGTCGGTCCCGCCGCCCCCGGTCGCCTGGGCTCCCCGGATGATGAGGGAGACAGTGACGGCGGCGCCCGCCAGGGCGTAGCTGACAAGGTCGGTTCCGGCGCCGCCATCGAGCACATCGGTGCCGCCACGGTCCTCCAGCCGGTCGTCCCCGTCGGCGCCGGCCAGCGAGTGGCTGCCGGCATCGCTGCCGAGCGTGTCGGCGAAGGTCGAGCCCTCGAGCGATTCGGCGCCAAGGAGCGTGTCGGTCCCGGCAGCGCCCGTCGCGGTGCCCCCGCCGCCCAGGGCAAGGCTCGCCACGACCGCCCCCGCGGCGGCGCCGTAGCGGATCGTGTCGATGCCGTCGCCGCCCTCGAGCCGGTCATTGCCCAGCCCGCCCTCCAGCCGGTCGTTCGCGGCCTCGCCGCGCAGCGTATCCGCGCCATCGCCGCCGAGCAGGAGATCCGCGCCGAGACCGCCGGCGAGCAGGTCCGCCCCCGCCGCCCCGTCGAGCGAATCATCGCCGCCCGCGCCGGTCAGCGTGTCCGCCGTCGCGGCGCCGGCCAGGGTGTCGGCGAAGGCCGAGCCTTCCAGCGCCTCGAAGCCGAAGAGCGCGTCGAGACCGGCGGAGCGGGTGTACTGGTTGGCGCCCTGGCGATCGAGCGAGACGGCGACGCCGGCCGTCGCCCCGGCATAGCGCGCGGTGTCGGTCCCGGCGCCGCCCTCGATCCAGTCATTGCCGAGGCCGCCTTCGATCCAGTCGTCGCCGGCGCCGCCCAGAAGGCTCTCCGGCGTGGCCCCGCCGGTCAGCGTGTCGGCGAAGGCCGAGCCCTCGAGGCCCTCGAGCCCGAGCAGCGTGTCCGCCCCTGCGCCCGCGCCCGCCGAGCCGAGGGCGAGCGACACGGCGACCCCGGCGGTGGCGCCGGCGTAGCGCACGGTGTCGGTCCCGTCCCCGCCATCGATCCGGTCGTCGCCGCCGCCACCCTCGAGGGTATCCGCGCCCGCGCCGCCGAGGATCGTGTCGCCCCCCTCCCCGCCCTGGACGAGGTCGTTCGCGGCGCCGCCATCCAGCGAGTCGGAGGCAAGGCCGCCCGCCAGCGTGTCGCCATCCTCGTCGCCCCGCAGGGTGTCCCGGCCGTCGCCGCCCGCCAGGCTGTCGCCCCCGGCTTCGCCGGTCAGCAGGTCATCGGCGAGGCCGCCATCCAGGCTGTCGGCATCCGCCCCGCCCGAGAGGCTGTCATTCGCATCGAAACCCGACAGGACATCCGCGCCGGCGCCGCCCGAGAGGGTGTCCGCGCCCGCGATCGCGGGGTCGTCGCCCGAAAGGGTGTCGTCCCCGGCACCGCCATCAAGCGAATCCGCGCCGGCGCCGCCCTGCAGCGCGTCGTCGCCTTCGTCGCCGCCAAGCGTGTCGAGGCCGACGCCGCCCTTGATCGCATCGTCGCCGGCATCGCCGAAGAGGCGGTCATCATCGGCGCCGCCATCGACCCGATCGTCGCCATGCCCGCCGAGCAGGGTGTCCCGCCCCGCCCCGCCGGTGAGCGTGTCCGCGCCGTCGCCGGCCCGGACCTGGCCGCCCGCGGCCACGGTGAAGGCCTCGTCGAGGAAGGTGCCGGTCGTCAGCCCGACATCGGGCGCGCCCGCGTTGCGCAGCCCCGCGGCGTAATGGACCGCGTTGCTGCGCGGCGTCGGCACCAGCACCGGGTGGCCACCGGCATCGGTCCTTGCCAGGACGTCGAACCGGGTCGCCGTCGTGAAGTCCGGCAGGGCGCCGAGATCATGCGCGCCCTCCGGGACCTGCCACGCGGCATCGAGCTCGATCGTGTGGGTGAGCGTCCGGGACTCGCCGGTCAGCCGGTCGGAGTACAGGGTGTCGACCAGGATGAAGCGCCGGGCGCCGACCGTGTGGTAGCCGATGTCCGCCAGGTGGTCCTGGATCGCCGCCTCGTCGAAGGTCAGCGCCTCCTCCGCATGGGGGAAGCGGGTCGTGCCGAGGTGGTCGGTCTTGGTGCCGGTCACGGTCGCGCTGCGCGGCCCCGTGCGCCCGTTGCCGCTCCACGAGGCGAAGAGGCTGGCGTCGTCGAGCTGGACCGAGAGGGTCGCGTGGGGGTCTAGCGTCGCGCCGTCGATGACCTCGTAGGTGATGGGCGCCGGCCGCCCCTCGATCAGGTTCGGGCGGAAGCCGGTCTTCACCGCGGGGTCGATGAAGACATCCACGAAGTGATGTCCGAAATCGGTCATCGCGGCGTTGCGCGCCGGGTCGGCGGCGCCCCAGAGCAGCGCCTGGGTGGCGACGGTGAAGGTGTCGACGGTGAAGACGCCGGCGTTCACCCCGGAGATCACGGCGCCGTCCACGGTGATGTCGAGGGTGCTGACGCCGAGCACGAGTCCCAGCCGTGCCTCGGTGTCGGTCGGGCCGGCGCCGATCAGGGTCAGGTCGCGCAGCGTGTAGTGCGCGCTGTACTGGACCCGCAGGCCGGTGAAGCCGAACTCCCAGGCGGTGAAGCCGTCGATCACGCTGCGCCCGTCATTGCCGAGGCGCGGCGTGTTGGCCCCGACGATGAACAGGCCATACTCGCCGCCATAGCTCTCATTGTCCTGGAACAGGGCGAGCGGGGTCTGCCGGTTCTCGATCGTCTCCTGGCCGAGCGCGATCTCCGGCCGGTCGAGGTTGTCGGCGAAGCTGTCGATGTCGTCCTCGCCATTGGCGCGGTAGAAGAAGCCCGCGCCGCCGGTGTTGGCCGAGACGTTGCCGACCGCGTCGAGGATCCGTCCCTGGAACCAGTAGCCGGTGCCGGTGATGCCGAAATCGTGGTTGAAGGACTGGTTCTTCTCGACCTCGGCATCCTCCTCCCCGTCCGGGACGCGGCCCGGGATCTTCACGGCGAGGTTGTTGGTCCAGGTGCCGGTCTCGTTCCCGGTCTCGGAGACGAAGCCGGCGCCGAAGGCGCCGTAGACGACGTTGTCGGTGAGGTCGGCGGCGCTGTCGTGCTGCACCAGGCCCCAGCCCGGCGAGCCGATCACGACATTGCCCGAGACCTCCGCGGGGACGCTGCCGGGATCGGTGCCCACGCGATGCAGGTGGAGCGGATAGCGCCCGCGCGCATTGGTGATGTCGGCCGCGTCGGCCTTCACATCCACCCCGTTCTCGGTCAGCCGATCGTCGGTGTCGAGGCTGGTGCGGGTGTCGGAGACCATCTCGAAATCGTCGAGGTCGCGCGACTTGTCGGTCCGCCCGAGATCGATGAAGGCCGCGTTCTCCACCGACACGTGGTCGTTGTGCATCAGCATGACGTGGCCGCGGGTCGCGGTGTCGTCGGGCTGGAGCGAGCGGAATTCCACGTTGCGGGTGAGGTTGGCGACCGAGGCGGCGAATTCCGGCCCCGGCGTGTCGTGGTCGTGGCGGACCGGGTGGTCCAGGGTGACGGTGCGGCCGTTGATGGCGGTGATGGTGAAGGTCTCGTCCTCGGTCTGCCAGGCCGTCGGGTTGGTCGGGTCGATCGCCTCGGACCCGCGCGCCACGTGGTGCGTGCCGGTCAGCAGGATCGTGTCGCCGACCTGCCAGCCCACCGGCGCGGCGGCGAGGCGGATCGTCGTGGCCCCGGCCATCGGCGCCGAGGCGACCTCGAGGTGCTCGGTCTTCGCGGCGCCGTGGATCTCGACCGCGCCATGGCTGACCAGGCCGAGGCTGAGCTGCTTCGGGTCGTTGTCGAGATCGCCCGCGACATGGTCGACGCGGTCGATGAAGCGGCTGTCGGAGAAATGGATCCCGGCGGTCACGCCGGCGGCGACCGGCTGGTCGTGGGTGCCGATCGTGAGGGTGCCGGTGGTGTCCACCAGCAGCGTGTCGACGATCAGGCGGGTGTCGTGGTCGGTCGCGAAGTTCAGGGTCCCGTCGACCCGCACCATGGCGAGGCGCGTCGTGCCCATCGCGTCGTAGGTGACCACGATCCCCTCCGGGATCACCACGAAGCCGTCGGTCACGGTCGGGACCCGCCCATCCGCCCAGGTGGCGGGATCGGACCAGTCGCCGCTGGCAATGGCGGTGAACAGCCCGCCCGAGCCGGCCGGCGGGTTGTCCGCGATCGCGGCGAGGGCCTCGAAATCCGCGTGCTCGGCGTCCTTGCCCGGATCGCCATGCCCACCCCCGGCCGGCAGGTCGGTCGCGTGGAAGGGGCTGGCCAGGACGGGCGATGCGAGGGCGGCGACCGCATCGGCTGGCGCCCCATCGGCCGGCGCCCCATCGGCGGCGGCCGGGGCACGGTCGGGCGACGCCTCGGCCGCGAAGTCGGGAACGCCCGGGCGAGGTCCCTCGGCGGGGACGGGCGGAGCGCCGAGCGTCGCCTGCGCCTCCGGACCGCCGGCACCGGAGGTCGGCGCCACCGCGCCATCCGTGGAAGGCGCGGAACGCGGTTCGGCCGCCGCCGGCGCGCCGCCATCGGACTGGCCGGTGGTCGGTCCGGCCAGCGCTTCGGTGGTGAGGACGCCCGATGGCCCGTTCTCCCCAGGAATGGGAGCGAGCGGTCCGGGCGCCGCCCCGTCCGCCTTTCCGGCGAGGATCGTCGGCGCGGTCCCCTCCCCGGGCGGGCCGGGATCGGCGGGCTCCGGCGACTCCTCCGCCGGATCGGCCGCCTGCAGGCCTGCTCCCGTCGGGCCGTCCCGGCCGCCCACGCCGTCGCCCTGCGCCGCATGCCGCGCCTCGACGATCGGCAAGGCGCCGGCGGCCCAGGCCGCCTCCTCCGCGAGCGGCATCCGCGGCCTGGACCGCATCGGGGACTGCCCCTCGCCGGGGCGCGGTGCCATCCGGAGCGGGTTGGAGCCGCCTCCGCCCATGAGACTCACGCTGGCCGGGGAGGCGACACAGTCTTGTTCGAGATGCGACATGGCCGAACCATTCCATCACTTGGTTGTGATGTCCAGCATGAACTCGCGTTATATTTTCGATATCGAGACTGTTCTGTTACTGTTAAGGTCATGCCAAGGTCAAATTAATCGCATAAGTTGTGAAACCGGAATGGCGTCCCGCTTCGGACGCAAGGGCCCTTCCCCTCCGGGCCCGTGCCCGCCATCCTAAGGCCCGGAGACGACTGCCATGCGGCCACCCACTGAGTCCGAGGGGGGCCCTTGCGCGTTCTGCTGGTGGATGACGAGCCTGAACGGGCGGCAGCGGTGAAGGCCGGGCTGGAAGCGGCCGGTTGCGTGGTCGTCGCCGTCGCCGCGGACGCCGCCGACCTGACGCGCCAGGTGCGCGAGGCGGCGGCCGAGGTCATCGTCTGCGACCTCGACGATCCCGGCCGCGACGCGCTCGAGAGCATGCGCGCGCTGCACCGCGACGAGCCGCGGCCGGTGGTGGTCTTCGCCGCGCGCGGCGAGCCCGACCAGATCGAGGCGGCGATCGAGGCCGGCGTCGCGGCGTATGTCGTCGAGGGCCTCTCGCCGCACCGCGTGCGCCCGGTGATCGAGGTGGCGATCCGCCGCTTCCGCGCGCATCAGGCGCTGCGCGCGCGGCTCGAGGAGGCGCAGGCGACCCTCGCCGAGCGGGTCGTGATCGAGCGGGCCAAGGGCGTCCTGATGCAGCGCCGGAGCCTCTCGGAGGAGGAGGCCTACCGGACCATGCGGCGCTGGGCGATGGACCGGGGGGAGAAGCTGGTGCAGGTGGCGCAGCGGTTTCTGCGCGAATTCTAGGCAATTTGGCGAAAATTCGATCTTTATTGGATCCGAAGCGCCAATTACGCCTAACTCCTCGGCAGGATTCCGCTTCCTTGCGGCGAGCGGGCGTGGTCTAAGGGCGGCGCCGCGGCATCGCGGCCCGGGCCTGCCGCAACGGCGTGGCCGGCCCCGGCCTCCATCGATCGAGCCCCCAGGCGGTCCAACGACGGTCCGCTTTCGAAGCGCCAGGCGCTTCCGGACCTCTCGCCGATGGTGGAATCCGCGACGCCCTGCCTGCGCATCGGCTATGTGCCGCTCATCGATGCGGCGCCGCTCGTCGTCGCCGATGCGCTCGGCCTCTTCGCCGCCTCCGGCGTGCGCGTCGCGCTCTCGGCCGAGCGGGCCTGGGCGGCGGTGCGCGACAAGCTGGCTTTCGGCGCGCTGGACGGGGCGCATCTGCTCGCGCCCATGGCCGTGGCGCTGGCCGCGGGCGCGGGCGGGCTCCGCCGGCGCCTCGACGTCACGGTCCGCCTCGGGCGCAACGGCAACGATTTCGTCCTCTCCCCGGCGCTGGCGGGGGCGATCGGGCCCTACGCCCCGCCCCTGACCGCCGAGGCCTTCGCCCGCGCCCTGATGGCCCGCGCCGAGGAAGGGCTGCCGCCGCCGACGCTCGCCGTGGTCTTCCCGCATTCCTCGCACAACTACCTGCTGCGCGAATGGCTCGCCTCGGGCGGGCTCGACCCCGACCACGACACGCGCCTCGTCGTCGTCCCCCCGCCGCAGATGGCGCGCGCCCTGGCCGAGGGCGCGATCGAGGGGTTCTGCGTCGGCGAGCCCTGGGGCAGCCATGCCGTGGCGATGGGCGCCGGCCGCTACGCCCTCTCGACCGGGGACATCTGGCCCGACCATCCGGAGAAGGTGCTGGCCTTCGCCGAGGGCCTGGCCGCGCGCGCGCCGGAGCCGGTGCTGGCCGCGACGGCGGCCGTCATCGAGGGCCAGCGCTGGCTCGCCGACCCCGCCAACCGCGCCGCCGCGGTGGCGCTGCTGGTCGAGCGCGCCTTCCCCCAGGTCGCCGCCGCGACGATCGCCTCCGTCCTGTCGGGCGCCGTCGCCGCCCCGCCCGGCGGCACGCCGCTCGCGCTGGCCCGGCCGCTCGCCTTCGACCCCGACGCGCCCCCCGAGGCGGCGACGGCGGCGCGCTGGTTCGCCGACATGCGCCGCTGGGGCCACCTGCCCGCCGGCACGACCGAAGCCGAGGCCCGCGCCCCCTGGCGCCCCGATCTCTGGCGGCTCGCCGCCGCCCGCCTGCCGCAGATCGCATCGAAGGAGACCCTCCCATGACCGCCTTCACGCCCACCCGCCGCCAGGCGATCGCCGCGACCGCCGCGCTGCTCGCCGCCGCCCGCGCCGCGACACCCCGCGGCGCCTTCGCGCAATCCCCGACGACGCCCGAGGTGAAGAAGGCGACCTTCGGCTACATCGCGCTGACCGATGCGGCGCCGCTGATCATCGCGAAGGAGAAGGGCTTCTTCGCCAAGCACGGCATGCCCGAGGTGGAGGTGCTGAAGCAGGCGAGCTGGGGCGCCACGCGCGACAACCTCGTCCTCGGCGGCGAGCGCGGCGGCATCGACGGCGCGCACATCCTGACGCCGATGCCCTACCTGATCAGCACCGGCCGCGTGACGCAGAACAACCAGCCCGTGCCGATGGTGATCCTGGCGCGGCTGAACACCAACGGGCAGGGCCTGTCGGTCGCGGAGAAGCACAAGGCGCTGAAGCCGACGATCGACGCCACGCCCCTCAAGCGCGCCCTCAACACCGAGAGCAAGCTGGCGATGACCTTCCGCGGCGGCACCCACGACCTCTGGATCCGCTACTGGGTCGCGGCGGCGGGCATCGATCCGGACCGCGACGTGCAGACCATCGTCGTGCCGCCGCCGCAGATGGTCGCCAACATGAAGGTCGGCACCATGGACGCCTTCTGTGTGGGCGAGCCCTGGAACGACCAGCTGGTCAACCAGAAGATCGGCTTCACCGCCGCCGTCACCGGCGAGCTGTGGAAGGACCATCCGGAGAAGTCGCTCGGCATGCGGGCCGACTGGGTGGAGAAGCACCCGAACGCCGCGGTGGCGCTGACGGCGGCCGTGATCGAGGCGGCGCGCTGGTGCGACCAGGATTCTAACAAGCAGGAGATGTGCGGCATCATCGGCCGCCGCGCCTGGTTCAACGTGCCGGTCGCCGACATCATCGACCGCTCGCTCGGCCGGATCGACTACGGCGACGGCCGCAAGGTCGAGAACAGCCCGCTGCTGATGAAGTTCTGGCGCGACCACGCCAGCTACCCCTTCCCCTCCCACGACCTCTGGTTCCTGACCGAGGACATCCGCTGGGGCATCCTGCCCGAGGGCACGGACACCAAGGCGCTGATCGCCCAGGTGAACCGCGAGCGGATCTGGCGCCAAGCCGCCGAGCGCGCCGGCGTGCCGGCCGCCGAGACGCCGGGCGGCACCAGCCGCGGCCGCGAGACCTTCTTCGACGGCAAGGTCTTCGATCCCGAGGATCCGGCCGCCTACCTCGCCTCCCTCTCCATCAAGAAGCTGACGGCGGCCTGATCCGATGAACGCCATCGCCAACCCGCCGGCGGCGCAGGCCGGCCCCCTCGCCACGACCGAAACAGCGGCGGCGCCCGCCGCGACCGCCCTCCCCCCGCCGCGCGCGCCCGGCCTGACGGATCGGCTGCGCCCGCGCGTGCAGCACGCGCTGGCGGTGAGCATCCCGCCGGCGCTGCTGGTCGGCGCGCTCCTGGCCCTCTGGGAATGGGCGGGCTCCGGCCCCGATGCCAGCCTGCCGCCGCCCTCCGCGGTGTGGGAGACCTCGCAGGAGCTGATCCTCCACCCGTTCTACGACCGCGGCGGCCTCGACAAGGGGCTCGGCCTGCATCTCCTCGCCAGCCTCCAGCGCGTCGCCGTCGGCTTCGCCCTCTCGGCCATCGCCGGCGTCGCGCTCGGGATGCTCGTCGGCTCCTCGCGCATCGCCATGCGCGCGCTCGACCCGCTGTTCCAGGTGCTGCGCACCGTCCCGCCGCTGGCCTGGCTGCCGCTCTCGCTCGCGGCGTTCCGCGAGGCGCAGCCCTCCGCCATTTTCGTCATCTTCATCACCGCGGTCTGGCCCATCATCATCAACACCGCGGTCGGCGTGCGCAACGTGCCCAGCGACTACCGCAACGTCGCCCGCGTCATCCGCCTCTCGCCCGCCGACTGGTTCCTGCGGATCGTCGTGCCCGCCGCCGCGCCCTACATCTTCACCGGGCTGCGCATCGGCGTCGGCCTGTCCTGGCTGGCGATCATCGCCGCCGAGATGCTGATCGGCGGCGTCGGCATCGGCTTCTTCGTGTGGGATGCCTGGAACAGCTCGAACCTCGCCGACATCATCGTGGCGCTGGTCTACATCGGGCTGGTCGGCTTCGCGCTCGACCGGATCATGGTCGCCATCGGCCGCGCCGTGACGCGCGGCACCGCCGCGCAATAGGGGAGGCCGCCATGACCGACGCCAATTTCCTCGAGATCAGCCGCGTCTCCGTCCGCTTCGGCACCAACGCGCCGCGCGTGCTGAACGGCATCGACCTCCGGATCCGCCGCGGCGAGTACGTCGCCGTGATCGGGCATTCCGGCTGCGGCAAGTCGACCCTGCTGAACGTCGTCGCCGGCCTGCTCGGCGCGACGGAGGGCGGCGTGATCCTCGACGGGCGCGAGGTGACGGAGCCCGGGCCCGACCGCGCCGTGGTGTTCCAGAACCACAGCCTGCTGCCCTGGCTGACCTGCTACGAGAATGTGCGCCTCGCCGTCGACCGCACCGCCGGGCGGTCCATGTCGCGGGCCGAGCGGCATGACTGGACCATGCGCAACCTGGCGCTGGTGCGGATGGAGGGGCATGCCGAGAAGCGCCCGCACGAGATCTCGGGCGGCATGAAGCAGCGCGTCGGCATCGCGCGCGCGCTGGCGATGCAGCCCAAGGTGCTGCTGCTGGACGAACCCTTCGGCGCGCTGGACGCGCTGACGCGGGCGCATCTGCAGGACCAGGTGATGGCGATCCACGCCGATCTCGGCACCACGGTGATGATGATCACGCATGACGTGGACGAGGCGGTGCTGCTGTCCGACCGCATCGTGATGCTGACCAACGGGCCGAACGCCGTGGTGGGCGAGGTGCTGGAGGTGGACCTGCCGCGGCCGCGCGACCGGCTGGCGCTCGCCTCCGACCCGCGCTTCCTCTCGGCGCGGGAGGCGGTGCTGCGCTTCCTGCATGAGCGCCACGCCTTCCCCAAGGCGGCCTGAGCCATGCGGCTGCTGGTGATCGGCGCCGGACCCGCCGGCGCGCGCTGCGCCGAGCGCGCGGCGGCGCGCGGGGCGGAGGTCACGCTCGCCTCCGCCGAGGCCGCGCTGCCCTATGACCGCGTGGCGCTCGGCCGCGTGCTGGCGGGCGAGGCGGAGCCGCCGGCGCTGATCACGCATGATGCGGCGCGGCTGCGCGCGCTCGGCATCCGGTTCCGCCCCGCGACCCGCATCGCGGCGCTGGGCGAGGACGCCGTGACCGCGCGCGGCGAGCGCATCCCCTTCGACCGCGCCGTGCTCGCCACGGGGTCGGAGGCAGTGCGCCTGCCGATCCCGGGCGCGGCGCTGCCGGGCGTCTTCCTCTACCGCAGCATCGCCGATGTGCAGGCGATGCGCCGCGCCATCGCCGCCGGCACGCGCGCGGTGGTGATCGGCGGCGGGCTGCTCGGCCTCGAGGCCGCGGCCTCGCTGTCGGCGATCGGCGCGCGCGTGACGGTGGTGCATGCGGCGGGATGGCCGATGGAGCGCCAGCTCGACCCGGCGGCGGGCGCGCTGCTGGCGCGCCAGCTCGGCGCCGCGCGCGGCCTCGGCTTCGTCATGCCGGCGATGAGCGCTGCCATCGAGGGCGAGGGCCATGTCGCGGGGCTGCGCCTGGCCGATGGCGGGCGCATTCCCTGCGCGCTCGTGGTGATCGCGGTCGGCGTGCGGCCGGAGACGACCCTGGCGCGGGAGGCGGGCCTCGCGGTGGGGCGCGGCATCCTCGTCGACGATGCGATGGTCACCAGCGACCCGCGCCTGCTCGCCATCGGCGAATGCGCCGAGCATCGCGGCCGGGTCTGCGGGCTGGTCGCGCCCGCCCTGGCGATGGCGGACGTCGCGGCGGCGACGCTGGCGGGCGAGGCGGCGGCCTATTCGTCGCGTCCCGACCCGGCGGCGCTGAAGGTCGCCGGCATCGCCGTCTGGTCGGCCGGCGAGATCGCGCCGGCGGAGGCCGAGGCGATCACCCTCGCCGACGAGGAGGCGGGGCTCTACCGCTGCCTCTGGCTGCGCGGCGGAAGGCTGGTCGGCGCCGTGCTCTATGGCGACACGGCGGACGCGCCCTTCTACCTCGACCTCCTGGCCAGCGGCCGCGCCATCGCGCCGTTCCGCACGAACCTCGCCTTCGGCGCGCGCTTCGCGGAGGCCGCGTGATGAACGACGCCGCCTTCACGCCCGAGCAGCAGGAATACCTCAAGGGCTTCATGGCCGGCGTCGAGGCGCGGCGCGGAACGCTGCTGCCGGCTGGCGAGGGCGGCGCCCCGCCCGATGCGCTGCGCGCCGCGCAGGACGCGACGATCGCCCGCGGCGGCAAGCTGGTGCCGCAGGAGGAGGCGAAGCGCGAGCGCCATCCGCTCGACCGCTGGGACGAGCTGACCGCGCGCGCCGAGGCGGGGAAATTCCCCAAGCCGATCGACGATTTCCTCGGCCGTTACCACGGGCTGTTCTTCGTCGGCCCGGCGCAGGATGCCTTCATGTGCCGCCTGCGCCTGCCCGGCGGGATCCTCTCGGCGCACCAGATGGACGGCATCGCCGCGATCGCCGAGGCATGCGCCGGCGGCTATGCCGACGTCACCACCCGCGCCAACCTCCAGCTGCGCGAGATCCCGGCCGCGAAGGGGCCGGAGGTGGTGATGCGCCTCGCCGAGCTCGGCATCCTCCCCAAGGGCACCGGCGCCGACAACATCCGCAACATCACCGCCAGCCCGACCGCCGGGATCGACCGGCAGGAACTGGTGGACACGCGCCCGCTGGTGCGCGCGCTGCACCATCACATCCTCAACACCCGCGACCTGTTCGCCCTGCCGCGCAAGTTCAACATCGCCCTCTGCGGCGGCGGCGCGGTGGAGGTGCTGGAGGAGACCAACGACATCGCGCTGCGCGCGGTGACCACGCCGGACGGGCTGCGCTACCGCCTGTCCCTGGGCGGCATCACCGGCCACCGCGACTTCGCGCGCGCGACGGGGCTGGTCGTGCGGCCGGAGCAGGCGGTCGCGGTCTGCGACGCGATCCTGCGCGTCTTCATCGCCGAGGGCGACCGGACGGACCGCAAGGCGGCGCGGCTGAAATACGTGCTGGACCGGCTCGGCGTCGAAGGCTTCGTCGCGCGCGTCGAGCAGCGCCTGGGCTTCGCGCTGGAGCGTGTGGCGGAGGGCGCGCTGGCGCATGCGCCGGCACCGGCCAAGCACGGGCATCTCGGGATCCATGCGCAGGCGCAGCAGGGCCTGTCCTATATCGGCCTGGTGCTGCCGGTCGGGCGGCTGACGGCGGAGCGGCTGCGCGGGATCGCCGATGTCGCGCGGCGCTTCGGCAGCGGCACGATCCGGCTCACGGTCTGGCAGAACCTGCTGGTCAGCGACATCCCCGACGACCGGATCGATGCCGCCTGCGCGGCCATCGCCGCCCTCGGGCTCGGCTGGCAGGCGAGCAATTTGCGCGGCGGGCTGGTCGCCTGCACGGGCAATGCGGGATGCAAATTCGCCGCCAGCGACACCAAGCGCCACGCGGCGGCGCTGGCGGACCACCTCGATGCGCGCATCGAGGTGGACCTGCCGGTCAACATCCACCTGACCGGTTGCCACCATTCCTGCGCGCAGCACTACGTCGCCGATATCGGCCTGCTCGGCGCCAAGGTCGAGCGCGGCGAGGAACTCGTCGAGGGCTACGACCTGCATGTCGGCGGCGGCGCGGGGCCGGAGCAGAAGATCGGGCGCCTGGTGCTGCCGAAGATCCCCGAGGCGGCGCTCGGCCCCGCCGTGCTGGCGATCCTCGCGGCCTGGATGCGCGACCGCCTTCCGGGCGAGACCTTCCAGCAATTCACGTCGCGGCACGATGATGCGGCGATCGCCGCCATGGCCCGCACGGAGGCGGAGCCCGCATGAACGCGATCATCCCCGATGCCTTCGGGGCGGCGCCCGTCCCGCTGATCCCGGAGAGCGCGCCCTTCACCCCCGCGCAGCGCGCCTGGCTGAACGGCTTCCTCGCCGGGCTCTATGGCGGCGCGGCCGCGGCGACCCCGAACGCCACGCCGGTCGGCGCGCCGCCGGCCGAGGATTTCCCCTGGCACGACCCGGCGATCGCGCTCGGGGAACGCCTGGCGCTGGCCGAGGGCCGGCCGCTCGCGCGGCGGCTGATGGCGGCGATGGCGCAGCTCGATTGCGGCCAGTGCGGCTATCTCTGCCAGACCTATGCCGAGGCGCTGGCCGGCGGCGCCGAGACCTCGACCGCGCTCTGCGTGCCCGGCGCCAGGGAGACGCAGAAGGCGTTGAAGGCGCTGCTGGCCGAGCCGCGCGCCGTGCCGGCGCCCCCGCCGAAGCCCGCCGCGCCGGCGAAGCCCGCCGGGGCGCCGATCCGCTTCGTCTCGGCGGCGCGGCTGACCGGCGCGGGCTCGGCCAAGGATGTGCGGCACGTCGTGCTCGACCTCGCGGAGAGCGGGCTGGCCTATGAGCCGGGCGACAGCCTCGCCGTCGCCGCGCCCAACGACCCGGCCCTGGTGGACAGGGTGCTGGCGGCGCTGGGTGCGGCGGAGGATGCGACACTGCGCGAGGCGCTGGCGCAGCGGCGCGACATCGCGCGCCCGCTCGATCGCACGCTCGACCTGCTGGCGGGCGCCGCCCGGCATCCCGCCCATGCCGCCGCCCTGCGCGCGCTGGCCGAGGGCGAGGATGACGCGGAGCCGGCGGGCGCCGACCTGCTCGACCTGCTCGAGGCCTTCCCCTCCGCGCGACCGCCGGTCGCGGACCTGGTCGCCTCGCTGCCCACGCTGAAGCCGCGGCTCTACTCCATCGCCTCCTCGCCGCTGGCCCGCCCCGGCCGGGTCGAGCTCTGCGTCGGCGTGGTGCGCGAGGCGCGGCGCGGGCGGGTGCGGGACGGCGTCGCCTCCTGCCACCTCGGCTTCCGCGCGGACCCCGCCACGCCGCTGCTGGCGCATGTGCAGGCCAGCCATTTCCGCCTGCCCGCCGATCCGCAGACGCCGGTGATCATGGTCGGGCCGGGGACCGGCATCGCGCCGTTCCGCGCCTTCCTCCAGCACCGCGAGGCGACCGGCGCCAGGGGCCGCGCCTGGCTGTTCTTCGGCGACCAGCGCAGCGCCACCGACTTCCTGTTCCGCGAGGAGATCGAGGGCTGGAAGGCCCGCGGCGCCCTGACGCGGCTCTCCCTCGCCTGGAGCCGCGACGGCGCCGCGAAGGTCTATGTCCAGCACCGCATGGCGGAGGCGGCGCCCGATCTGTGGCGCTGGCTGCAGGATGGCGCGCATTTCTATGTCTGCGGCGATGCGTCGCGCATGGCCAGGGATGTCGACGCGGCGCTGCGTGGCATCGCGCAGTCCGAGGGCCGGATGAGCGCCGACCAGGCGCGCGACTGGATCGTCGCCCTGGCCCGCCAGGGCCGCTACCAGCGGGATGTGTACTGATGCCGGACCGATCGACGCCGCATGGCGCCACCGCGCCGCGACCGGGCCGGACATGATGGACGGATCGCTGCTGCCACGCCCGGTCCGCACCACCTGCCCCTATTGCGGCGTCGGCTGCGGGATCCTCGCCACGCCCGACGGGCGCGGCGGCGCCACGATCGCCGGCGATCCCGACCACCCGGCCAATCGCGGACGGCTGTGCAGCAAGGGGACCGCCCTCGGCGAGACGCTCTCTCTGGAGGACCGGCTGCTGCATCCGGAAATCGGCGGCAAGCGGGCGAGCTGGGATGCGGCGCTGGACGCGGTCGCCGAGGGCTTGCGTGGGGCGCATGCCTCGCTCGGCCCGGAAGGGGTCGCGCTCTACGTCTCGGGCCAGCTGCTGACGGAGGACTACTACGCCGCCAACCGGCTGGCGAAAGGCGTGCTGGGCACGGCGAACATCGACAGCAATTCGCGCCTCTGCATGGCCAGCGCGGTCGCCGCCCACACCCGCGCCTTCGGCGAGGATGTGGTCCCCGGCACCTATGAGGACCTCGAGCTCGCCGACACCGTCGTGCTCGTCGGCTCCAACCTCGCCTGGTGCCATCCCGTGCTGTTCCAGCGCATCATGGCGGCCCGGGCGGCGCGGCCGGAGATGCGCCTCCTCGTCGTCGATCCGCGCCGCACCGCGACCTGCGAGGGCGCCGATTTGCACCTGCCGCTCCGCCCCGGCAGCGATGTCGCGCTGTTCGCCGCGCTGCTCGTCCACATCGCCGAGCGCGGGCACATCGACGCCGTCTACGCCGCCCGCCACACCGCCGGCGCGCCGGAGGCGCTGGCCGCCGCGCGCGCCCTCGCGCCCGAGGCCGCTTCGCTGACCGGCCTCGATCCCGGCCTGATGGCGCGCTTCTGCGAGGCCTGGTCGGCCAGCCCGCGCACCGTCACGCTCTGGAGCCAGGGCGTGAACCAGTCGAGCGCGGGCACCGACAAGGCCAACGCCATCATCAACTGCCACCTGCTGAGCGGGCGCATCGGCCAGCCCGGCGCCGGCCCGTTCAGCGTCACCGGCCAGCCCAACGCCATGGGGGGACGCGAGACGGGGGCGCTGGCGACCATGCTCGCCGGGCATCTCCGCTTCGACGTCGCGGCCGAGCACGCGGCGCTGGCGCGCTTCTGGGGGGCGCCGGCGCTGCCGCGCGCGCCCGGCCTGAAGGCGACGCAGCTCTTCGCCGCGCTCGGCGCGGGGCGCATCGGCGCGCTCTGGGTGATGGCGACAAACCCGGCCGTCTCGCTGCCCGATGGCGATGCGGTGCGCGATGCGCTGGCCCGCGCGCCGTTCCTCGTCGTCTCGGAGGTCACGCGCCGTTCCGACACGGCCGCCTTCGCCCATATCCGCCTGCCCGCGCTGGCCTGGGCGGAGAAGAGCGGCACGGTCACCAACAGCGAGCGCGTGATCAGCCGCCAGCGCGCCGTGCTGCCCGCGCCCGGCGAGGCGCGGCCGGATTGGTGGATCGTGGCGCAGGTCGCGCGGCGGCTCGGGGCCACGGGCTTCGACTGGGACGGGCCGGCCGCGATCTTCCGCGAGCACGCCGCCGTGACCGGGCTTGCGCGCCCCGCCGCGCGCGCCTTCGACATCTCCGGCCTCGCGGGCCTGACCGACACCGGCTACGAGGCGCTGGCGCCGACGCGCTGGCCCGTCCCCGCCTCCGGCGCCCGTGCCGAGCGCTTCTTCGCCGCCGGCGGCACGCTTTCCGGCCGCGCGCGCCTGCCGCCGACCCCTTTCCGCGCGCCGGTCGAGGACGTCTCCCCCGGATACCCGCTGCGCCTGCTGACCGGCCGCCTGCGCGACCAGTGGCACAGCATGACGCGGACGGGCGCGGTGCCGCGCCTGATGGCGCATACGCCCGAGCCGACGCTGACCCTGCACCCCCTGGACGCGGCAGGGCTCGCGGCCGGCGCGCTGGTCGAGGCGGTCTCGCCGCGCGGCCGCGCCGTGTTCCGCCTCGCGCTCGATGCCGGCCAGCGGCGCGGCACCGCCTTCGCGCCGATGCACTGGACGGCGCAGCTCGCCCCTGCCGCGCGCGTCAACGCGCTGGTCGCGCCGCATGCCGACCCCGTCAGCTTCCAGCCGGAGCTGAAGAACGCCGCCATCCGCATCGCGCCCTACGCGGCCGCCTGGCACGCCTTCGTGCTGGCGCCCGCGCGGCTCGATGCCGATCTGGCGCCCTTCACGGCCATCGTCGCCATCGAAGGCGGCTGGCGGCACGAGCTGGCCGGGCAGGACGCGCCGGCGGACGCCTTCGCGCGGCTGGCCGCGCTGCTCGATGCCCCCGGCACCGCCTGGCTGCGCTTCCAGGACCCGGGCGCCGGCCTGCACCGCGCGGCGTCGCTGCGCGCGGGGCGACTCGCCGGCGCCGTGCTGCTCGGCCCGGACGCCGCGTCCCTGCCCCCGCGCGCCTGGCTCGGCGCGCTGATGGCGGAGGACGGGCCGCTCTCCCCCGCCGACCGCGCGGCGCTGCTGGCCGGGCGGAGGCCGGGCGGGGCGCCGCCCTCGCCGCTGGTCTGCGCCTGCCATGGCGTCACCGCGGATGCGATCGCCGCCTGCGGCGCGCGCGACGTCGCGGCGGTGGGCGCGGCGACGCGCGCGGGCACCGGCTGCGGCTCGTGCCGGCCGGAGATCGGCGCGTTGCTCGCGCGCGCCGCGGAGGAGATCGCCTGATGCGCCACTTCCCGGCCTTCCTCGACCTCTCGGGGCGCACGGCGCTGCTGCTCGGCGCGGGCGAGGCGATCGCGCGCAAGGCCGAGCTGCTCGGCCGCACCGGCGCAAGCCTGCGCCATGCCGCGCGCTTCGAGCCTGGCCTGCTCGAGGGCGTCGCGGTGGCGATCGGCGCCGATGCGCCGGAGGAGGAGCTGCGCGCGCTTTCGGCCGAGGCGCGGCGGCGCGGCATCCCGGTCAACATCGTGGACCGCCCCGAGCTGTGCAGCTTCGTCATGCCGGCGATCATCGACCGCGATCCGGTGACCATCGCCGTCTCGACCGGCGGCGCGGCGCCGACCCTGGCGCGCATGGTGCGCCAGAGGATCGAGGCGGCGCTGCCGCCGCGCCTCGGGGCGCTGGCCGGGCTGGCCGGGCGGTTCCAGGCGGCGATCCGCCGGGCGCTGCCGGAGCTTGCCGCGCGCCGGCGCTTCCTGGATGCGGCGCTGACGGGACGTCCGGCCGAGCTGGCACTGGCGGGTCGGGATGCGGAGGCCGCCTCGGCCTTCGCGCTGGCGCTGGCGCAGGCCGAGGCGCGGCCGGTCGGCACCGTCTTCCTTGTCGGCGCCGGCCCCGGCGCGGCCGACCTGCTGACGCTCCGCGCGCTGCGGCTGCTGGGCGAGGCCGATGTGATCGTGCATGACCGGCTGGTCTCGGCGGAGGTGCTCGACCTCGCGCGGCGCGACGCGGAGCGGATCTTCGTCGGCAAGGCGCGCGCCAACCACTGCCTGCCGCAGGAGGAGATCAACGCGCTGCTGATGCGCCTGGCGCGCGAGGGGCGGCGCGTGGTGCGCCTGAAGGGCGGCGATCCCTTCGTCTTCGGCCGCGGCGGCGAGGAGGCGCGGGCGCTGGCCGAGGCCGGCATCCCGCACGAGGTGGTGCCGGGGGTCACGGCGGCGCTGGCCTGCGCGGCGGATGCGGCGATCCCGCTGACGCATCGCGACGCCGCGCGCATGCTGACCCTGGTCACGGGCCATACCCGCGAGGGCCGGCTGGATCTCGATTTCCGCGCCCTGGCGCGGCCGGGCCAGACCCTGGCGGTCTATATGGGACTCTCGACCCTGCCGGCCCTCGTCGAGGGCCTGGTGCGGGAAGGGCTCGACCCATCCACCCCGGCGGCAATCATCGAGCGCGGCGGCACGCCCGGAATGCGCAGCCTGCATGCGACGCTCGGCTCGCTGGTCGCCGAGGCGGCGCGCTGGGCGCGCGAGGGCGCGCCGGCGCTGGTGCTGGTGGGCGAGGTGGTCGGGCTCGGTGGCCATCCGGGCGCCGCGGCCGCGCGGGCGGTCCCCGCCGCGCATCGGGCCGCGGCCTGACCGGCCCGGCGCCCTCGCCGCCCCCGGGCGCGCCTTTCCCCTGGGCAAGCGCCCGTCGCCATGGGAAAGACGTGGCCCCACCTGCCGAGCCGCGACGGAGCGAGACGCCATGGCCACGACCGAGACCCGCAAGCCGCGCGGGCGACAGTTCTTCGCCAATCCCGGCCCGACCAACATCCCCGATTCGGTGCTGCTGGCGACGGCGCATGCGACGGTCGACTTCAACGACCCGGCCTTCATCGCCGTCTACCGGGATTGCGTCGCCGGCCTGAAGCGCGTGCTGAAGACGGAGCAGGAGATCTTCCTCTACACCGGCTCCGGCCACGCCGCCTGGGAGGCGAGCCTGGTCAACCTGCTCTCCCCCGGCGACGTGATCCTGCTGGTCGAGAGCGGCCATTTCTCGCAATCCTGGGGCCGGATGGCCGCCGATTTCGGCCTCGAGGTGCGGACCGTCGCGGCCGATTGGCGGCGCGGCGTCGACATCGCCGATGTCCGCGCGGCGCTGGCCGAGGATCGCGGCCATGCGATCAAGGCCGTGGGTGTCGTGCACAACGAGACCTCGACGGGCATGATGATCCCGCTGCCGGAGGTGCGCGCGGCGCTGGATGCCGCCGGCCATCCGGCGCTGCTGCTGGCCGACACCATCTCCTCGCTCGGCAGCCTCGACTTCCGCATGGACGAATGGGGCATCGACTGCGCGGTGGGCGGCAGCCAGAAGGGGCTGATGCTGCCGACGGGCGTGAGCTTCACCGGCGTCTCGGCCAAGGCGCTGGAGGCGCACAAGACCGCGAAGCTGCCCAAGCACTATTTCCACTGGACGGCGATGATGAACCGTCCGCTGCGCAGCTTCCTCGGCACGGTGCCCACCAGCTTCTTCTACGGCATGCAGGAGAGCCTGCGCCTGATCGAGCAGGAGGAGGGGCTGGAGAACGTCTTCGCCCGCCACACGCGGCTGGCGCGGGCGACGCGCGCGGCGGTGAAGCACTGGTCGGGCAATGACGGCCCGCAGCTCTTCTGCCAGACGCCCGACCGCTTCTCCGACAGCGTGACCGCCGTGCTGATGCCGGAGGGGCACAATGCCGACACGCTGCGCAAGGTGGCGGTCGAGAAGTACAACGTCTCGCTCGGCGGCGGTCTCGGGCCGCTCGGGGGGAAGGTATTCCGCATCGGCCATCTCGGCGACCTGAACGAGCCGATGATCCTCGGCACGCTGGCGAGCGTGGAGCTGGCGATGAAGGTCGCCGGCGTGCCGCACGCACCCGGCGGCGTGGATGTGGCGATCGCCTCGCTGGCCGGGGCCGCCGCGTAGCGCGCCTCGTCAGCGTTCGGCGACGATGCTCTCGATGGCGCGGCGGAGCTCGGTGGGCTTCACGCCGCTCTCGCCGCGGAAGGGCACGTCGACGATCGCGACCAGCGCGACCAGCACCCCGAGCACCGCGGACAGAACCAGCGCGCTCAGCAGGTGCTGCACCGTCCAGGGGACGACGCTGACCAGCAGGATGCCCAGCATCAGCAGCACGCCCGTCGCCCGCCAGAAGGCGCGCGGCAGCTGCAGCGCCGCCGCGGTGATCCGCGCCTCCCGCAGGTCCGAGAGCTCGTCGATCTGGCGGCCGAAGGCGGTGTGGGGCGCCGCGCGCTCCGGGTTCGATGCCGCGGCGGCGCGGTTCACCCGCAGCATGGTCGCCAGCGCCGCATCCGCGTTCGCGCTGCGGCCGCGCACGACCAGCATCGGCCATTCCTCCGTGAGCACGGTCCGCGCGTAGCCGAGAAGCAGGGCGCGCAGGGCCCCGGCCTGCGCATCGCCCATGTGCAGCAGCGCGTGGTCGGCCGCGACCAGCTCCGCCGCTTCGCGCCGCACATCCGATTCCACGCGCCGCAGGTTCAGCATCGCCTGCACCAGCGAGAAGGCGAGCACGAGCGCGGTGAGCGAGACGACGGACCGGTAGGCGTCCATCACCTCCTTGCCCTGGTCCGGCTTCAGGCGGACGCGCAGCACCGAGCGGACCAGCACCAGGGCCAGGGCGGTCGTCCCGGTGACCGCCAGGACGGCCAGCCCGATGATCGCGTCATCGGGAAATTCGTAGATCCAGTACGGCATTGAAATCATTCTACCTCGCCCCGGCATGGCCGGTCCAGGGTGGGGCGGGAGGATGGCGCCCGCGCCCGGCCGGTGCCGAAATCCTGGGCGGGACGGCCCATCGCGGCATCCGCCGCGGCCGGGATGCGGGCGCGAGGACCGGCCTCGCGCGCCGGCAAGGCCCCCGGGATCGTGGCACGCCGCTTGCTATACTTGCCCGGGGCCCTTCGCCCGTGCGCGGCCCGGCCCGCGCGCCCAGGCGACCCGCCCCGCCGACGGAGGCTGCCGTGTCGAAGCCGTTCCACCTCGCCTGGTTCCTCCAGGGCTCCAGCGTCCAGGCCTGGGGCGAGCCCTGGACGGGGCATATCGGCACGAATTGGATGCAGCCGGAGCTCTTCCTCAACATGGCCCGCGCGCTGGAGCGGGCCTGCTTCGACTACATCCTGCTCGAGGACAGCTCCTATGTCGGCGAGAGCTTCCAGGGCTCGACCGAGATCTACCTGAAGAACGGCCTGGCCGTGCCGCGCCAGGATCCCTCCGTCGTCGCCGCGCTGATGACGGCGGTGACGAAGCACATCGGCATCGTCCCCACCTTCGGCACCTTCGCCTACCCGCCCTACCTGCTGGCGCGGCTGATGGCGACGCTCGACCAGGTCTCGGACGGGCGGGCGGGGTGGAACGCGGTCACCGGCAGCTCCGACTATGCCGCGATGAATTTCGGCATGAACGGCATGCCGGAGCACGACCTCCGCTACGAGATGGCCGACGAATACGTCGAGATCGTCACGCGGCTCTGGGAGTCCTGGGAGCCGGGCGCGATCATCGCCGACCGCCACAGCGGCGTGCTGGTGGACCCCGCCAGGGTCCATGCGGTGAATTACGAGGGCAAATTCTACAAGACGCGCGGCCCGCTGAATTCCGGCCCCTGCCCGCAGGGGCGGCCCGTCATCGCCCAGGCCGGCGGCAGCCCGCGCGGCAAGGCCTTCGCCGCCCGCTTCGCCGACACGATCGTCGCCAGCGTCAAGGGCACGGACGGCATGCGCGCCTATCGCGACGACATCCGCCGGCTGATGGCCGCCGCCGGGCGCAATCCCGACCACTGCAAGGTGCTCTACCTGGTCAACCCGATCCTCGGCGAGACCATGGAGGAGGCGGAGGCGCGCAAGCAGATCCGCCTCGCGCGCAACCGCGAGCGGGTCGAGGTGCGCCTCGCCTTCCTCGGCAAGGTCACCAACATCGATTTCGGCCGCTTCGACCTCGACAAGCCACTGCCCGAGGATGTGACGACGAACGGCCATCAGCAGACCCTCGACCAGTTCCGCCGCCGCGCCGCCGGCCGCTCCATCCGCGAGACGGTGGCGAGCGAGGGGCTGGGCGAGCAATCGGTCGAGCTGGTCGGCACGCCGGACTTCGTCGCCGCCCGCATGGGCGAGGTGATGGAGGAGGTGGGCGGCGACGGCTTCCTCTTCTCCATGCCGAACGTGAACCGCCGGACCCTGGCCGAGATCGAGGACGGGCTGGTGCCCGCGCTGCAGGATCGCGGCCTGATGCGCACCGGCTACGAGCACCGGCATTTCCGCGACAACCTGCTGGCCTTCTGACGACAACGGGAGCGACGACATGACCCTGCATGCCCCACGCCGCCGCATCCTGACCGGGCTGGTCGCGGCGCCCTTCGTGCTGTCCGCCGCGGCGCGCGCCCAGGGCACCCTGCCCGAGCAGACCACCATCCCCGATGCGCTGAAGGGCACCGGCGAGGTCCGCGTCGCCACCTATGGCGGCACGATGCAGGAGAGCCAGCGCGTCGCCTATTTCGAGCCCTTCGAGAAGATCTCCGGCATCAAGGTGCGGCACTTCCCCGGCGCCAGCGGGGTCAAGGCCAAGGCCATGGTCGACACCGGCAATGTCGAATGGGACCTGGTGCAGCTCAGCCGCGGCACCGTGCTGAACCTCGAGAAGCAGGGCAACTACTTCGAGCCGATCGACTACGAATTGGTCGATGCCGGGGTCGGGCCCGAGTTCCGCTTCGAGAAGGGGCTCGAGATGCTGATCTGGGCCCAGGTCCTCGCCTACCGCACCGATGCCTTCAAGGGCGCGGTGCCGAAGGGCTGGGTGGATTTCTGGGACACGAGGAAGTTCCCCGGCGACCGCGCGCTGGTGGGTGCGACCGGCGGGAACGTGCCGGAGCTGGAATTCGCCCTGATGGCCGCCGGCGTCCCGCCCGAGAAGGTCTACCCCATCGACATGGACAAGGCCTTCGCCAGCTACGACAAGATCAAGCGCGCCGTGGTGAAGTGGTGGGAGACCGGCGCCGTCCCCACCCAGCTGCTGACCGACCGAGAGGTCACCATGACCAGCGTCTGGAACGGCCGCATGGCGGCGATCCAGCAGGCGGGCGTCCCCGCCGCGGTCAGCTGGCACCAGGGGCTGCTGAAGCGCGATGCCTGGGCCATCCCGAAGGGGGCGCGGAACAAGGTGCAGGCGCAGAAGCTCGCCGCCTACAGCACCATGGCGATCCCGATGGCGCGGCTGGCCATGCTGATCCCCTATGGCTCCGTCAACAGCGGCTCCGACCAGTACATCCCGGCCGCGCGGCAGGAGGTGCTGCCGAGCGCGCCCGCCATCAAGTCGCAGCTCCTGCCCTACGACTACATGTGGTGGGTGGACAACCGCGACGCGGTGACCGCGCGCTTCAACCGCTGGGTGCTGAGCTAGCCCGCCGATGGATGGCGGCGCCGCAACCTCTCCGCAGGTGGCGACGGCGCATGGCGCCGCCGTCACCCTCCACGGGCTCGAGAAGCACTACGAGAAGGTCGGCGCCGTACGCGGCGTCTCCATCGACATCCGCGCCGGCGAGTTCCTGACGCTGCTCGGCCCCAGCGGATCGGGCAAGACGACCACCCTGATGATGATCGCGGGCTTCGAGACACCCACGGCCGGCGACATCGCGATCGACGGCGTCTCCGTCACCGGCCTGCCGCCGCACCGGCGCAACATCGGCATGGTGTTCCAGAACTACGCGCTGTTCCCGCATCTGACGGTCGCCGAGAACATCGCCTTCCCGCTGAAGCAGCGCGGCATGCCGAAGGCCGAGCGCGCCCGGGCGGTCGAGGAGGCGCTGGCGCTGGTCCAGCTGCCCGGCTACGGCGCGCGCTACCCGCGCCAGCTCTCGGGCGGGCAGCAGCAGCGCGTGGCGCTGGCCCGCGCCATCGTCTTCAAGCCGCGGCTGCTGCTGATGGACGAGCCGCTCGGCGCGCTCGACAAGCAGCTGCGCGAGACCCTGCAGCTCGAGATGCGGCGGCTGCACGCCGATCTCGGCATCACCTTCGTCTACGTCACGCACGACCAGGTCGAGGCGCTGACCATGTCCGACCGCATCGCGGTGATGAACGAGGGCGTGGTCGCGCAGATCGGCGCGCCGGAGACGCTCTACGACCGCCCCGCCAACCGCTTCGTCGCCGGCTTCCTCGGCGAGACCAACCTGCTGCCCGCGACCCCGCGCGGCCGCGACGGCACGCTGACCCTGGTCGAGGCCGCCGGCGTCACCCTGCGCGCGACCGGCACCGCGCCGGCGACGGGCGATGCGATGCTCGCCATGCGCCCCGAGCGGCTGCGCTTCGCCGACACGCCGCGGCCCGAGGTCGCGGAGAACCGCCTGCCCGTCACCATCACCGAGACGGTCTTCGTCGGCGAGAGCTGCCGCTACCAGCTCGCCGCTGCCGACGGCACGGCGCTGGTGCTGAAGGAGCCCTCCGGCGCCGCCATCCGCCGCCGCGCCGTGGGCGAGGCGGCCGAGATCGTCTGGCCCGTCGCGGACAGCATCCTTGTCTGACGCGGCCCTCGCCGCGCCGCGCCTCGCGCCCGCGATCCCCTGGGCGAGGCTCGCGCCCTGGCTGTTGGTCGGGCCGCTGGTGGTGGCGATGCTGCTGCTCTACGCGGCGCCGGTGGTGGCGATGCTCTCGCGCAGCCTGCTCGACCCCGAGCTGACCCTGAAGCACTACGCCGCGCTCGCGGAGGACCCCGTCTTCCAGCGAGTCTTCTGGACCACGGTGCGCACCTCGGTCGTCGTGACACTGTTCTGCCTGGTGCTCGCCTACCCGATCGCACTGGCCCTGGCGCGCGCGCCGCGCTGGGCGCCGCTGATCCTGCTGGTCGTGCTGCTGCCCTTCTGGACCAGCGTGCTGGTGCGCAGCTACGCCTGGATGGTGCTGCTCGGCCGGCACGGGCTGGTGAACGAGGCGGCGCTGGCGCTCGGCCTGATCGAGCGGCCGATGCGCCTGCTGAACACGCCGCTGGCGACCGACATCGCCATGATCCACATCCTGCTGCCCTACATGATCCTGCCGATCGCCAACGCGCTGCGGCAGATCGACCCGTCGCTGGCGCGTGCCGCCGCGGGGCTCGGCGCCTCACCCTTCGGCGTCTTCCGCCAGGTGACGCTGCCGCTGTCGATGCCGGGCGTGACGGCAGGGGTGCTGCTGGTCTTCGTCCTCGCCCTCGGCTTCTACATCACGCCGGCGCTGGTCGGCGGGCCGCGCGACATGACGCTCTCCATGCTCATCGACCAGAAGGTGGACCAGCTGCTCTGGGCCGAGGCCGCCGCCCTCTCCGCCGTGCTGCTCGGGGCGGCGCTGCTGGCGATCGCGGTCTTCCAGCGCCTCTTCGGCGTCGGCGACGCCTTCCGGATGAGCGCGCGATGATCGCCGCCTGGCGCGCCGGCGCGGCCAGCCTGGTCGCGCTGCTGCTGCTCTTCCTCGCCTTCCCGATCGTCGTGGTCGTGGTGGTCTCCTTCTCCTCGGCGACCTACCTCACCTTCCCGCCGCCGGGCTTCGATCTCCGCTGGTACCAGGCCTATCTCGGCAGCCGCGCCTGGCTGGACGCCACCTGGATCAGCCTGGTCGTGGCGACCGCCACCGTGGTGCTGGCGACCGCCCTCGGCACCCTCGCCGCGCTCGGGCTGCGGCGCCTGCCGCGCGGCGCGCGGGCGGCGGCGACGGGGCTGATCCTCTCGCCGCTGATCGTGCCCGGCATCGTCGTCGCCATCGGCATCTACTATGCCTATGCGCGCTTCGGGCTGGTGGGGAACCCGCTCGGCCTCGTCCTCGCGCATACCTGCCTCGCGGTGCCCTTCGTGGTCACCAGCGTCACCGCCAGCCTCGCCGGGCTCGACCGGCGGCTCGAGCAGGCGGCGGCGAGCCTCGGCGCCACGCCCCTCGGCACCTTCCGCCAGGTGACGCTGCCGCTGATCCGGCCCGGCATCCTGGTGGGGGCGCTCTTCGCCTTCATCACCTCCTTCGACGAGCTGATCGTGGCGCTGTTCCTCTCGGGCTCGGACGCCGTCACGCTGCCGCGGAAGATGTGGGACGACATCCGCTACCAGATCGACCCGACGCTCGCGGCGGTGTCGACGCTGACCATCGTGCTGACGGTGGCGCTGATGGCGGCGGCGCATCTGCTGCGCAAGCGGGCGGAGCGGTTGCGGGGGGCGTAGGAGGAACGGGGGGAAGACGCTTCCCCCCGGTCGCGGCAGCGCCGCGACCCCAACGTTTTCTGCCTCCTTTGCGGCGTGCTGGTGGCAACGGTCTAGCGCAGCACGAAATCCTTCAGGACCTCCTCCTTGAACGCCAGGCCGTGGCCGGGGCGCTCAGGCGCGGTGATGTGGCCATCCGTGATCTCCGGCGGCTGCACCCAGACATCGTCCAGCAGCCCCATCTGCTCCGCCCAGCTCGCATTCGGGATGCTGGCCAGCAGATGCACGTTCAGCTCCGGGAACAGGTGCGGCGCGATCGTGACACCCCAGGTGTCGGCGACCACGGCGATCTTGCGCAGCTCCGTCAGCCCGCCACGCATCGGATCGGGCTGCAGGATCGGCAGCCGGGGATTCTCCAGGAAGGGCTTGAGGTCGGCGCGGCCGAAATGCGTCTCTCCACCGACGACGCGCATGTCCAGCGCCTCGGCGCAGCGCAGGTAGCCGGCATAATCGTCCGCCAGCACCGGCTCCTCCAGCCAGTAGATGTCGTAGCGCTCGAACTTCCGGCCCATGATGATCGCCACATCGGCCGACCAGCCCATGTTCACGTCGATCATGATCTCGACATCGGGCCCGACGGCATCCCGCATGCGGCGCACATTCTCCACATCCGTGCGCAGGTCGCCGACATGCGCCACCTGCATCTTGATCGCGCGATAGCCCTGCGCGACGTAGTGCTTCGCCTTGGCGATCATCCCGTCGCCGCGCGCGCCGCGAAAGCAGCCGCTGCCATAGATCGGGATGCGCGTGCGGCAGCTGCCCCACAGCCGGTGCAGCGGCAGGCCCGCGGCCTTCCCCACCACATCCCACAGCGCGATATCGATCGCCGACTGCGCCATCATCGCGACCCCGCCGCGCCCGCCCGTCAGGGTCGCGCGCCAGAGGTCGCGCCAGATCCCCTCCACCTCGGTCGCGCTGCGCCCGATCACGCGCGGCGCCATCGCCTCCTCCAGGCACGCGCCGATCGTGCGCTGCAGCGGCAGGTTCAGCAGGTGCAGGTAGCCCATGCCGGTCAGCCCGGATTCGGTCACCACCTCCACCACCACCAGATCGCGCATCGCGCCCAGCGCATGGCCGAACAGCCAGGGATCATCGGCCCAGGGCATGCGCAGCAGCGTCGTGCGCAGCTCGCGGATCGTCAGGTCGGGGGTCATGGACGGGTTTCCTCCTGCAGGATG
Source organism: uncultured Acetobacteraceae bacterium (assembly GCA_964564645.1). Lineage (GTDB taxonomy): Bacteria > Pseudomonadota > Alphaproteobacteria > Acetobacterales > Acetobacteraceae > CAZMCV01. The sequence continues at coordinate 47,063 of CAZMCV010000004.1, forward strand.
GGGCGCCAAAGGCGCCAGGTGAGCAGCAGCGTGGCCAGGCCGGCAAGGCCGCTGGCGATGCAGGCGGGCCCCGCCCCGAACGCCTCCGCCAGCAGCCCGATGAGCACGAAGCCGACCGGCCCGAGCCCGATGCAGAGCGTCAGCACGCCGAGCACGCGCGAGCGCAGCTCCACCGGCGAGGACAAGTAGACCAGGGTCGCCTGCATCGCGCTGAAGGCGGCATGGCCGAAGCCGTTCACCAGCAGCGCCGCGCCCGCCAGCCACGCGGCGGGCGCCAACGCGAACACCACCTGCATCGCCAGGTAGAGCACCGTGCCGCCCACATAGATCCGCGCATACTGCGCCGGCCGCGCCACCAGGGCGAGGACCAGCGCGGACAGCAGCGAGCCGAGACCGTCCATGCTGGCGAGCAGCCCCGTGCCCTCCGGCGACAGCCCCAGCCCCTCCCGCGCCACGACGGGGATGAGCGAGGTGAAGGGCCAGCCGAAGACGTTGAAGATGATCGTCACCAGCAGGGTCGCGCGCAGCCGCGGATCGCGCCGCGCCAGCGCGAAGCCCTCCCCGATGCGCGCCAGCATCCCCTCCCCGCCCGCGGCCAGCGTGCCGCTGCGGTGCCGCAGCGTCGCCGCGGCGACCAGCGCGACCAGCTGCAGCGCGGCGCAGAGCGCGAAGGTGCCCTCGATGCCGACCATGGCGTAGAGCAGCCCGGCCAGCGCCGGCCCCACCATGCGGCTGGCATTGTTGCTGCCGATGTCGACGGACATCGCGCGCCCGAGCCGGTCCGGCCCCGCCACCTGCCCGATCATCAGCCGCCGCACCGGGTTGTCCGCCGCCCAGCCGATGCCGCCGACGAAGCTCGCGACCATGAGATGCCAGACCGCGAGCGCCCCGGCCTCGGCCAGCGCCACCAGGGCCAGCGAGATGACGAGCTGGCTCGCGATGATCAGGCTCAGCGAGACCCGCGGCTCCACCCGTTCCGAGAGCGCGCCGAGGAAGGCGCCGAACAGCCCCATGGGCAGCATGCGCAGCATGGTCAGCATGGCGACCAGGAAGGCCGAGCCCGTCTCCTGCAGGACGAACAGCGCCCCGGCCAGCGTCTCCAGCCACCGCACCACGAAGACCACCAGGCCGGCGAGCCAGAGGCGCACGAAATCGGGCTCGGCGAACAGCGCGCGCGCCGCCCCGGAAGGCGGTCCCCCCGTGTCCTTCACCCTGGCCGTTTCCCCCGGTGTCGCGCCCATGGTGGACCGGCTTGGCGGGGCTCGCCAATCCCTGGCAAGCTCGCCCGAGCCCCAGGGAGAGACGGCCATGCGACCCTTCGAAGGCATCCGCATCATCGACGCGACGCATGTGCTGGCGGGCCCCTTCGCGGCCTACCAGCTCGGCCTGTTCGGCGCCGACGTGATCAAGGTGGAGGCGCCGGACGATCCCGACCAGAGCCGCGACAGCGGCCCCGACCTCGCGTTGAACGATGCCGGCATGGGCAGCTACTTCCTCACCCAGGGCTCGAACAAGCGCAGCCTGACGCTCGACCTGAAGACCGAGGCCGGGCGCGCGGTGATGTGGAAGCTGATCGCGACCGCCGACGTGCTGGTGGAGAATTACCGCCCCGGCGCCTTCGCGGCCCTCGGCTTCACCTGGGAGGCGGTGCGGAAGGCCAATCCGCGGCTGATCTTCGCCTCCATGTCCGCCTTCGGCCAGGACGGGCCGCGCGGCGTGCAGACCGCCTACGACCACGTGATCCAGTCGACCAGCGGCATCATGGCCGCGACCGGCACGCCGGAGGTGAACCCCATCAAATTCGGCGCGCCGGCGATCGACTACGCCACCGGCACCATGGGCGCCTTCGCCCTGGCCACCGCGCTGTTCCAGCGCGAGCGGACCGGCGAGGGGCAACGGATCGACATGGCGATGCTCGACGTCGCCATCCTGATGCAGGCCTCGCATGTCGCGGCGTATTTCCGCACCGGCCGTGACGCGAAGCCCAAGGGCAACGACCATGAGCACGCGACCAACAGCGCCTATCCGACGAAGGACGGGATGGTGATGCTGGGGGCCTCCAACCTGCGCCAGCAGAAGCGCCTCTGGGCCGCGCTCGGCCGCGAGGACATGACCAAGCGCACCAACCGCGAGCGCCATGCCGACCGCGACCGCGAGGCGGCGCTGCTGCGCGAGATCATGCTGACCCGCACCGCGCAGGAGTGGGAGGAATACCTGCAATCCCGCCACGTGCCCGCCAGCCGCGTGCGGCATCTGAGCGAGGCGCTGGCCGACCCGCAGCTCGGCGCGAGGAACCTGATCCACCGCTTCCCCGAGGGCGCGCCGGGCGTCCCCGGCGCCTTCGGCGTACCCGTCGCCGCCTTCAAGCTGGCGCATGGCGACGCGCAGGTGACAAGCCCGCCGCCGGTGATGGGCGCGCACACGGACGAGATCCTGGCAGAGCTCGGCTACGACACGGCCGGCATCGCAGCGCTGCGCGCCGCCAGGGCGGTCTGACCATGGCGCAGCGCTTCCGCTTCCTGCTGACCCTGCCCTTCAGCCTCTCCCCCGGCGCGGCCAACCACTACTACAAGGAGGCCGGCAGCAAGGAGGAGCGGCTGATGAACCACGCCGTCCTCGCGCCGCTGCTGGAGGACGTGGACTGGGACCTCGACCCCGGCCCGCATGCGCCGCATGGCGAATGGCCAGTCGAGACGCGCGAGGAGTTCATGATCGTCGGCGCCGCGCGCCTGCCGATCATCCGCCGCGCCTGCGAGAGCGGGGACTACCAGGCGATCGTCATGCTCGGCGGCGGCGATCCGGGCTTCGTCGAGGGTCGCGAGATCGCGCGACGCTGGCGCATCCCCGTCACCGCCAACGCGCATGCGCAGATGCACATCGCGGGCATGCTGGGGACGCGCTTCTCCATCATCGACGTCGCGGAGACGCATAACGCGCAGATGGCGGACCTGGTCGTGCGCTACCGCATGACCGATCGCTGCGCCTCCATCCGCAACATCGACCACCCGCTGCCGCGGCCGGTCCACCAGAACCGCCGCAACCTGCAGGGCCAGGCGGATCTGCATGCGCGCGGCGAGGCGAGCTCGATGCTCGAGGCGGCGGTGGAAGCCGCGCTGGCCGCGATCGAGGAGGATGGGGCGGAGGTGCTGGTCTTCGGCTGCTCTGCCGCCTTCTGGCTGCAGAAGCCGCTGCAGAAGCGCCTGCTGGAGCTCGGCTGGGACGTGCCGGTGCTGGAGGGCTATGCCTGCGCCATCGCCATGGCGAAGATGCTGGTGGGGCTCGGCGTCGATGCCTCCGGCCTTGCCTTCCCCGGCGACCCGCCACCGCGGGTGCGGCGCCGCCGCTTCGTGTAGCGCCGGGCGCGCCGGCGCGGCATCCTGGGGCGGAACGCCCTGGGAGCCCCCGATGGACACGCTGACGCGCCCCGACCTGCGCCACCCGCTCGACCCGCTGACCGAGGCGGAGATCGCCGCGGCGCGGGCCCTCGTGCTGGCCGATCCGCGCGCGCGGCCGACCACGCGCTTCCCGCTGGTGGAGCTGGCCGAGCCGCCGGCCGAGGAGGTGCGCACGCACACCCCGGGGGCGGCCGTGTCGCGTGCCGCACGGATCACGACGCTGGATCGCGCGACGGGCGCCGTCGCGGTGGTCATCGCCGACCTGGCGCGGCAGCGCATCGCCGATTGGCGCGAGATCCCCGTCGACCGCGCGCCCTTCGGCCAGCCGCCGGTGATGCTGGAGGAGTTCCTGCGCCTCCAGGACATCGTGAAGTCCGACCCCGCCTGGGTCGCCGCGGTGAAGCGGCGCGGCATCACGGAGGAGGACCTGCCGCTGGTGCAGGTCGATCCCTTCTCCGCCGGCCGCTTCGGGCGCGAGAACGAGGCGGGCAAGCGCCTGGTCCGCGCCGTCGCCTATCGCCGCGCCACGGTGAAGGACAATGGCTACGCCCAGCCGATCGAGGGCGTCGTCGCCGTCGTCGACCTGATCGCCGAGAGGATCCTGGAACTCTGGGAGGACCCGGACCCGGTCCCCGTCCCGAAGCGCACGGCGAACTACCACCGCGAGGCGCTGCCGCCTGCCCGCACCGATGTCCGCCCGCTGCACATCCACCAGCCCGAGGGGCCGAGCTTCACCGTCGATGGCTGGGAGGTGTCCTGGCAGGGCTGGCGCTTCCGCCTGGGTTTCACGCCGCGGGAGGGCGTGGTGCTGCACCAGCTCTCGATGCAGGGCCGCAGCGTCGTCCAGCGCGCGAGCGTGGTGGAGATGGTCGTGCCCTATGCCGATCCGGGCACCAACAATTTCTGGAAGAACGCCTTCGACGCCGGCGAATACGGGCTCGGCAAGCTGGCGAACTCGCTCGAGCTCGGCTGCGACTGCCTCGGCCATATCCGCTACTTCGACGTGGCCGCGGCCGATGATTCCGGCAACCCCTTCACCATGCCGAACGCCATCTGCATGCATGAGGAAGATTACGGCATCCTCTGGAAGCATTTCGAGTTCCGCAGCGAGACGCTGGAGGTGCGGCGCTCGCGCCGGCTGGTGGTGTCCTTCTTCGCAACCGTCGGGAACTACGATTACGGCTTCTACTGGTACCTCTACCAGGACGGCACGATCCAGCTCGAGGCGAAGCTGACCGGCATCATCCAGACCGTGGCGGTGAAGCCGGGCGAGGCCTATCGCTGGGGCGGGATGGTGATGCCGGAGCTCGGCGGCCCCACCCACCAGCACATCTTCTGCGCGCGGCTGCACATGGCGGTGGACGGGCCACGATGCCGCGTGACGGAGCACGAATTCCAGCCCCGGCCCTGGGGCGCCGACAATCCCTACGGCAATGTCTTCGACACCACGTCACGCACCCTGACGCGTGAGCTGGATGCGATGCGCGACGCGGATGGCCGCACGGGGCGCTACTGGAAGGTGACCAGCAGCCATCGCCGCAACGCGGTCGGCGCGCCCACGGGCTACAAGCTGGTCGTGCAGCCGAGCCCGCTGATGCTGGCCCAGCCCGGCAGCGCCGTGCATGCCCGCGGCGCCTTCGCCACGAAGCATCTCTGGGTGACACCCTACGCACAGGAGGAGCGCTTTCCAGCCGGCGACTTCCCCAACCAGCACGAGGGCGGGGACGGGCTGCCGTCCTGGGTGCAGCGGAACCGCTCCATCGAGGACACGGAGGTGGTGCTGTGGCACAGCTTCGGCCACACCCATGTCTGCAAGCCGGAGGATTTCCCGGTGATGCCGGTGGAATACGCCGGCTTCACCCTCAAGCCGAACAACTTCTTCGATTCGAACCCGGCGATGGACCTGCCGCCCGAGCGCGATGCGCACAGCGTGCAGGACGGCGCCGATCCTGGCGAGGGGGCGCCATCCTGCTGCGCCTGAGCGTCAGGCCTTGGCCGAAGGCCGCTCGCCCATCATCGCATGGTGGGCGACGATGGCCTTGTAGTCCGGGTTGATCGGCTGGCCGACCTGCGCGCCGAAATCGAGGAAGCAGTAGAGGAACACATCGGCCAGGGTGAAGCGGTCGCCGCAGACGTAGCGGTGCCCCTCCATCAGCCCATTCAGCCAGCCGATCTTCTCCTGCGCGGTCAGCTTCAGCTCGTCCGCCGCCTGCGGGATGCAGCGGATGCGGTTCTGGAACAGCTTGAGGCCCTGGGAGAAGCGGAAGCCATTGGCCAGCGGCTCGACGATGTTGAGGTCGATGCGGCGGACCCACATGCGCGTCTCCGCGCGCTGCTTCGCATCCGCGCCGATCAGGCTCGCGCCCGGCGCGGTCTCGTCGAGGTATTCGCAGATCGCGGTGATCTCGGCGAGCACCGAGCCGTCGTCGAGCTCGAGGCAGGGCATCTGCCCGGCCGGGTTCTTCGCCATGTAGGCGGGCTGGCGGTTCTCGCCACCGCGAAGGTCGATGGTGGTCTTCGGCAGCTCGACGCCGCGCTCGGCGGCGAACATGCGCACGACGCGCGGGTTGGGGCCGACGGAATCATAGAACAGCATGCTGGGTTCCTCCGCTCGGGGCGATGCGCCCTCGGCGGCATGGTGCCCATCCGCGCGCCACGGACAAGCCCCTATCGGCCCAGCCAGACCGCCTCCGCCGCCCGGTCGATCACCGCGACGCGCGCCGCCACCTCCTCGGCCGTGATGGAGGAGACGGGGTGGTCGATGACGACCGGCAGCAGCCCAGGCATCCCGAGGGCCGCACGGGTCAGCTTCGTCTCCTCGACGAACTCGGTCGTGATGATGCAGGCCGCCGGCACGCCCAGCCGCTCCAGCGCGATGCTGTCGCGCACGCAGCAGGAGCAGCAGGAGCCGCAATCGCCGATCGCCGTCAGCACCAGGTCGCATTCCGCGGCGATGCGCCCGATCAGTTCCGGCGCCGCGTCCTTCGAGAAGCTGTGCTTGACGTAGTAGGTCACCGCCGCGAAGGGGATCCGCGCGCCCAGCGCCGCCGCCGCCCCGCGCAGCAGCTTGTTCGCGTTCCACTTGCTGTTGTCGAGCACGCCGAGCCGGAGCCCCGCCAGCGCGGCCGGCCGCGGCGCGATCGGCGTCTCCGCGCTCTCGACGCGCCCGCGCGGATCGAAGACGAAGGCCTGCGGGTCCATCACCTTCTGCAGCATCGTCGCCCTCCCCCTTCAGACCGCGCAGACGCCGCCGATGCAGTCCTGCGCGGCATCGACGCCCTCGAAGACCGGTCGCAGCACCGGTGTGTTCATGTGCCCCCAGCCGGGGATGAAGGCGCTGAACCGCCCGGCATCGCCGCCCACCACGAACAGGTGGATGTTGTCCGCGCCCGGCACGATCGGGATGCGGCTGTCCGGGTCCCGCCGGTACCATTTCGGCAGGTTGCGGTTGTACACCTTGCCGTAGCGGTGATCGCGCGAGATCCGCCGGAATTCATTGCCGCTGTGCAGCCACAGATAGTGGCGGATGTCGTGCCGGGTCCAGCCATGGCGCGCGATGGTCCGCGCGTGTTCCAGCCCCAGCGCCACCGCGCAATGCCCGGACAGCACGGCGTTGTTCGACGCGATCGTGCTCATCGCCGAGCAGATCGTGTCGAGGATCCCCTCCGGGTCGTTGCACTGGTGGTCGGTGACGCTGTGCGGCGCCTCGGCGGCCATGGCGAAGACCGTGCTGTCCTCGGCCTTCCAGCCCTGCTCGACATGGTAGGGCGCGAAGGGGCTCTGCTCCTCGTTCTCGCAGATCGCGTAGCTGTACTTCGCCGGGTTGCCGAGCGTGCATTTGTCAAGGTCGGGCGGATGCGCGCCGCCGACATTCAGCATCACCAGCCGGATCGCGCGCCCGATGGTCGCGTTCGCGCGGTTGCCGGGCCCGAACGCGTTGGCGCCGCCATTCATCCCCGCCGCGCGCGCGGCCGGCCCGTTCACGATCACCAGCGGCGCGGCCATATGCGTCGTCGCCTGCACGCCGTTCAGGTTGAAGGCCGGGTCCATCAGCGCAAGCAGCGCCGCGCGCAGCACCACCGCATGGACGGGCAGGCAGCCGGCCATCACCGCGTTGATCGCCAGCACCTCGCGCGTCAGCACGCCCCAGCGCGGGGCGACCTTGCCTTCCACCGCCTCGGGCTCGCCGCCGAGCGCCGCCACGAAGGCCGCGACCTTCTCCGGCGTCGGCGGCACCACGGGCAGGCCGTCGGTCCAGCCGCGCGCGTAGTAGTATTCGATCAGGTCGGTGCCGGGGGCGACGGCGTGGTGGCCGTCCAGCGTGGCGGACATCGGCGTTCCCCTCTTGGACCGGGCGGCTTCCGCGCCCCTGCCCGCCCGGTCTAGCATCGTCCCGCCCATCAAGGGAGGGACCCCAGGATGATCCACGAGCTCCGCGTTTATGAATGCGTGCCCGGCCGGCTGCCGGCGCTGCTCGACCGCTTCAACACCATCACGCTGAAGCTGTGGGAGAAGCACGGCATCCGGCAGGCCGGGTTCTGGACCACGCTGGTCGGGCCGAACAGCCAGACC
>CAZMCV010000005.1:0-52791 GCA_964564645.1 uncultured Acetobacteraceae bacterium
CCGCCGCGCGGCATGATCCCGCGGCGCCCGGGCTGGCCAGCTCGGGCGCCGCCGCACTACCCTCCCCCGCGAAAGCGCGGGGCGGGGGCGGGACGCCTCCCCCGGCAAGGGGGGAGGGCAAGCAGCGATGGCGGCCGAGATTCCGAAGCGGCAGGTGCCGGGCGTCTATCACCGGCGGGTGGGCGAGATCGTGGTGACCACGCTCTCCGACGGCTATCTCGACGGCTCGATGGCGGTGATCCAGAACATCCCGCCGGAGGAGGCCGCCCAGCTGCTGCGCGACGCCTTCCGACCCCTGCCGCGCCGGACCGCGGTCAACTGCTTCCTCATCCACAGTGGCGGCAGGCTGGCGCTGGTGGACAATGGCTGCGGCAACGCCATGGCCGCCACGGGCGGCAAGCTGTTCGAGAACCTGGCCGCCGCCGGCATCAGCCCCGACCAGATCGACCTGGTGCTGCAGACCCATTGCCATCCGGACCACTCGAACGGCCTGTCGGATGCCGCGGGCAAACGGCTGTTCCCGCGGGCCGAGCTGCTGATGCACGCCGCCGAGCTCGCCTTCTGGCACGATGACGGGGCGATGGCGAAAGCCGACGAGACCTCCCGCGCGCGCAACTTCCAGGCGGCGCGGGACCAGGTGGCGCCCTACCGCAAGGCGGGCGCGCTGCGCACCTTCGAGGGCGGGGAGGTGCTGCCGGGCGTGACCGCCATGCCCTTCCCGGGCCACACGCCGGGCCATACCGGCTACCTCGTCGCCTCGGGCGACGCCTCCTTCCTGATCTGGGGCGACATCATCCATGTGCCCGAGATCCAGATCCCGCGCCCCGAGGTGACGATGGCCTTCGACATCGATCCGGCCCAGGCGCAGGCGACGCGCCGGCGCGTCTTCGACATGGTGGCGAACGAGCGGCTGGCCTGGGCGGGCATGCACATGCACTTCCCCGCCGCCGGCTACCTCGCCCGCGGCGGCGATGGCCGCTTCGCCCTGGTGCCGGAATACTGGTCGCAATCCGCGGTCTGAGACCGACGGCTCGATGGAGTGACCTGCGGCCCGTGCAGCCGGCCGGGGCCGCGACGGGTTCCCGCCCGGGCAGCCTGGGTGGGGGCCCGGAATGCGGCCCGCCGCCCGGCGCTCGAGGGCGGGAATGGCCTGCCAACGCGCCGCTGGAAGCGTCCCTTGGCGGGAGACCCGTATCCCGGAGCCGATCCTCGGCGCCGGGGGCCTCGCGGCTCGCCGCGCCGCATGGCAGGCTGGCACCCCCATGATCGGAGGAAGCGCGTCGATGCTCGCACCCGGAAGGGCCAAGCCCAAGCCCACGCCCGAGACCAGGCATTTCTGGGAAGGCTGCAAGGACGGCAAGCTGCTGCTGCAACGCTGCGGCGACACCGGGAAGCCCTACTTCCCGCCGCGCCCCTTCAGCCCCTACACCGGCACCCGCAATGTCAGCGTGTTCGAGGCCTCCGGCCGCGCGACCTTGCACAGCTACGTGATCCACCACCGGCCCGTCCCCGGCTTCACGCCGCCCTACGCGATCGCCGTGGTGGAACTCGAGGAAGGGCCGCGGATGATGGCCAACATCATCGACTGCGAGCAGACGCCCGAGGCGCTCCAGCTCGACATGGCCCTCGAGGTCGCCTTCGTCCCGATGGACGAGGAGATCTCGCTGCCCCTGTTCCGGCCCGCGAAGTGAAGGGGCGCACGCCATGATCAAGCCCGGTGAGATCGCCGTCATCGGCGCCGCGGAGAGCACCCGCATCGGCGCCGTCCCCGACATGTCGCAGATCATGCTGCACGCGGATTCCGCGCTGAACGCGATGGAGGATGCGGGCATCCAGCCGAAGGACATCGACGGCGTCGCCTGCGTCGGCCCGATGATGCCGCAGCAGATCGCGCACTACCTCGGCATCACGCCCAGATGGGTGGACGGCACCGGCGTCGGCGGCTGTTCCTTCATGCTGCATGTCCGCCACGCCGCGGCCGCCATCCATGCCGGCTACGCGAACACGATCCTCATCACCCATGGGGAGAGCGGTAAGTCGCGCATCAACGCCACGCCGCGCCCGCCCGAGCCCGAGAGCCTGAACGGCCAGTTCGAGGCGCCCTTCGGCCCCTTCGGCCCGCCGACGCTCTTCCCGATCCCGGTGCTGCGCTACATGAAGGCCCGCGGCGTCACGCATGAGGACCTGGCGACGGTCGCCGTGGTGCAGCGCGAATGGGCGGGCAGGAACCCGCGCGCGATGTTCCGCGACCCGATCACGGTCGACGATGTGCTGAACAGCCGCATGATCGCCTACCCGTTCCGCATCCTGCAATGCTGCCTGGTGACGGATGGCGGCGGCGCGATCATCCTCACGAAGTCTGACCGCGCGAAGGACTTCAAGTCCAAGCCGGTCTACATCCTGGGCTCGGGCGAGAGCGTCGAGACCAACATGGTCAGCCAGATGGAGGACTTCACCTCCTCGCGCGCCTTCCGCGTGGCCGGGCCGACCGCGATGCAGATGGCCGGCATCGCGCACCAGGACGTGGACCACCTGATGATCTACGACGCCTTCGCGCACCTGCCGCTCTACGGGCTCGAGGATCTCGGCTTCTGCAAGCCCGGCGAGGCGGCGGGCTTCATCCGCGAGGGCAACACCCGCCCCGGGGGCAAGCTGCCGCTCAACACCAATGGCGGCGGCCTGTCCTACACCCATACCGGCATGTACGGCATGTTCGCCCTGCAGGAGAGCATCCGGCAGATGCGCGGCACGGCGCCGGCGCAGGTGCCGGGGGCGAAGATCGGCGTCTGCCACGGGGTCGGGGGCATGTTCAGCGCCTCCGGCACGGTGGTGTTCTCGAACGAGCGGCCCTGACCCGCGGCAGCGGCACCGACGGACGATCTCAGGGACCGCAAGACAATTGGAGTTGCGGAGGAACGCCCGGCGATATCGCAGGGGGATCGGCGGGCGTTCCTCCCCATGCCGTCATGCGAAAAGATCGTCGGTGATCTGCGCGGCCGTCAGGCCGACGAACTGGATCGACCCGCCATCGGACAGGCCGACCTGCACGCCGGTGGCGTTGGTGGTCAGCCCTGTGCGGGTAATCCCGGCCTCCAGCACGACCCGGTCGGTGCGGTAGGCCAGGTCATCGAAGCCGAAATAGTCGCGCGTCGCCGGATCGCCGTCGTTCGATGCAAAAACGAATCGGTCGATCGAGCCGAAGCGGCCGAAATCGAGGCCGGCATCGAAGCGGATCTCGCCGCCGCCCTTGACCGCGACGAAGGTCTTCTGGCCGACAAGGACGCCGTTGTCCCACGCGCTTGCCACCACGGTCACGTCCCGCGCCGCGCCGGAGAAGAATCCGCGCATGAGGTCGACATCGATGCCGCCGCTCGACGCTTCCACGGGCAGTCCGGCCGGACCGGGATAGCCTTCCGCCACGCTGCCGGCGGCCGACCCGATGAAGCCGATATTCGCGCCCGACAGCACCGCGTAGCCGTTCACGTCCGGATCGGCGGGATCGAGATAGCCGGAGACGACGTTGGTGACGCCGAGATTGGACCATGTCAGGCCGCCATAGGTCAGCACCGGCCCGGTCTCGGTCAGGGTCGCCACGTCGTCGAAGTTCATCACGCGCGCCGGTGACAGGTCACGGACCGTGTCGCGGCCGCCGCCGGGCGCGACGACGACCGTGTCCGAACCGGCACCGAGAACGAGCACGTCGTTGCCGGCCCCGCCGCGCAGGAGGTCGTCGCCTGCGCCGCCGTTCAACGTGTCCGCTCCGAGATCGCCCGTCAGCGTGTCGTTGCCGCCGACCCCGCTCAGCCGGTCGTTGCCGAGACCGCCCGAAAGCGAATCATTCCCGGCGCGACCATCGAGCGTGTCGCGACCATCCTCGCCGCCGAGCGTATCGGCCGCGTTGGTGCCGGGAATCGAATCATCCCCCGGCGTGCCGTTGGCCACAAGCAAGGCGACGGTGGACGCTGCAGCGCGCGGGAGCATACCGGCCTCGTTCGCCTCGGTACCGCTCCATGCGTCCAGGCTTGGCTTACGCACCGTGGCAGAGGCGATCATGCGAGGTCTCTCCACAATCTGGCGTTGATTTCCGACTTCCCTAAGATGATTAACTATTCCGCGTCCAGCGCAATTTGGCGACCTCGCCTTTTCGTGCGGGATGCGGGTGAGACTTTCATCACGCGAGACTGACGACGTCGCGCGATCGCGAAGGACGAACCCCCTCCGCCGGAGGGCCGTCCCGCCTTCGGGATCGCGCGTCGATCTTTGGAACGGCTCGATCCGCCATACCCTGATCGCGCGCGGGTGGGCCCGTCTCGCTGGGCCACGGTCTCGCGAGGGGAATCAAGCGGGGGCGTCGCTGGCCCCCGTCAGCCCTGCAGGGGGCGCCCGTCGCAGCCCGCGGGATCGAGGCCGAGATGCCGCAGCACGGTCGGCGCGATGTCGGTGATGGCGCTCGGCGCGTCGACCTTCGCGCCAGCGGCGAAGCCCTGGCCCTCGGCGCAGAGCACCGGCGCGGTCTCGAAGGCGCCCAGCCCGCCATGCTGGCCGCAGCCCAGCCGGTCCGGCTTGCCCTCGGCGGGCTTCACGGCGCGGGCCAGGCCGGGGACGCCATGGGCGTTCACGGCCGTTTCCTCCGCCCGCATGGCGACCGCGAAGCCGAGGCCGTGGTCGGGGGCCTGCCCGACCGCGCCGAGTGCCTCGGGCCCGAACACGGCGCCGGCCCAGGGTTGGGCCCGCAGGAAGGCCCCGAGCGCATCGCGCCGCGCCGCGGCCACCGCGGGGTCGAGGTAGATCAGCGCCGCGGTACCGTTGGAGCAGACCACCACGTCGCGCGAGGAGGCGCTGGATTTCAGCCCGGCATCGACCAGCGCGGCCTCGACATCCACCACCTCGGCCACCGTCTCATGCCCATGGTCGCTGCCGAACAGCAGCAGCCAATCCTCCCCCGTCGCGCGCAGCGCCTCCACCACCCGGGCCGCGCAGGCATCGGCGGCGCCGAGCGCGGCCTGCGCGTCCGGCGACCCCAGCGGGTGCAGGTGCTGCGTCCAGTCCGGCCCGCCCAGCCACAGCACGCCGAGCGCCGGGCCGTCCGCCGGCCGCATGCGTTCGAGGAACAGCGCCGTCATGGCGGCATCGCCCGCCGGATCGGGACCGACGGGCAGGGGCGTGAGCGGCTGGCGGCCCGGTCCCTGCGCCACCGCGCGGTGCCGCACCTCCCCATGGCCGTCTGGGTCATGCGCCAGCGCCGCGCCGGGGGAGGCGTTGGCGTGGACCAGCACGCCGCCATGGTCGCGCAGCCGCTCCGCCAGGGTCGGCACGCGCAGGGTGCCGCCGGTCGCCGCCCGCCAGCGCCCGAAGAAGGCCGGGTCGCCCACATCGTGGCGCACCGGCGCCCCGTCCGGCCCGGGCAGCGCGACCGTGTTCCCCTGCAGCCCGTGCCGCCGCGGCCAGCACCCGGTCGCGAAGGAGGCCGCGGAGACCCGCGTCGCCGAGGGGAAGACCGGGCGGTGCGCGGCGAAGCGCGTCGCCCGTCCGGCGGCCCAGCCGGCCATGCGTGGCATCGTCGCCGGCGTGAACAGGTCGCGGCGCAGCCCGTCCGCGATCACCACGACGGCGCGGCGGCGCCCTGGCATCTCAGTGCGCCATCAGCACCGGCAGGGTCATGCTGTGCAGCAGCGTCCGCGTCGCACCCCCCATCACCCACTCGCGCAGCGGCGAATGGCCGTACGCGCCCATCACCAGCAGGTCGGCCCCGGTCTCGGCCGCGGCGTTTAGGATGGCCTCGGCCGGCGCGATCCCCGGGGCGAGGGCGTGGTCGGCGACCGCCTTCACCCCATGGCGCGCGAGATGCGCGGCCAGCCCGGCCGCGGGCAGGTCCTGGTCGGCCCCCTCCGCGCCCTCCGGGTTCACCGCCAGGACGGTGACCTGGTTGGCCGCGATCAGCAGCGGCAGCGAGTCGCGCACCGCCCGCGCCGCCTCGCGGCTGCCGTTCCAGGCGACCAGCACCCTGGTGCCGAGCGTCTCGAAGCGCCCGGCATAGGGGATGACCAGCACCGGGCCGCCGGTGCCGAAGATCGCCGGCTCGACCAGCCCCGCGCCATGGTGCGGCTCGTCCTGGCCGAGGACCAGCAGGTCGGCGCACCGGGCATGGGCGCAGAGGATGTCGCGGGCATTCCCTTCCTCCTGCCGCCATTCGGTGGCGAGGCCGGCCTGCGCCATGCGGTCGCGGAAAGCCTGCTCGACCGGCTGCACGCGGGCGAAGGCGTCGTTGCGGAGCTGCTCATAGAGCTCCCCGACCGCGATCCCGGTCGCATCGGGGACGGCGGCGACGGGCATCGGCACCTCGATCGGATAGAGGCCGACCAGGCGTGCACCCTGCGCGCGCGCCAGCCCGGCCGCGAGGTCGAGGCGGCGGATGGCGCCCTCCGATTCGTCGAGATGGACGAGGATGTCCCTGAGCGGCATGGCGATCTCCCTCCGGCATCGTCACCGGTCCATGGCGCGCGACGCTGCCCCGCGCCTTGACCCCGCGCAAGCCCGGCGGGCCGGCCCGCGCCGATCCTGCCCGCTCAGCCCGGCGCGGGAAATGGCGAGGGGACGCGGCCGAGCAGCCAATAGGCCAGCAGCCCGACCCATTCGCGCAGCCCGGCCTCGAACTGGTTGAGCCGGCTGGGGAAGGGGGCATCGTACCAGGCGCGCGGCCCGCCGCCCGTGGTGTAGTTCACCGGCCAGGGCAGGATGCCGGTCCAGCCCGCGGCGCGGAAGCAGCCGATCGCGCGCGGCATGTGCATGGCCGAGGTGACCAGCAGCCAGGTCTCGCCAGGCTGCGGCCGCACCAGGTCCCGGGTGAAGACCGCGTTCTCCCAGGTGTTGCGCGACCGGTCCTCATAGGCGACGCGATCGGGCGGCAGCCCCATCTCGCCCCAGAGCCGGCGCGCGACATCCGCCTCGGTCAGGGACCCGGCCAGGAAGGTACCCTGGCCGCCGGTGAAGACCAGCCGCGCCTCCGGGTAGCGGCGGGCCAGGATCATCATCTCCGTCATCCGCTCCGCCGCGCCGTTCAGCGCCGGCAGGCCATGCGCCTCGGTCAGCACCTGGTCCACCGCGCCGCCCAGGACGATCACGCCCGTCACCTGCGCCGGCGGCGGCGCGGGCCGGGCGAAGCGGTCCTCCAGCGGCAGGACGATCCACTGGCTCGCCGGGGTGACGAAGACCAGCGCGTAGTAGCCGAGGCCGATCGCGGCGAGCGTCCGACCGAGGCGCGGCCAGCGCCGCCCGCGCCACAGCAGCGCCACCCCGGCGATCGCCAGCACGAGCGCGAGCGTGTTGGGCCGCAGCAGCAGCCAGACGAGCTTGGAGGCGAGGAAGAGCGCGTCCTGCATCAGATGCGCAGGATGCGCGAGGGCGCCGCCCGTCCGCGGGCCAGGTCCCAGAGCCCCAGCAGGTTCCCCTTGAACCGCCCCGGACGGTCCACCAGCGGATCCCGCCACAGCGAGCGCAGCGCGTTGATCGCGCAATGCCGCGCCGCGCTCGGCAGGGCGTGGCTCCAGGGGAAGGTGCCCTTCCGCGCCAGGTAGATCGGGTTCACCACCTGGCTGTAGCCGAGGCGCATCCCCGGCGTCCGCGCCGCCTTCACCCCGAGATGCACCCCCCGCGCGCCGGCCAGCCGCAGGATGGCGCCGTGCCGGCCGAGCTGGCGGGTGAAGTCGATATCCTCGTACCAGGCATAGAGCGGCAGCGCCTCGTCGACGCGGACGCCCTGCCCGCGCACCGTCGCCATCCGCACCGCCATGTTGCAGCCATAGCCGTTGAAATGCGGCTCGGCCGCCATGCGGTCGCCGAGGTAGTGGTCCGCGGCGAGGATGGCGCGGCCCTCGGCCACGCCGATCCCCGGGCCCTTCGCGCCATCGGCCAGCACATGGCCGGTGGTGACGACGACCTCCGGCCGTTCGCGGAACACCGCCTCGGTCACGGCAAGGTATTCGGGCGCGGGCAGGAAATCATCGTCGAGGAACAGCACCACATCGCAATCCCCGGCCGCGTCCAGGATGCGGTTGCGCTGGCGCGGCAGGCCGGGGGGGCTGGTCAGGAACTCGACGCCCGGCACGGTCTCGGCGCGCCCGGCGATGTCGTCGGGCACGGTGTGGCAGACGAGGATGCGGTCGGGCGGGCGAAGCTGGCGGCGGAGCTCGTCCAGCGCCTCGGCCAGGATGTCGGCGCGGCCGCGGGTCGCGATGCCGATGGCGATGCGCATGGGAGGTCAGCCGCCGATGGGGGCCAGGGGCAAACCGGCCCTCGTGCCGGGCGCCAGGAAGCCGCGCAGCCGCCCGCTGAGGCTGCCCCAGTAATAGGCCGCGTCGCCGAAGTGGCCGCGAAGGGCCGACAGCGCCATGCCGCCGAGCGGGCGCACCAGGAAAGGCAGCCAGACCGGCGGCGGCACGCCATGGCGGCGCAGCACGAAGCCGAGGCCCCGGCCATAGTGCTCGGCCCGTTCGCGCGCGACTTCGGTCAGGCGCTTGTCGGGGTGGACGATGCGCAAGCCGGGGTCGTAGGCGGCGCGGTGGCCGGCGCGGAGCGCGCGCAGCACCAGATCATTGCCCTCGGCGGAGCCCCATGGGGTGCCCGGCCCCAGGCGGTCATCGAAGCCGCCGAGCCCGCAGGCGACCTCCCGTCGCAGGAACAGGTTGAACTCGATCACGCTGGTCCAGACATTGGCCGCATCGATCGGCCCGCCCTCCTGCCGCCAGCGCCCCGAGCCGAGCCCGCCCGCCGGCGAGGCGGCGGGGCCGGTGAGCACGTCGAGCTCCGGCTCCGCGGCCAGGCGCGCCGCGACCCGGTCCAGCACGCCCGGCGGGTAGAGGCAGTCATCATCGGGGAAGGCGACGACCTCGCCGCTTGCAGCCGCGAGGCCGAGATTGCGGGCGTGGCAGGCATTGGCCACGTCCGAGCGACGCCAGACCAGCGCCAGCCGGTCGGCATGCCCGCCGATGACCGGCGCCAGGCGGTCGTCGCCATTCTGGTCCACCACGATCACCTCGAGCGAATCGCGCGCCCGGCCCTGGAGGAGCAGGCTATCGAAGAGCTCCGCCAGCTCCCGCGTCCTGCCGCGCGTCGCCACGATCAGGGAGAAGCGCATAGGTCCCGGAATCCTGTGAAAGGTTGTCCTGCCAACTCGTCTCGCCGCCCCCGGCGCGTTCGGCCATCAGCCGCCCGATCAGCGCGCGCATGGCCTCGCGGAAGCGCTCGTTGGAGAAGCGCAGCGCGTTCCGCCGGCAGGCCTCCGCGGCGAAGGTGGCGGGGCCGCCCAGCGCCTCGAAGCGCTCCACCGCCTCGATGATCGACGCGGCGGTCTGCTCGGGGAAGAGCAGGCCGGTCGCGGGTTGCACGATATCGCAGGCGCCGCCGCGGCCAAAGGCGATCACCGGGGTGCCGGCGGCCTGGGCCTCGACGGTGGCGATGCCGAAATCCTCCTCCGCCGCGAAGACGGCGGCCCGCGCCTGCGCGGTCAGCCGCGCCAGCTCGGTCGCATCCACCCGGCCGCGGAGGGCGATGTTCGGCGCGCCGGCGGCGGCGGCGCGGACGCGCTCCATGCCCGGCCCGTCGCCGACGACGACCAGGCGCCGCCCCGGCATGCGGCGGAACGCCTCCGCCACCAGCTCCACCCGCTTGTAGGGCACCATGCGGGAGGCGATGAGGTAGAAATCCTCCTTCGCGGCGCTCGGGGCGAAGCGGGCGAGGTCGACCGGCGGGTGGATCACCAGGCTGTCGCGGCGCCAGGCCTTGCGGATGCGGTCGGCGATGTAGGTGGAGTTCGCCACCACCACATCGACACCGGCCGCGCTCGCGCGGTCCCACAGGCGCATCCGGTGCAGCAGCCAGCGCGTGTAGGCGCCCTTGAGGCCGCGCTCCATCCCGGCCTCGCGCAGATACTGGTGCTGCAGGTCCCAGGCGTAGCGCATCGGCGAGTGGACGTAGCTGACATGCAGCTGCCCGGGGCCGGTCAGCACGCCCTTGGCCACCGCATGGTTCGAGGAGAGGACCAGATCGTAGCCCGACAGGTCGTGCTGCTCGACGGCGAGCGGCATGAGGCCGAGATACCAGCGGAAGCGGCGCCGGGCGAAGGGCAGGCGCTGGATGAAGGTCGTGCGCGGCGTCCTTCCCCCGAGGAAGCCGCGCTCGGCATCGGGCAGGAAGTCGCAGACGGCGAAGAGGTCGGCCTCGGGCCATGCCTCCAGCAGCTGCTCCAGCACCCGCTCCGACCCCGCATAGGTGTCGAGCCATTCATGGACGATGGCGACCTTCATGCGGGCAGCGCCTCCTCGGGCGCGAGGGGGGCGTCGGTGAGATGCGCGAGCAGGGTCGCGACGGCGCGGCGCCAGGTGAAGCGCGCGGCGCGGGCGCGGCCGGCGGCGCGCAGAGAGTCGGGAAGGCCCGGCTCCTCGAGCAGCCGGACCAGCGCGGCGCCGAGCGGCCGGCCCGTGCCCTCCGCCGTCTCGAACCAGAGGGCGGCGTCGCCGCAGACCTCCGGCACGGCGCCGGAGGGGGCGGCGAGGACGGGGCAGCCGGCGGCCATCGCCTCCACCGGCGGCAGGCCGAAGCCCTCGTAGCGGGAGGGGAAGACGAGGCAGGCGGCGGCTTCGTAGAGGGCGCGCAACTCGGGATCGGAGACGCGGCCGAGCGGGCGCGCCGCCTCAGCGCCCCGGGCGCCGCGGAACAGGCCCGTGCCCGCGCCGCCGGCGACCGCGAGGACCATCCCGCGCCCGGCGAGCATCGAAGCGGCCTCGCCCAGCGCGGCGAGATTCTTGTGCGCGGCCTGGGTGCCGACGACCAGGGCGAAGCGCCCCGGCGCCAGGCCATGGCGCGCGAGCACGCCGGGATCGGCTGCCATGCGCAGGATGTGCTCGCCCCCCTCCGGCACCACGCCGATCCGCTCCGGCGCAATGCGCAGGTGGTGCGCGATGCGGCCGCGCGAGAACGCGGATACGGTCAGGATCCGCGCGCCCAGGCGCGCCAGCGCGTGGTGCAGCGCCCGGTACCAGGCGCGGAAGGCGAGGGAGTAGCTCTCCGGCGTGTCGAACACGCCGGCATCGTGGATCACCACGGCCTGGCGCCGCCCGGCCAGCAGCGGCGCGGTGTTGCCGAGATTGACCAGCGTCGCGCCGCGTGCCGCCCGCGGCAAGGTCGCCTGCTCCCAGGCCTGGCCCGTGCGGGCGCCGGGCGTCCGCTCCAGCGGCAGGTGGCGGAAGGGGGACGGGTCGGCGAAGCCCGCCGGCACCAGCACGCGGGTCCCGGCGGGCCAGGCGCCCTCGCCGGCGAGCACATCGGCCGCGTGCGCGATCTCGGTCGCGAAGCGCTGCACCCCGGTCATCCCCTGGGTGAGGAAGCGGCCGTTCAGGACGAGCGGCGGGCTCATGCGCCGGGCAGCCCGTCCGGCCGCAGCGCCGCGCGCGGGTCGCGCAGCAGGGTGCGAAGGCCGCGCCGCTCCCCGGGCGCCAGGGCGCGGAAGGCCAGCGCCAAGACCAGCGCGAGCGTTGCCGCGCCGATCGCGACCGGCGCCTGCCAACCCCCGCCGCCCGCCAGCGTCGCGCCGAGCAGCATCGCCAGCCCCGCCCCGCCGCCGAGCAGCGGCGGCGCCAGCGCGCGCGCCGCCAGCGCTGCCGCCGGATAGAGGCGCGCGGCCAGCCAGAGCTTGCCGAGGCAGTCCACCGCCGCGCGGATGGTCCAGACCATCGCCGCGCCCTCGATCCCGCCCCACCAGAGCAGCGCGAGGGCCGAGAGCGGCAGGAAGACCAGCGCCTGGACCAGAGCGAGGCGCGCCACCGCATCCGGCCGCCCGATCGCATCCAGCAGCGCCCCGGGCGCGAAGCCGACGCAGGAGAACAGGATGCCGACGGAGAGGATCCGCAGGACGGTGGCGCCGCCGGCCGCGAAATCCGGCCCGAGCCAGAGACCGAGGATCTCCGCGGCCCCGCCCACCAGCAGCAGGCAGGCCGGCAGGGCCATCAGCAGGATCAGCAGCGCGCCGCGCCGCAGCAGGTCGACCGTCTGCCGCGGCATCGTCGCATAGGCCGAGGCCATGGCCGGCAGCAGCGCCTGCGCCACGGCGACGGGCAGGATCCACATCCGCATCACCAGGTCGAGGGGCGTGGCGTAGAAGGCGACGGCGGTCAGCGTCAGCAGCGCCCCGATCAGGAAGCGGTCGGCATAGAGCAGCGCCTGGGTCAGCAGGCCGGTGAAGGTCATCCAGCCGCCGAGGCGCAGCAGCGGCGCAACCAGCCGCAGGCGCACGCCGCGGCGGAACATCGGCGGCGCGCCCGCGGGCAGGGCGCGCGCGACCAGCCAGGCATAGCTGATCGTGTTGGCCAGCCGGCAGGCAACGAGCGCCAGCATCACCGCGACCAGGCTGTCCCACACCAGCAGCACCAGCACCGGCCCGAGATAGTAGAAGACGCTGACCGGGATGGTGACGAGATTGGCCGCGCGGAAGCGCTGATAGGCCGCCAGCACGCCCCAGAGCGCGGCGTTCACGACGACCAGCGGCGCGGCGGCGGCGAGCACGCGCAGCCCGGCCACGGCCTCGTCCTGCAGCGTTGCGGGCACGTTCAGCCCGCGCTCGACCAGGGCCGGCAGGGCGACCCAGAGGCCGGCCGCGGCGAGCAGGCTGAACCCGAGGAGCGCCGCGATCGCCGCGCCGATCAGCGCCGGCGCCTCCTCGCCCCGGCCGGCGCCGATGCGCTCCGAGATCGCGCGGGTCAGCGCCTGGCCAACGCCGAAATCGAACACGCCGAACACGCCCACCATGGCAAGGGCGAGCGTGAACAGCCCCCATCGCTCGAGCCCCATCTGGCCGATCAGCACGGGGGTCAGGAGGAGCGCGAGGAGCAATGGCAGCCCGCGCCCGAGCGCGTTCCAGGCGACGCCGGAGACCAGGGTGCGGCCCCGCGCGCGATGCGCGACCGGCTCGGGCGGATGGGTGGCGGCGATGTCGGTCATCGGGCATCCCTCGACCGACGCGGCCCCTCGGATCGCGCCGGACCGGACGGGTCCGACGCGATGGGGCGCGCGGGGGCTGGGGCAGTTTAGGTCAGGGACGATGCGCCCGGCAGCGGGGGGAGGCCGGGCCGGGCGTGCGGATGCCTCAGTAGGCGCCGCGCCGCAGCAGCACCGCGACCGGGGTGTGCAGCAGGATGCGGATATCCGTCCAGATCGACGGGTTGGTCGCGTAGTGGACGTCCAGGGCGACGCGGCTGGCATAGCTCGTGTCGCTGCGGCCGCTGACCTGCCAGGGACCGGTGATGCCCGGACGGACGGAGGCGTAGTGCGTCGCGGCGGCCGCGCCGTACTGCACCTCGAGCTCGGCCGCCGTGACGGGGCGGGGGCCGACCAGGCTCATCTCGCCGCGCAGCACGTTGAGGAGCTGCGGCAGCTCGTCGAGGCTGGTGGAGCGGAGGAAGCGGCCGACCCGCGTCACCCGCGGATCATGGCGCAGCTTGCGCGTCGCCTCCCACTCCGCCCGTGCGGCCGGGTCGCTCTCGAGCAGCGCGGCGAGGCGCCGGTCGGCGTCGACGACCATCGAGCGGAATTTCAGGCAGCCGAAGCGGCGGCCCTGCCGCCCGATCCGCGGATGGGCGTAGAAGGCGGGTCCGCCGTCGCGGCGGATCAGGATGGCGAGCGCCAGGAAGACGGGCAGGCACGCCAGCAGCAGGGCGAGCGCCCCGACCACGTCCATCGAACGCTTGAGGAAGGGCCGGAGCGCCTCCCGCAGGGTCGAGCCGATGTCGGTGGCGGGGGACGACGCGAAGCCGATCCGCGGCGCGGCGCCGGCAGGGCCGCGCCCGACCGAAGCGGCGATCGGCTCCGCCCGCGCCGGCGCGGGGGTGGCGGCGGCTCGGCCACCCGGGGGCGGTGGGGCGAGCAAGGTGTCGCAGGCATCGACGCCAAGCATGGCAGGCCTCGGCTCTCCAGCGCGGTTCCGGGGACGATACCGGCCGCGCCTTGGGGGGTGATCTCGGTTGCGGTGCCGACCCGGTCAATCCGTTCCGACCACCGCAGGATCGAAGAATTGCCTGTCCGCCGCGCGGGAATGCGACGGGGTTGCGGCCGGATTGTGGCGGTCGCTCTAGATTTCGCGAGCGAAGCCCAAGCGGGAGGCAGGAGCGGGCGGATGAAGGCAAGTGTCGCCCATGCAGCGGGCAGCGCCGCGGCGATTTCGCGTGCCGCCGGGGGCTCGGCATGGCATGCTTCGCCCCAGGAATCCGACGATGCCAGACCAGCCTGGGGTATTGCTCCCCGCCAAGGGACCCGCGCGAGCGTCCCCGCCGATCACGCCGCCCGCCGAGCCGACGAGACCCGATGCGGCGGCGCACGGCGTCCTGATCGCGCTGACCCTGTCCGGGCCCGTCTGGCTTGCGATCGGCTATGCGGTCTGGCGGCTGACCTCGGAGGGCGGCGCGGGCTGAGAGCGAGCGGAGAAAGGCCCGTCAGCCCGCGATCGAGAGGGAGTTCCCCGAGAATCGCGGAGGGCCTTCTTTCGCAGGCCCGATGGCTTCACCGGCGCTGAACGTGGCGGCCCGACTCTCCCGGTCGCGCGAATCCTCGCCCCACCCCGCGCCGCGGCTCACCCGGCCTCGCCGAACACCACCGTCAAGCGGTTCAGCCCCTCGGGCTCCAGCCGGCGATAGGCGAGGGCGGCGGCCATCCGGTGGATCAGCGGCAGGCCAAGGCCACCGATCCGCGCCTCCTCGAGCGATCGCGCCGGGCCCGGCAGGGCGGCCTGGGTCGGGTCGAAGGCGCGGCCCGAATCCTCGAAGACCAGGGTGAAGGCGCCGGAGGGCGTCACGCTCGCCTCGACCGTCACCCTTGCGGCGTCGCGCGCGGCCTCGTCGGCGAAGCCGTGGCGGATCACGTTCACCACGACTTCCTCGAAGACCAGTTCCGCCCGCGCGGCAAGCGGGGCGGGGATCCCCGACTCGAGCAGGAAGGCGGCCAGGCGCGCCTGCTGCTCCGCCACCGCCGGAAGCTCGGTCGGTACGGCGAGGCGGAGGGAAGGGATCGCGCTCACGAGCCCGGGCGAAGGGGCGCCGGCGGGGCTCACCCGGCGATGAGCGACAGCGCCTCGGCCTCGGTCGAGACGATCGGGATGAGGTCGCTCAGCGCGACCGTCTCGAACACGTCGAGCGCCTGCGCCTGCGCGCCGAACAGGACCATCCGCCGGCCGCGGCGCTGCACGACGCGCGCGCTGGCGATGAGCATGCGGATGCCGAGCGAGCCGATGAAGGCGACGGAGGACATGTCCACCAGGATGTGCCGGCCGGTCGAGCTGGCCGAGGCGGTGAAGGTGGTCTCGATCTTCTCCGCCCCCACGGCATCCAGCCGGCCGTCGAGGCGGATCCGATTGGTGTCATTCCCGAGCTCCGTGACCTCGAAACGCATCGGCGGCGAGCCTCCCTTGAGAGCATGGCGTCGGCGGGGCGTCTCGCCGCGCGCGTCGCGCGACCATGCCGCGCCTGCCCTCACGCTGTCGAGGTCTTGCCTTCACGCGATTGTCAAGTGTAACGCCTTTGTCATGGCAACCCGCCGGGAATCCGCGCCGCGACCGCCCTCGGCGCCGGGCGCGCGAGCGGTCAGGCCATGGCGAGGCCGGTCACCCGGACATGGATCCGGCCCGTCCCGGCATGGCGCGGGCGGGGCACGAGGGCACTGATCCGAGCCATCACCGGCGGCTGCCCGGGGCGGCCGATCAACGGCGCGATCGCATCGCGCTCCTCGGGCGGAAGCCGCCCGAGCCGATGCCCGAGCCGTGCGCACCAGGCTTCGATGTCGCGGCCGCCGCGCACGACGCGCAACTCGACGGGATCGCCGACCCGCGGCGCCTCCGCGGCATCGGGCGGCGGATCGGCCTGGTCCGTCAGGTAGGTCAGCAGATCGTTCGGTTCGTCCATTCCATCAACCTGAAGCCGGTGCGAGCGGGCGCGGATGTGCCCTGGCGCATGGCGCGCACTCCACCGCGATTCGGTGACAGCTTTGCGGCCGCACGCGGATGCGATGGAGGCGGCACCGCGACGTGCCTGGGGCGGCGAGGGGACGCGCGGCGCGTCGCCGGGTTCCGGCGCGGGCGCAGGCCAGCGGGACCGCCGCGGCTCAACCCGCCGCGACCACCTCCGCCACATGGGCCGCAAGCGCGAGAGAGGCCGTGAGCCCCGGGCTCTCGATTCCGAAGAGGTGGACGAGGCCCGGCACGCCGTGCTCGCGCGGTCCCTGCACGACGAAATCCTGTGCCGGCGCGCCCTGCGGGACGATCTTCGGTCGGATCCCCGCATAGCCGGGGGCCAGCTGGCCGTCGCGCAGGCCCGGCCACCAGCGGCGGATCGAGGCGTAGAAGCCCATCGCCCGCTGCGGGTCGACCTCGTAGTCGATCGCCTCGATCCATTCGACATCCGGGCCGAAGCGCGCCTGGCCGCCCAGGTCGATGGTCAGGTGCGTCCCCAGGCCGCCGGGGACGGGCACCGGGTAGATCAGCCGCGAGAAGGGCGAGCGCCCGACCAGCGTGAAGTAGTTGCCCTTGGCGTAGTAGGCCGCCGGCACCTTGTCCGCCGGCATGCCCGCGATGGCGCGGCCGAGCCGCGGCGCGTGCAGCCCGGCGGCGTTCACCAGGGTGCGACAGGACAGGCGCATCGGATCGGCGCCGCCCACCTCGATCTCCACGCCCCGGTTGCTGGTGCGGCCGCCGATGACGGGGGAGTGGAAGACGAACACCGCGCCGGCATGCTCCGCATCGCCTTGCAGGCTCAGCATGAAGGCGTGGCTGTCGACGATGCCGGTGGAAGGCGAGTGGAGCGCGGCGGTGCAGACCAGCGCGGGCTCCATCGCGCGCGCATCCGCGGCGTCGATCAGGCGCAGATCGGCGACGCCATTGGCCGCGGCGCGCGCCTGGATGCCGAGCAGCCGGCCCGCCTCCTCCTCGTCCGTCGCCACGATCAGCTTGCCGCAATTGGCGTGCGGGATGCCGCGCTCGCGGCAGTGGTCGTACAGCATCCATTTGCCGGCGACACAGCTGCGCGCCATCAGGCTGCCGGCGGCGTAGTAGATGCCGGCATGGATGACCTCGGAATTGCGCGAGGAGGTCTCCGTGCCGATGCCCTCCGCGGCGTCGAGCACGATGACCTCGCGCCCGGCCTGCGCCAGCGCGCGGGCGGTGGCGAGGCCGACGACGCCGGCGCCGACGACGACGCAGTCCACCTCCTCCATTCAGCGGCCCTGGAAGACGGGGCTGCGCTTCTCGCGGAAGGAGGCGAGTCCCTCGGCGAGGTCGGCGCTGGCGCGGCAGGCGGCGATGCGGGCCTCGAGCGCCGGCACGTCGAGCGCGCCATGCCCGATCTCGTTCAGCGCCTGCTTCATGCCCTGCACGGCCAGCGGCGCCAGCTCCGCGATGCGCGAGGCGAGCGCGTCGACGGCGGCATCGAGCGCATCCGGCGCGACGAGATGCGTCAGGTAGCCGATCCGCAGCAGCTCCGCGGCGTCGAATTTCTCGGCGGTGAGGAACATCCGCTTGGCGGTGTTCAGGCCCAGGCGGGAGACGTAGCGGCGCAGGCCGCTCTCGTAGTAGTGCACGCCGAGGCGGCCCGCCGGCATGAACATCTCGATGCCCGTATGGCCGATGCGGAAGTCGCAGGCGAGCGCGAGGTCGGTGGCGCCGCCATACACCCCGCCCTGCAGCCGGGCGATCGTCGGCACGCGCACGCGCTCGATCCGGCTGACCATGTCGCCGAACTCGATGACCGGGCCATCCTGCTTCTCGCCCATCGCCCCGAGATGCGCGCCGGCGCTGAAGACGGGGCCGGTGCCGGTGAGGATGAGGACGCGCAGCGCCGGATCGGCGTCGACGATTTCGGCCAGGCGCATCAGCTCGGCCAGATCGGCGGGCTCCACCCGGTTGCGCTGGCGCGGGCGGCGGAAGGTGATGAGGGCACGACGGCCGTCGACGGACAGGGTCGGGACGGCACCCGCATCCGGGCTTTCCTCGGTCCGGGTCTGGATGGCGGCGCTCATCGGGCGGGTTCCCTCCTCTGCTCGCTGGCGGTTGTGGCCGGGGCGACGACGGCAGGCAAGCCGCCGGGCCCGGCGCGGCTCAGAGCGTGTGAGGACATCGGACTCGCGAAAGGACGCCCTTTGGAATCATTGCACAATATCCACCAGCATCGCGGCTGACGGGCATTCCTTCACAAACGCTCAGGCGATCAGGATGTCGCTCGCAGCCAGGAACGGAATGCCTTCGAGCCGTGCGAAGGCCAGGCCGGCCTCGCCGCCCGCCCCGTCGGCGTCGAACCACAGGATGCCGGTCGCGGTCGAGTAGATCACCTCCGGCCTCCCGGCCGGCGTGGTCGCCTCGGAGCCCGGGCTGGCGACGAACTGCGCCTCCTGGAGGGGGCCGGGCCGCAGCCCCCGGAAGGCCGATCGCGCGAGTTCGAGGACATCCTCGCCGCCCACGAAATCGACCACGAGGTCGAGGGCCTCGTCCGGCCGCCCGAAGACGAACCTGTCCGGGCCGTTGCCGCCATCCATGTGATCGAGTCCGGGCCCGGCGACCAGACGGTCGCCGCCCTCGCCACCCGACAGCGTATCCTCGTTGGCGCCGCCCGGCTCGGCGACGTCGCTCCCGCCGAAGAGGGTGTCCGCACCCTCCCCGCCGACGAGGCTGTCCGCGCCGTCGCCGCCCGACAGGGTGTCGTCATTCTCCTGGCCCCAGAGCGTATCATTGCCCGCGAAGCCGTTGAGGCTGTCATTTCCCGCCCGTCCCCGCAGCGCGTTGGCGCCGGCATTCCCGGTGATCGTGTTGCCGAGCGCGTTGCCGGTGCCGGACAGCCCGGCGCTTCCGGTCAGCGCCAGGCTCTCGAGGTTGTCGCCAAGGATCCATGACAGGGACGACCGGACCTCGTCGCGTCCCCTGCCGATGGCTTCCTGGATGAGGTCGCCGGCCGCGTCGACGATGTAGCGATCGTCGCCGGCGCCGCCGGCCATCGCATCCGCGCCGGCGCCGCCGGAAAGCGTATCGTTGCCGAGCCCGCCGCCCAGGCTGTCCGCGCCATCCCCGCCATCGAGCGAATCCCGGCCATCCCCGCCGAGGAGCGTGTCGGCTCCCTGCCGCCCGGACGCCAGGTCGTCGCCTCCGGCGGTGTCGATGCGGTCACTCCCCGCACTGCCCTCGAAGCGATCCCGATCGGTGCCGCCGAGGACGGATTGCGCCCGCAGGAGGATGACGAGGCCGCCATCCAGCAGCGCCTCCAGCGGGTTGACGCCCGCCGACGTCGCGACGATCGCCTGGTCGCGGCTGCCGTTGCGGGCGTAGGTGACGCTGACGAGCCGGCCCGCGCCGTCGCGCGTTTCCGTGATCGTCGTCGCGGCCCGGCCACCCCAGGGCGTCAGATCGAGCACATCCATGCCCTCCGCGCCCGAATCCAGGATGGTGTCGATCCCCGCGCTGACGACGTAGCGGTCCGCGCCCTCGCCTCCGTCGAGGCTGTCATCGCCCGTGTCGCCGTCCACGACATCCGTGCCGGCACCGCCACGGATGGTGTCGGTGCCGTCGCCGCCGCTCAGCAGATCGGACCCGTCGCCGCCGGACACCAGATCCGTCCCGGTCCAGCCGCGAACCGTATCCTCGCCGGCGCCGCCGTCCAGGCTGTCGCGATCGGTGTGGCCGCTGACGAGGTCGTTGCCGTCGCCCCCGAGCAGCGTGCTCGGCCCCCTCGTGCCGTTCAGCGTGTCATCCCCCCCGGCGCCATCGATGCGCAAGGGAACCGGGAGCGTGTCGGTGGCGGGCTTGATGAGATTCGCCAGGGCGTTGCCGGTCAGGTCCAGCGGTCCCTGCGGCAGGGCGCCGCCGCCCCGGCGCTCGACATAAAGCTCCTCCACGCCGGCGGGCAGGACATAGGTCATCGCATTGCCGCCGAGGATGATCCTGTCGTGGCCGGCCTCGCCCGCCTCCCGCACCACCTGCGAGGGCATGCGCAGGAGGTAGACATCGTCGCCCGCGCCACCGACCAGGGTATCGTCCCCGTATCCGGCGACCAGCAGGTCGCGCCCGACGCCGCCGATCAGCCGGGTGGGTGTCGCGGTGGCGTTGGCGTGGTAGCCGAACTGCGCGAGCCAGCCATCGAGCGAGGCCGACAGTTCGGTCTTCGTCGCCGCCCAGTCCGGATCCCCCGCGAGGTTGCGGAACCCGTGCGGGTCGGCCGGCAGGTCGTAGAGCTCCTCGCTGCCATCCTCGTAGCGGATGTAGCGGAAGCGTTCCGTCCGCAGCGAGAAATTCCCCTCGAGGACCGTGACCGCCGCGCCGGCGAGACCGGCGCTGTCGCCGGTCCTGACCAGGTCGAGCAGCGATTCCCCCTCGCTCCAGGCCGGAACCGACAGGCCGGCATAGTCGAGGATGGTCGGATAGAGATCGACCAGGCTGACCACCTGATCCTCCACCACCCCGATGCGGGACGGGGCGGCCGCCGGATCGACGATGATGACGGGCGACGCCGTGGCCTCTTCCCAGAGGGTGAGCTTCTCCGTCCGCTCCTTCTCCCCGAGGTGGTAGCCCTGGTCGCTCCAGAGCACGATCAGCGGGTCGGCGCCGATCGAGGAGGCGGCGATCGAGTCGAGCAGCCGGCCGAGCATCGCGTCCATGTAGCTGAGCGCGGCCAGGTAGCTCTGGACATAGGCCGCTTCCTCGCCGGCGGCGACCAGCCTTTCATAGGGCTCGAAGTCGCCGAAGGTGAGCGCGTATTCGGACAGGTCGGCGAGATCGTCGGCCGGCGTGTCCGGCGGGACGATGGTCTCGATCGGATAGAGCGCGTAGTACTCGGGCGGGACGTAGCGGGGCGCATGCACCGAGGTCAGCCCGACGCTCAGGAAGAGCCCGCCGCCTCCGGGCTCCGGCGTGTAGCCGTCGAGGAAGCCCTCGACCGCGGCGACGGTGATCGCATCGCCGAGGCGGGCGGGGTCCCCGGTGTAGTACCCGCCCTGCGCCGCCGTCATGGTGCGCACGAGGTCGGCATTGCCGTCCTCCGCGCCCGTGGTCTCGGTCGAGAGCACCACATCGTAGAACGCGCCGGCGTCCGCCTCCTCGATGCGGTGGAAGACCTTGCCCGCGGTCACCGTCGTGTAGCCGGCGGCATCGAGCTGCGCGGGGAGGAGCTGCCCGGCGTCGACGGAGTCGAGGACGTACTGGGAATTGCCGTGGATGCCGGTCGTCAGGGGCGTCATGCCGGACATCACCGCCGCCCGCGATGGTCCACACAGCGGAACCGGGGCCTGCGCGTTGGTGAAGGTCGTCCCCTGCGCCGCCAGGCGCTCGAGGTTCGGCAGGTGGACCTGGTCCGCATAGGCGCCGAGCAGGGAGGCGTAGACGTTCACGTCATCGAGCGCGATGAAGACGATGTTGCGCGGCGCCGCTTCCGATGCCGGCCCGGGGGCGGTGGCGGGGAGGTCGGCGGCCTGCGCCGCCAGTTCCGGCCCCGGAGGCATGGCGGGACCCGGCGCCTCCGGCGGCGCTGGGTGATGTGCGGGCGACCCGGCAGCGCCCGCGCCGCCGGCCTCGATCGGCGCCGGTGGCGGGGGCGATTCGAGCGGAGCCGGCGCGACATCCGGAACGGCAGCGGCGGCCGATGCCGCTTCCCCCTCGCCGGCGGTGTTGCCGGGCCCGGAGGGGGCGCCGCCCTGCTCGGCTGGGGCGGCTGCGGATCGCGGCGCATCGGTCGCGCCATCCGGCGAGGCCGGCCACCGGCTGCTCGGGATGGAGAATTCCGCCAGTTCAGGGCCGTTCGGGGAGCGAGCATCGTGGTCCGAAAGCGGATCGGCGGCGTCGTGCGGAAATTTCGATCGTCTCATCAATGTCACCCTGGCTCGCTCTTCCACGCCCGGCCGCGGCGTCGCCGAGGCGCCGCATTCCGCCGGAACGCGCCATCGTCCTGGATCGCGTCCGAAAATGGACAATCGCTATTGTAGATTCAAAACATGCTCCTCGCATCCTGGGGCAGTCCCGGTCGGCACCCGGTCCCGGCGCTCCGCTGGTCGCCGCCCGGGGGCAGGCGACAGGACGCCGGGCTCGATCCCGCCGGTCGGGCCCTCCGGACCGGCCCTGGGCGATGGCCGCGCCGGCGGCCGGACCCGCCCGGCGGTGGCGCAATACCGCAACCGGGCGCAGAATGCTGCCGCCGTTGCGATCCTGGGCGGAGGAGAAGCCCGATGACAGACCTGCCGAGCCGCGTGGAGATCCACGAGGAGGGCCCGCGCGAGGGTTTCCAGATCGAGCCCGGGCCGATCCCGACCGCCGACAAGATCGCCCTGATCGAGGCGCTGGCCGGGACGGGCCTCGCCCACATCCAGGTGGCGAGCTTCGTCAACACCCGCCTCGTCCCCGGCTGGGCGGATGCCGAGGCGGTGGTCGGCGGCTTCCGGCCGCGCGAGGGCGTCCACTACTCGGCGCTCTGGTTCAACGAGAACGGCATGAACCGGGCGCTGGCCTTCCGCGACCGGCTGACGGTGTTCGGCTCGATCTCGCTCGCCGCCTCCAACGCCTTCTCGATCAAGAACCTGAACCGGGGCCATGCCGAGAACCTGGCGGCGATGGAGAAGCAGACCGCGGTGCACCTCGCGGCCGACGTGCCGGTCACGCGCATCAGCGTGATGGCGGCCTTCGGCTGCAACTACCAGGGCGATATCGCACCCGCGCAGGTGGTGCGGACCGTGGCCGACGGCATGGCGATCGCCGCCGCGCATGGCTGCGCCATCACCCAGATCTCGCTGGCCGACACCATGGGCTGGGCGACGCCGATCCGCATCGAGCGCGGCGTCGCCGCGGTGCGCGAGCGCTGGCCGGACATTCGCATCGGCCTGCACCTGCACGACACGCGCGGGCTCGCGGTGGCGAACGCGCATGCCGGGCTGAAGCTCGGCGTGACGAAGTTCGACAGCACGGTCGGCGGCCTCGGCGGCTGTCCCTTCGCCGGCCAGAAGGGCGCGGCGGGCAATATCTGCACCGAGGAGCTGGCGCTGCTCTGCGAGGAAATGGGCATCGCCACCGGCATCGACCTCGACGCCCTGATCGAGGTGGGGCGCCTGGCCGAGCGCATCGTCGGCCATCCGCTGCCCTCGGAGCTGCTGCGCGCGGGCAGCCTCGATGCCTTCCGCCGCAAGGCCGCGGCGTGAGCGCGACGCCGCTGCAGGGCCTGCGCGTCCTCGAGTTCAGCCACACCATCATGGGCCCCTGCGCGGGGCTGGTGCTGGCCGATCTCGGCGCCGATGTGGTGAAGATCGAGCCCGCGCCGGGTGGCGACCACACGCGTCGCCTGCCGGGCTTCGCCGCCGGCTTCTTCGCCACCTTCAACCGCAACAAGCGCTCGCTCGCGCTCGACCTGAAGCGGCCCGAGGGGCAGGCCGTCGCGCACCGCCTGGCCGCGCGCGCGGATGTCGTGCTGGAGAATTACGGGCCCGGCACGATGGAGCGCCTGGGCTGCGGCTGGGAGCAGCTCTCGGCGGCGAATCCCCGCCTGGTCTACCTGGCGCTGAAGGGCTTCCTCGCCGGCCCCTATGAGCACCGGCCGGCCCTCGACGAGGTCGTGCAGTTCCAGGCCGGCCTCGCCTACATGACCGGCCCGCCGGGGCGACCCTTGCGCGCCGGCGCCTCCGTCATCGACATCCTGGGCGCCGTCTTCGGCGTCGTCGCCATCCTCTCGGCGCTGCGCGAGCGCGACGCGACGGGCAAGGGCCAGCGGCTCAGCAGCGCGCTGTTCGAGAGCGCGGTCTTCCTGATGGGCAGCCACATGGCCGGCCTCGCGGCGACCGGCGAGCCGCCGCCGCCCATGCCGGCGCGCCGCGGCGCCTGGGGCATCTACGACGTGTTCGACACCGCGGATGGCCAGCTCTTCATCGGCGTCACCAGCGAC
This sequence comes from uncultured Acetobacteraceae bacterium, assembly GCA_964564645.1. GTDB lineage: Bacteria > Pseudomonadota > Alphaproteobacteria > Acetobacterales > Acetobacteraceae > CAZMCV01. Next base: position 23,928 of record CAZMCV010000005.1, read on the forward strand.
CAGCAATGGGCGCGCTTCACCGCCGGGTTCGGGCTCGCCACCCTCGCCGCCGATGCGCGGCTGGCAACGAACGCCGACCGCACCCGCGAGCGCGCATGGCTACTGCCGGCGCTGGCGGAGGTGCTGAAGGCGATCCCGACCGCGGAGGTCTCCCACCGCTGCGAGGCGGCTGCGATTTCCTGGGCCCCGGTCGGCCAGCCCGCGGATCTGTTCGAGGATCCCCACCTGCTGGCGGGCGGTGGACTGCTGCGCACCGCCATCTCGGCCCTCGGCGGCGGGGCGGGCGCGATGTTCGGCCTGCCCGCCCTGCCGGTCGAGTTCGGCGCGGCACGGGCGCGGGCGGGGCTGACCCGCCAGCCGCCGCGCATGGGCGAGCACGGGGCGGAGGTGCTGGCGGAAGCCGGCTTCGCGACTGCCGACATCATGGAATTGGTCGGGTCGGGCGTGGTGGCGGAGGCGCCGCCTGGCTGAACCGGGCCGGCAGATGATTGCTTTTGTCCACGAAATGCGTGACAAAAGCAATCATCTTGTCCGGGAAGCCTGCCGATGCCCGATTCCGCCGAGACGATCGCCGCGGTGCGGCGGTTCAGCCGCTTCTACACGCGCCGCATCGGCCTGCTGCAGGATGGCCTGCTCGGCGGCCCCCTGACCCTGCCCGAGGCGCGGCTGGTCTACGAGGTCGCGCAGCACGGGCCGGATGACCCGCCACCGACCGCCAGGGCGATCGGCGCGGCGCTCGACCTTGACCCCGGCTATCTCAGCCGCCTCCTGCGCAGCCTCGAGGAGCGCGGGCTGGTCGCCCGGCGCCCCTCGCCCGCAGATGGACGGCAGATGCTGCTGGCCCTGACCGAGGCCGGGCAGGCGCGGTGGCGGGAGATCGACGACCGCTCGCGCCAGGCGGTCGGCGCCATGCTGGCTGGCCTGTCGGACCCGGAACGCAGGCGGCTGGTCGCGGCGCTGCGCGAGGTGGAGGCGCTGCTCGGCCCGTCCGGCGTTGCCCCGGCCCCGGTGGTGCTGCGCCCGGCGCGGATCGGCGACCATGGCTGGGTGGTCCAACGCCACGGCGTGCTCTACGCGCGGGAATTCGGCTGGGATGCCAGCTTCGAGGGGATGGTTGCCGAGGTGGTCGCGGGATTCCTGCGCGACCATGACCCCGCGCGCGAGGGCGGCTGGATCGTCGAGCGCGGCGGCGACCCGCTTGGCTCCGTCTACCTGATGCGGGGGCCGGAGGAGGCGGTGGCGAAGCTTCGCCTGCTCTGCGTCGAGCCCGAGGCACGCGGCCTCGGCCTCGGGAGGCTATTGGCGGCGGAGGCGCTGCGCTTCGCCCGCGCCGCCCGGTACCGGCGCGTCAGCCTCTGGACCAACAGCATCCTGGTCGCGGCGCGCGCCCTCTACCAGGATCTCGGCTTCCGCCTGGTCGAGGAAGCGCCGCATCGCAGCTTCGGCCATGACCTCGTCGGCGAGACCTGGGTCCTCGACCTGTAGGGCTCAGCACGCCGCCGGGTCGGGGCGGATCCGGCGCATCCGGTCGCGCGTCATCTGGTCGAGCCGCGTGATGCCGAGCATCGCCATGTCGCGGTCGATCTCGTCCCGCAGCAGGTGGATGCCATGCGCCACCCCCTCCTGCCCCGCCACCGCGGCGGCGTAGAGGAAGGGCCGACCGACGAAGACGAAATGCGCGCCGAGCGCCAGCGCCTTCAGCACATCCGTCCCGCGCCGGACGCCGCCATCCAGGATCACCGCCATGTCGCCGGCAACCGCCGCGATCTCCGGCAGGACGCGCAGCGGCGAGACCGCGCCGTCCAGCTGCCGCCCGCCATGGTTCGAGACCATGACGCCATCGAGGCCGCTCTCGCGCGCGATCCGCGCATCCTCGGCCGCCATCACACCCTTGATCAGCAGCTTGCCGGGGAAGCGGCGGCGGATGAGCTCCAGATGCTCCCACGCCAGGCCGTCGCGCCGCCCGACCTTGCGGATGAGGTCCGAGGACAGCACGGGCGGCCCGCGGCCGGCATCCATGTTCTCGAAATGCGGCATGCCATGCACGTACCAGGTGCGCAGCGCCGTCCCGAACAGCCAGGAGGGATGGCTGACGCCCTGCCACAGCAGGTCGAGGCTCGGGCGCAGCGGCAGGGCATAGCCGTTGCGGACGTTGTTCTCGCGGTTTGCCGCGGTGGGCACGTCGATGGTCAGGACGAAGGTGTCGAAGCCCGCTGCCTTCACGCGCTCGACCAGCGGGATGATGCGGTCCTGCTCGCCGGGCAGGTAGGCCTGGTACCAGGCATTCTCGCCGCCCGCCGCGCGCACCTCCTCCAGCCGGATCAGCGAGGAGGCGGAGAGGATCATCGGGATGTTCGCTGCCCTGGCCGCGCGGGCGAAGGCGAGGTCGCCGCGATAGGCCGAAAGGGCGGAGGCGCCCATGGGCGGGATGCCGAAGGGCGCGCTGTATTCGCGGCCGAGGAGCGTCGCCCGGGTGCCGCGGCCGGTCACGTCGACAAGGCCGCGTGGCACGAAGCCCCATTCGCCGAAGGCCTCGCGGTTGTCGCGCAGCGAATCGTCGCGCTCGCAGGCGCCGGAGACGAAGCCGTAGAGCATGCGCGGCAGGTGCCGCCGCGCCGCGGGCTCGAAATCGTCAAGGCAGAGGAAGCGCTCGAGCGACCGCGGGACCTTCGAGGCGGGGCGCGTCGCCGCGATGGTCGCGGTGCCGGCCTGGCGTGCCGGGGCGGTGCCCTCCTGGTGGGTCAGCGTCGCTGCGTCGTCCGGCATCGCCCGTCTCCCACTCCTGCCGGGCGGCAGGTTCGGGCCGATGCCGCGGACGGTCAATCGTGGCGCGGCGGCGATTTCCGGGTCTGCACGTGGTCCCGGAAGCAGAAGGCGAAGTCCGCCTTCGAGCGGGTCTGGATGTGGCAGGTGACGCGGGCCTCGTTGCGCCGGCCATCGCCGGGGAAGCGGGCATCGTGCCAGGTGCCGTTGCGCTTCGCCTCCACGCCGAGCGCGATCCCGCCGGGCTCGGGGATGAGCCGCCCCTGCCGGTCGCGCAGCGGCGTGCCGTCCGGTGGCGCCACGCCGGGCCGCGGCGAGGGCGTCCTGGTTCACGGACAGGTGGCGGATGATCCTCCGGTCGGCGCGGTCGACCACGGCGTGGCGGATGAAGCGGCTTTCCCAATCCACGGGCAGGGTGGTGTTGTGCGGCCGGGGCGTGTCGCCGGGCGGTGCCGGTGCCGCGCCCTGCGCCTGGGCAAGCCCGGTCTGGCGCGACGCGGGGCAGTCGGGCGGACGGCGTTGCCGCTGTTGCGGCAGGCAAGGCCGGGGAGAAGGTATTCTCCCGTCGCCGTATACGGCGACCCCTCAACTCTTTCGGCTCCTTGTCGTGCGGCAGCGAGGTCCGTGCCCCGGCGCTTCAGCCTCGGTGCGCGGGAAGGCGGAAAAGGAGGAGAAAAGGGTGGGTTGGGCGTGGACGTACGCGTCCAAGGGGGAGGGGAGTTCCCTCCCTTCACCGATCTGCCTCGCCCTCGGTTCTTGTCCCCCCGCGAGAAATTCAGGAGGGCTCTTGGGGCCTTCCCGAGTTGCCCTGGACTCGACGCGGCCGGCCTTGCCGCGCCGCGCGCCGCGCGCGAGCATCGGCCGCATGATCACCCTCGGCCTCATCGGGACCGGCTGGTGGGGGCGCACGCTCCTCGAGGCCGCCGCCGGCAGCACCGCGCTGCGCTTCGTCCATGCGAGCAGCCGGCGCGCCGATGTCGCGGCGCCGGTCATCGCGGCGCATGGGCTGCGCTTTTCCACCGACGCGGCCGCGTTGCTGGCCGACCCCGAGGTCCAGGCGGTGGTGATCGCGACGCCCCATTCGACCCACCTGCCGCTGATCCGACAGGTCGCCGCTGCGGGAAAGCCGGTGTTCTGCGAAAAGCCGCTGACCCTCTCCCGCGCCGAGGCCGTCGCCGCCTTCGCGGCCTGCCGCACGGCCGGCGTGCCGCTCGCGGTCGGCCACAACCGCCGCTTCCTGCCGACGGTCCAGGCCATGCTGCGGCTGGTTGCCGAGGGCCGGCTGGGGCGGCTGCTGCACATCGAGGGGCATCTCTCGAACGAGAATTCCTCGGTGAATTTCGCGCCCTGGCGCGCCGACCCGGCCGAATCCCCGGCCGGCGGGCTGACCGGCACCGGGGTCCATGTGCTCGACATCTTCTCGGCGCTTGCCGGACCCGCGCGGCGCGTCGTCTCGGCGAATGTGCTGCGGATGAAGCCGCCGCCCGATCCGCGCGACAGCCTGGTGGTCTCGCTGGAATTCGCGGCCGGGCTGTCGGGAACGCTGGCCACGGTGCGCGCGACGCCGCGCTACTGGCGCATCCACCTGTTCGGCGAGGCGGGCCATGCCGAGACCTGGGGCGATGCCGCGGGCGACCGGGAGGTGATCCTGCGGATGTCCGGTGGCGCTCCGGCCGAGATCCTGGCCTTCGAGCCCGTGGACACGCTGCGCGCCGAGCTCGAGGCCTTCGCCGCCGCGCTTGCCGGCGGCCCGCCCTACCCGATCACGGAGGCCGAGATGCTGGCGACCGTGGCGGCCACCGAGGCGATCATCCGATCGGTCGGCATGGGGGGCGCCGCCGTCGCGGTCGAGGGCGCCTGACCCGTTCTGGCCGCGCGGCGGGCGCGGTCAGAACAGGATGTCGGCGGCGGTCAGGCTGGTGACGCCGGGCAGGGTGATGGTGCCCTGACCGGCAATGGTGATGACGGTCCCGCCGCCCGCGATGGCCAGCGAGAGATCGCCGAACCCGCCGAGGCCGAGGCCGCCGAGGTCGATCCTGTCCTTCTGGTTGCCGGGGATCACCAGGGCGTCCGATCGGAAATCGGCGATGACGTCGTCGCCGAAGGCCGGACCGAAGGCGAAGGTGTCGGCCTCCGTCCCGCCGGTCAGGGTGTCGGCGCCCGTGCCGCCATCAAGCGTGTCCTCGCCCGTGCCGCCGCCGATCCCGTCGCGCCCGCGCCCGCCATCGAGCCGGTCGGCGCCATTGCCGCCATCCAGCCGGTCGCCGCCACCGCCGCCGAGGAGGGTGTCGTTGTCGTTGCCGCCCGAGAGGGTGTCGCGGTCGAGCCCTCCGCGCAGCAGGTCGCTGCCATTGCCGCCCTGCATGGAATCGTCGCCGCGGCTCGCCGACAGGTGGTCGTCGTCATTGCCGCCATCGACGACGTCGTCGCCGAGCCCGCCCGACAGCGTGTCGCCGCCATTGCCGCCCTGCACCGTGTCCGCGCCCGGCCCGCCCCGCGCCTCATCCCGGTCGTTCCCGCCATCGAGGCGATCGTCGCCGGGGGCGCCCTGGAGGGTGTCGTCGGCGATGCCGCCCTGGATCGTGTCATTGCCGGCGCGGCCCAGCAGCACATCCGGCTCGGTGAAGCCGAGGAGGCTGTCCGGGCCCGTGGTTCCGGGAAAGCGTGCCATGGCGATGCTCCGCGCTGTGGACCGGCGCGCCTCATGGCACGCGGCCGGTCGTGCCGCAGCCGCGTTAATCGCCTGTTCATGTCGTCGGGCGGCGCGCCGCGGCCGGGCGGGGGATCCGCCCGGCCGCCGTGATCGATGCGGCCGGGGTCGCCCGCCGCCTCCGGTCACTCGGGCGGCATGGCGAAGGCCAGCGCCTCATGCCCGCGCGCATAGATCAGGTTGGTCACCGCCGGGTTGCGGTTCACCAGCGGGCGCATGAACAGCGGATGGGTGGTCGAGCGGATCTCGTGCTCGACCTCGAAAAGCAGCCGGCCGTCGGCGGGGTCGACGATCTTGATGAAGCGGTACTGGTGCTGGCTGTCTTCCTGGCTGATCAGGCCGCGCTCGGACAGCTTCGCGTGCACGCCACCGAAATCGACGAAGGCGAGCTGGATGTGGTGGCCGTCATACGCCGGCTGGGGCGCGTCGGTCTCGCGGAAGACCAAGTGCTGCCCGGCGGCGACCAGCACCCGCGCCTCGCCATTCACGATCGCGGCCGGGGCGCCGACGATCTCGTTGTAGAAGCGCACGATGCCGGGCAGCGTGCCGGGCGCGACGTCGAGCTCGACATAGGGCATCCCGAGGAGGATCCGCCCGAAGCGATCCGCGTCCGGCGCGTGGCAGCGGATGCGGTTGCCCCAGGGGCAGGTGACGGCGACGTGATCCTCCCGCTCCTCGAAGGAATAGGTGGTGCCGTCGAGCCAGCGCCGCGCCTGCGCCAGGCGGTGCAGCAGCTGTGCCTGGTCGGGAATCACGAGGCCGACCGTGCCGCGGAGCACCTGCGCCGGGCCGGTCGGCAGGTGGAACTGGCTGACGCCGACATTGGCCCACATGTTCTCGACCCCGGTGACCAGGTAAGGGTCGCGCGTCAGGCCGAGGGCCGAGATGTAGAAGGCCGTCGCCTTGATCTGGTCGGGGACGCGCAGGTTCACGTGCTGCAGCTCGACGGAGTTGCCGAGGTTCTCCGCGGTGCGGCTCCAGGGGCAGTCGGGCTTCGTCATGCCGTCCATGGTCGTGTCCTCTTCTCTCTGGCTCCCCTGAGGCCGGGGGGCGGGGCGCGGCGGTTCCGGCAGGCGGCGAGGCTGGCACGCCAGGCCAGGGGCCGGCAAGCGAGGCGGAAGCTTGCGCCCGGCCCGCGACCCTTGCCAAGCTGCGCGCAACGACGAACCGGGAGGGACCGCCACCTTGCGTATCCAACGCCGCCTGATCCTGCGCGCCGCCGCCGCCCTGCCCCTTCTGCCGGCCCCCGCCCTGTCCCAGGGCGCGGCCGATCCCGCGGCGGGCTACCCGAGCCGCCCTGTCCGCGTCGTGATCGGCTTCCCGCCCGGGGGCGGCATCGACACGATCGCCCGGCCCAGCTTCCAGCGGCTCGGCGACCGGCTCGGCCAGACCTGCCTGGTCGACAACCGGGCGGGCAACAACGGCAACATCGCCCTCGACCATGTCGCGAAATCGCCGCCCGACGGCTACACGCTGTTCTTCGGCAATGTCGGCAACTACACGACCCACGCCCTGTTCCCGAACCTCGCCTTCGACACCCTGCGCGACTTCGCCTATGTCTCGCAGATCACCTTCGGCCCGCTGGTCTTCGCGGTTCGCGCCGATTTCCCGGCCAAGACCCTGGCCGAGCTGACGGAGGTGGCGCGCGCCCGGCCGGGGGCGCTGAATTTCGGCTCGGGCGGGTCGGGCGGCGTGCCGCATTTCGCCTTCGAGGTCTGGCGCCAGCAGATGGGCCTCGACATCGTCCACGTGCCCTATCGCGGCAGCGGCCCCGCCTTCCAGGACCTGCTTGGCGGGCGGACCCAGATGATGGTGGATGGCTACGGGGTGGTGAAGGGTGCGCATGAGGCGGGGCGGGTGAGGGTGCTCGCCATCACCTCCGCGCGTCGCCATCCGAACCTGCCCGATGTGCCGACGGCACAGGAGGCCGGGGTGCCGGGATTCGAGTTCGTCTCCTGGACCGCGCTCTCGGCCCCGGCGGGCACGCCACCCGCGATCCTCGCGAAGCTCGAGCAGGCGATGGGCTGGACCATGGAGAACACCGACCTGCCGCAGGTGATCCTGGGCTTCGGCACCTTCCCCGCCTTCGACACCGGCGCGAATGTCCGCGCGCGGCTGGAGCGGGACCGCGTGACCTGGGCCCGCATCGCGCGGGAGGCGAAGATCGCCGCGGATTGAGGGGAGGGGGACGCGCCCCCTCCGTCCCGTTCAGGGCATGGGCCGACATCGACGTCGCGAAGGCAGGCCCGACGCGATCACGCGGGATGCCTCGCGCGGATCGGGACCGACGGGCCGTGCTTCACGACCTCTCAGTCGGCGTATTGCCCGGCGGCCTGGATGATCGGCCGCCACTTGGCGATGTCGGCCTGCCAGAAGCGCCGATGCGCCTCGGGCGTCGCGCGGTCCTGGGCGACGGGGGCGGTGCCGAGCTCGGCGAAGCGGGCGATCAGCCGCTCATCGCGCAGCGCCGCCTGCAGCGCCTTCGACAGCCGCTGCGTCACCGCCGCCGGCGTGCCCTTCGGCGCGTAGAGCCCGTGCCACACCGTCACCTGGAATTCCGGCAGCCCGGCCTCGGCGCTGGTCGGCAGGTTCGGCAGCGCGTCGACCCGCGCTTCGGTCGTGACCGAGAAGGCCTTGACCGCGCCGCTCTTGATCTGTTCGGTCGTGTTGGTGGTCTGGTCGCACATCAGATCGACCCGGCCCGAGAGCAGCTCCTGCATCGCCGGGGCCGTGCCGCGGAAGGGCACCGTGGTCATCGGCGCATCGATCGCCTTCATCAGCAGCAGGCCGCAGAGATGGCTCGCCGCGCCGATGCCGGCATTGGCGTAGTTCAGGTTCTCCTTCTCCTTCCGGATCACCGCGATCGCCTCGGCGAGGGTGTTCGCCGGAAAATCCTTCTTGGCCACGAGGGTCATCGGCACCTCGGTGACCAGGCCGATGGTCTCGAACCCGTTCACCGGGTCGTAGGCCAGGCGCCGGTAGAGCGTCGGCGTCGTCGCCATGCCGATATGGTGCAGCAGCAGGGTGTAGCCATCGGGGCGCGCCTGGGCGACGCGCTGCGCGCCGATGGTCCCGCCCGCGCCGCCGGCATTCTCGACCACCACCGTCTGGGCGAGGTCGCGCCCCATCGCCTCCGCCACCAGCCGGGTCACGGTGTCGGTCGGGCCACCCGCGGCGAAGGGGACGATGATGGTCACCGTGCGCGACGGAAAGGCCGCCTGCGCGCCGGCGACCGCGGGGGCGGCGAGGATCGGGGCGGCGGCCAGCCCGGCGAGGAGGCGGCGGCGGCGAAGGGGCGGCGTGTGCAAGGGGGTTCTCTCCATCCACGGATTGGGGGGACCGGTGGGACGGCCGCGACCCGCGGGGGCGGCCCGCAGCGCATGCCCCGAGGCACCCGTCATTCACGCCGGGGCCGCTGTCAACCGCGATGTCGCGACCAGGCGCGGCTACTGCGTGCCGGCGAACCAGCGCTGATGGATCTCCTCATAGGTGCCATCGGCGTACAGGGTAAGCAGGGCGGCGTTGACGCTCTTGCGAAGCGGGCTGTTGGGCGGCAGGGCGATGCCGAAGCGCTCGGGCCGGAAGATCGGGCCGACCACGATCACCTCCTCCGGGCCGAAGACGCGGGCATAGTAGCGGAGCGTCGGGGAATCATCGACGATGGCCTGGGCCTCGCCCGAGCGGAGCAGCCGCCGCGCCTCTTCCGCGGTGGTGAAGGTGCGGAAGGGCAGCCCCTGGCCGCGCAGCCATTCCGCGGCGACGCTGCCCGAGACGGCGGCGATGGATTTGCCCGGCAGGTCGTTGGGCCCGCGGACGCTCGATTGCAGCTGCCGCACGGTCAGCGCGGAGGTCACGGTCGCGGTGAACTGCGCGATGAGCACGACCCCGAGCAGCCACATCCCGGCGATGGTCAGGCGCTTGACGATGCGCGGCGTCTCGCGGTCGCCATGCTCGCCGGTGGCGATGATCAGCAACACGCCCCAGAGGCCCTCGGCGATCCCGGGCAGGTAGCCGCGCTGGTAGCGGGGATGGTGCCGCCGCTCCACCAGCCACAGCACATGCGCGAGGAGGAGCACGGTCAGGCCGGCGCCGATCGCGAAGCCGCGCAGATCGTCGAGCGAGAGGGCGTGGAAGGCCGAGAGCCATCCGACATCGTCGCCATCGGGGTGGACGGCGATCTGCAACCCCGAATCGTAATAGGCGACGGAGAAGTCGACGCGATGCTCCCGCGCCGGGGTCATGACGATATCGGAGATCGCCGCATCGGCGAGGCCGAGCCGCACCGCCTCGATCTGCGCCTCGTCCGAGCGGGGACCGAGGTCGACGAAGCGGGTCTCCAGCCGCAGGCGCTGCGCGACCATGTCCCACAATTCGATGCTGAAGCCGGAATAGGCGCCGTCGCGGACGAACACGAAGGGGGGCGCGTGGCCGGTCGCGATGCGCACGAGCCGAGAGGGCTCGGGCGCCGGCAGGGGGGCGGATTCCGTCGGCTGGGCCGCTGACGGGGCGCCGCCGAGAAGCGTGGCTGCCATGGCGGCGACGAGAAATGGCCAGGACAGGCGGCAGGAAAGGGTCGGCCAGGGCCGGTTGCGGTGCGGGCGGTCACTCATGGCGGGTCCGAATTGACAGGCCCTCGCGCCCGGGGGAAGCGGTGCCGCCGTCTGGTCGCTTGCCCGCCGCCGGGCGGTGCCGCAGGGTCACATCCGGCCGCAAAGGGCGGAGGCGCCTGCATGCTCACCCTGGTTTCCTATCCCGGCCTGTTCGGCCTGGCCGACAACAACCCCTTCGGCCTCAAGGTCTACGCCTTCCTCCGGCTCGCCGGCCTGCCCTTCCGGCAGGAGCACGTGCTGAGCGCGGCGGAGGCGCCGCGGGGCCAGCTTCCCTGCATCCGCGAGGATGACGGGACCGTCATCGGCGACAGCGACCGGATCATCGCGCACCTGACCTCGCGGCACGGGTTGGCGCTCGATGCGGGGCTGACGGCGGCGCAGCGCGACCTCGACCTGCTGGTCCGCCGCACGCTCGACGACCTCTACTGGGTGATGTCCTATTCCCGCTGGCAGGACGAGCGCTTCTGGCCGGCCTTCCGCGCGGCGATGCTCGCGGTGGCCGGGCCGGGCATGGAGGCGACGCTCGAGGCGGCGCGCGCCTACAATTTCGCGCGCTATCGCCACCAGGGCATCGGCCGCTACGCCCCGGAGGAGGCCTATGCGCGCGGGATCGCGGATCTCTCGGCGCTGGCGAATCTGCTGGCGGAGGCGGGGGATGGCTACCTGTTCGGCCGCTTGCCCTGCGCCGCCGATGCCGCGCTCTACGGCTTCGTCGCCAACATATGGTTCCTGCCGATCGAGACGCCGCTGCGCGCCTTCGCCGCGTCCCGCCCGCGCCTCGTCGCGCATTGCGAGGCGCTGCACGGCATGGTCGGCGGAAGCGCGGTCCGGGCGTGACGGGCGCGACCGATCCCCCGCCTCGGCGATCCCGCCCCGGCGGCTCAGGCGCGTCGGATCAGGCGTCCATCTTGAGGGCGGCGATGAAGGCGCTCTGCGGAATCTCGACCTTGCCGAATTGGCGCATGCGCTTCTTCCCCTCCTTCTGCTTGTCGAGGAGCTTGCGCTTGCGGCTGATGTCGCCGCCATAGCATTTGGCGGTGACGTCCTTCGAGAGGGCGGAGATGGTCTCGCGCGCGATGACGCGCCCGCCGATCGCCGCCTGGATCGGGATCTTGAAGAGTTGGCGGGGGATCAGCTCCTTCAGCCGCTCGCAGATCTGCCGTCCGCGCCGGTCGGCCTGGCTGCGATGCGCCATGAAGGACAGCGCATCCACCGGCTCGGCATTGACCAGGATGGAGATCTTCACGAGGTCCCCCTCCTCGTAATCATCCATTGCGTAGTCGAAGCTGGCATAGCCGCGGCTGATAGACTTCAGCCGGTCGTAGAAGTCGAACACCACCTCGTTCAGTGGCAGCCGGTAGACCGCCATCGCGCGGCTGCCGACATAGGTGAGCTCGATCTGCCGGCCGCGCCGCTCGTTGCAGAGGGTCAGCACCGGGCCGAGATACTCGTCCGGCACCATGATCGTGGCCTTGATCCAGGGCTCGCGGATGGCGGCGATCACGCTCGGGTCCGGCATGTCGGCCGGGTTGTGCAGATCCATCTCCTCGCCATTGGTCCGCCGCAGCTTGTAGACGACGGAGGGCGCGGTCGCGATCAGGTCGAGGTCGAACTCGCGGGACAGGCGCTCCTGCACGATCTCGAGATGCAGCAGCCCGAGGAAGCCGCAGCGATAGCCGAGGCCGAGCGCGGCCGAGGTCTCCATCTCGTAGTGGAAGCTGCTGTCGTTCAGCCGCAGCTTGCCGACCGCCTCGCGCAGCTTCTCGAAATCGTCGGCATCGACGGGGTAGAGGCCGCACCAGACGACGGGAATGGAGGGCTTGAAGCCGGGCAGCGCCTCGGTCGCCGGGTTGCGGTCGTCGGTGATGGTGTCGCCGACATTGGTGTCCGCGACGGTCTTGATCGCGGCGGTCACGTAGCCCATCTCGCCGGGGCCGAGGCTGTCGCGCGGCACCATCTTCGGCGTGAAGATGCCGAGCTGCTCGACGGTGTGCGCGGCGCCGTTCGACATCATGCGGATGCGCTGGCCCTTGCGCAGATGCCCGTCCTTCACCCGCACCAGGACGACGACGCCGAGATAGGCGTCGTACCAGCTATCGACCAGAAGCGCGGTCAGGGTCTTCGACGCGTCGCCGGTGGGCGGGGGCAGGCGGGTCACGATCGCCTCCAGCACGCCCTCGATGTTCAGGCCGGTCTTGGCGCTGATCATCACGGCGTCGGACGCATCGAGGCCGATCACGTCCTCGATCTGCTGCTTCACCCGCTCCGGCTCCGCCGCCGGCAGGTCGATCTTGTTCAGGACCGGGACGATCTCGTGGTTGGCATCGAGCGCCTGGTAGACATTCGCCAGGGTCTGCGCCTCGACCCCCTGGGAGGCATCGACCACCAGCAGGCTGCCCTCGCAGGCGGCCAGCGAGCGGCTGACTTCGTAGGCGAAGTCGACATGGCCGGGCGTGTCCATCAGGTTCAGCGCGTAGGTCAGGCCGTCCTTGGCGGTGTAGGCCAGGCGGACGGTCTGCGCCTTGATGGTGATGCCCCGCTCGCGCTCCAGCTCCATGTTGTCGAGGAGCTGTTCCTTCATGTCCCGCAGCGCCACCGTGCCGGTCGTCTGGATCAGCCGGTCGGCCAGGGTCGACTTGCCGTGGTCGATATGCGCGATGATCGAGAAGTTGCGGATCTGGGAGAGCGGTGTATCGGTCATGCGTACCCGGCCGGGGCGCGGGGGAGGCCATCCGCGCCGGGTGGGGAGATAGGGCGGGTCGCCCGAAAGGGGAAGCGTTCCCGGCCCGCAGGGGCCGGGAGGCGGGCCTGCCCGCGCCCCTGGGTCAGAGCACGAACCAGGAGAGCGCCGGCGTGGTCTGGCCGAGGATCAGCAGGCTGAGATCGGCCACCGCGTCCCCGTCCACATCGCCTTCCACCCGCAGATCGCCGCCCGCGACCTCAAAGCGCAGCCGGCCCGCATTCCCCACGGTGAAGGCGGCACTGCCGATCACCTGGAAGGCCTGGTCGCCGGCGAGCGTCGCATCGGCGTCGATCGCCGCGAGGTCGATCCTCTCCCCGATGACGGGGGCGAAATCGACGAAGGTCACCAGGGCGCCCGCGGCCGGGCCGAGGGCCGAGCCATCGACCCGGAAGCTGTCCTGATCCGACCCGCCGGCGAGCGAGTCGCGCCCGCCGCCGCCATTCAGCGCATCCTGCCCGGCCCCGCCATCGAGGGAATCATCGCCGGCGCCGCCGAGCAGCGTGTCCGCCGCCGCCCCGCCGACCAGGGTGTCCGCGCCGGCATTGCCGACCAGCAGGTCGAACCGCGCGGTCCCGAGCAGGGTCTCGCCGGCCTCCCCGCCGCGCAGGTCGACGCCGTTCACGTAGCGGATCAGCTCCACCCCGGTCAGCGTGTCGGCGCCGGAGGGTGCGCCGACGCGGAGATCCTGGACCGTGGTGGTGGCGCCGTTGACGGTGACGAGGAAGTCGGTGGCGTTGCCGACAAAGAGGGCGATGTCCGTCCCCGCGCCGCCACTCAGCGCATCATTGCCCCCGCCGCCGAGCAGCAGATCCGATCCGCCTGCGCCGTTCAGGACATTCCCCGCGCCGTTGCCGAAGACCAAATCCGTCCCGGTGGAGCCGGTGAAGCCCTGGAAGAACGCGCCGAACGCGACATTCGTGAAATCATGCGTGCCGGCGCCCGCGGCACCGAGGGTGAAGAAATTGTTCGGCGCATCGATCGTCGTCGTCACGCCGCTGAACTGGGCATTGCCGATCAGCGTGCTGCCGTTCCGCAGCAGGATGGATTCGACACCAGCGAAGGCGACGCCGGTGATGTCACCGAGGCCATTGGCGCGGAAATCGGCGGTGTCGGCGCCGTCGCCGCCATCGAAGCTCTCGCCCGCCACGATGTCGCCGACGGCCCAGATGGCGCGGTCGTCGCCGAGGCCGCCGCGCAGCGCATCGCGCCCCGTCCCACCGGACAGCGTATCGTTGCCGCCGGCCGCATCGATCGTGTCCTCCGCGCCGCCGCCATTCAGCACCGTGCCCACGCCATTGCCGACGATGCTGTCGGCGCCGGTTGAGCCGGTGAAGCCTTGGAAGAAGGCTCCGAAGGTCAGGCCCGAGAAGTCGAAGATTCCGGCGCTGGACGCGCCGAGCGTGTAGAAGTTGTTCGGCGCTTCGATCGTGGTCGTCACGCCGGTGAACTGCCCGGCGCCGATCAGGGTGTTGCCGTTGCGAAGCTGCACGTTCTCGACGCCCGACAGGGCGACGCCGGTGATGTCGGCGAGGCCGTTGGCGCGGAAATCGGCGAGGTCCAAGCCGTCGCCGCCCTCGAAGCTCTCGCCCAGCCCGATCTCGCCGATCGCCCAGACCGCCCGGTCGTCCCCGAGCCCGCCGAACAGCGCATCGCCCCCGGCACCGCCATTCAGCGTGTCATGGCCGTCGTTGCCCGCGACCGTGTCGTCCCCGCTGCCGCCGTTCAGCACTTCGGTGCCGGCGCTGCCGAGGATGCTGTCCGCGCCATCCGTGCCGGAAAAGCCCTGGAAGAACTGCCCGAAGGTCACGGTGGTGAAGTCGTAGTTGCCCGCAACCGAGCCGGCGAGGCTGAAGAAATTGTTCGGCGCGTCGATCACCGTCACGGCGCCGGCGAACTGGCCGGGCGCCACCTGGGTGGTGCCGTTCCGAAGCTGCACGGATTCGACGCCGCTCAGCGTGACATCGGCGATGACGGTGACGCCGTTCGTGCGGAAATCGGCCGTATCGTTGCCGGTTCCGCCATCGAAGAACTCGCCCGGGGCAAGGTCATCGCTGGCATAGATCGCGATGTCGTCATCATCGCCGCCCCGCAACGTATCCCCGCCGATGCCGCCGCGCAGCGTGTCGTTCCCCGCCGCCCCGTCCACCGTATCGGCGCCGTCGCCGCCCGAGAGGACGTTGCCGGCAGCGTTGCCGAGGATGCTGTCATTGCCGGCCGATCCGGTGAATCCCTGGAAGAACTGGCCGAAGGCGACGGTGGTGAAGTCATAGAGGCCGGCGGCGGAGCCGTTCAGGTTGAAGAAATTGTTCGGAGCATCGATGCTGGTGGCCAGCCCGGTGAACTGCCCCGCGCCGATCGCCGTGCCGCCGTTGCGCAGCAGCACGCTCTCGACACTGACCAGCCGGACGCCGGTGATGTCGGCGATCCCGTTGGTCCGGAAGTCCACGGTGTCGGCGTTGGCGCCACCATTGAACAGCTCGCCGAGGGCGATGTCGGTCGCGGTGTAGATGCCGAGATCATCGCCCGTCCCGCCCTGCAGGGTATCGAGCCCGAGGCCGCCGGTCAGGGTATCGTTGCCCGCCCCCCCGTTCACCGTGTCGGCGCCATCGCCGCCCGAGAGGACATTGCCGGCACCGTTGCCGAGGATGCTGTCACTGCCGGTGGAGCCGGTGAAGCCCTGGAAGAAGAGGCCGAAGGAGACGCCGCTCAGATCATAGGTGCCGGCGGCCGACCCGGTGAGATTGAAGAAATTGTTCGGCGCATCGATCGTGGTGGAGACGCCGGTGAACTGGCCGGCGCCGATCAGCGTGTTGCCGTTGCGGACAAGGATCGACTCGACGCTGAGGAAGGAGGTGCCGGTGATGTCGGTGATGCCGGCGGAGCGGAAATCCGCCGTGTCGGTCCCGTCGCCGCCCTCGAACCTGTCGCCCGCGGCGATGTCGCCGTTGGCGAAGCTCGCGCGGTCGTCGCCGAGGTCGCCGAGCAGGAGATCCGCGCCCGTGCCGCCCGCGAGCGTGTCGTTGCCCTCGCCGCCCGACAGGGTGTCATCACCCGCCGCCCCGCTCAGCGCCTCGCCCGCGACCGCGCCGATGATGCTGTCGTGGCCGGCGGAGCCGAAGAAGCCCTGGTAGAAGGTGCCGAAGGCCACCGCGGACAGGTCGTAGGTCCCGGCGATGCTGCCCCGCAGGGTGAAGAAGTTGTTGGGTGCATCGATGAAGGTCACGCCGGCGAACTGGCCCGGGCTGATCAGGGTCTCGCCATTGCGAAGGGTCCAGCGCTCGATCCCGAGCAGCGTGAGGCCGCTGAGGTCGGCGACGCCGGCGGTGCGGGCATCGAGCGTGTCGATCCCGCTGCCGCCCAGGATCCTGTCGCCCGCCACCGGGTCGGAGGCATCGATGATGAAGCTGTCATCGCCCGCGCCGCCCGACAGCGTGTCCGCTTCCGCCCCGCCCTGAAGCGTGTCGTTGCCGTCTCCGCCGAGGATCGAATCGGCGCCGGAGAGAAGGTCGGTCGCGCCGCTGACGCCGGTGACGCCCGGGACGGGGCTGATCTGGCCAGGCCGGATGAGGTCCGCGCCCGAGGTTCCGGTGACCGTCGCCATCTCTTCCTCCCTGCTCTCCGCGCCATGGTTGATGACCCGGGCGGAGGTGACAATCATTAGTTAAGAAATATGACAATTTCTGACCAAATTCGCGACGATGTCTGCTGCAGTTGCGAAAAGCTCGAATCTTGCGACGATCCCTCCGCGGCACCGGTATCGTTGGGCACCCGATCCTGCCCATGCGGCGCGATGGCTTGCCCCGGCACGGCCGGGTGCATCATGGTCGCGACGCCGTGTTGCCCGGACCGGGGGGATCGTCACGATGCGCTTAGCGGGATGCAGGGGTCACCGGGTGACGCGGCGCGGCCCCCGCCACAGCCTCATGGGCAGCCCGGCCGCGGGGTGGCTGCTGGCCGTGCTGCTGGTCCTCGGCGGTTGCGCCTCCCGCGCCGTCGAGATGAACCAGCCCCTGGCTGGCAGCACGCCGAACCAGGTCGACCGGATCATCGATGCGAACGAATCCGGCGGGCGTCGTGACCTGATGGTCCTCGTCAGCTTCTCGGGCGGTGGCAAGCGCTCGGCCGCCTTCGGGCACGGCGTGCTGCGCGGCATGCGCCAGGTGCCGGTGCGCGGCGGCGCTGCGCCGGAGACGACGCTGCTCGAGGAGGTGGATATGGTCGCGGGCGTGTCCGGCGGGTCCTTCCCGGCCGCGCATTTCGCGCTGTACGGCGAGGAGACCTTCGCGACCTTCCCGACCGAGTTCCTCGATGTCGACATCAACGCCTACATCTTCGGCACCTACCTGCTGCCCTGGAATTGGGAGTGGCTGGTCAACCCCTATTACGGCACCAATGACCGCATGGCCGAGGTCTATGACCGGCTGATGTTCCGCGGCGCGACCTATGCCGATCTCGGCCGTCGCCGGCGCCCGGCGCTTTCGGTGAATGCGACGGATATCGGCTACGGCCTGCCCTTCGGCTTCGTCGCCTTCAGTTTCGACCTGATCTGCTCCGACCTCGCCAGCTTCCCCGTCGCGCGCGCGGTCGCGGCCTCCAACGGCTTTCCCGGGCTGTTCACGCCGATCACCCTGCAGAACCATCGCGGCGACGGCTGTCGGCTTCCACCGCCCGCGCGTCCGGACCGCGCGCTCGTCCGGGCCGATTTCCGCACGCGCCAGATCGCCGAGACGATGGAGCGCTATCTCGACCCGCAGCGGACGCAGTGGATCCACCTGATGGATGGCGGCATCTCCGACAACCTGGCGATGCGCGGAATCCTCAATGGCCTGATCCTGCTCGACCAGCAGCCGCGCGCCTATGCGGAGGTGCTGCGACCCCTGCGGCGCATCGTGATGATCAGCGTCGATGGCCAGGCGGCATCGGACCCGAGCCTGCCGCGCCGACGCATCGTCGGTGGGCTGCTCGACGTGTTCGGCGCCGTCTCCGGCACGCAGATCGATGCCTACAATGTCGAGACGCTGATGCTGGCCGAATCGCAGCTCAACCGCATGGTCGCGCGCGCGAAGGAAGCACGCTGCCGCGTCGGTCGCGTGATCGACGGGCATGCCTGCGACGACGTGCTCGGGCTGCTGCTCCGCATTTCCCTCTCGGACCATCCCGACGAGGCGGAGCGGCAGCGGCTGCAGGCGATCCCGACCGGGCTGACCATCCCGCCGGACGCCGTCGGGCAACTGGTGCGTGCCGGCGAGGCGATGGCCCGGGACGATGAGGAATTGCGGCGCTTCCTGGTCGACCTGCCGGCCGAGCGCAGCCCGACCGCGGCCCCGGCCACCGGGACGGAGCGGCGCGCGTCGCCGCCGGACGCGCGGCAGCCGACACGCTGACCGGTTGACCGAGGCCGCGAGGCGTTCACGGCGAGGAGCGCGCTTCGCTTCCCCGACGCAGGGCGCTCAGCGGCACGATCCCTGCGCGAACGGCGCGCACCTGCGGGGCCTCAGCGCTTCAGAATCGAACCCAGCACGCCGCGCAGCACAGCGTTGCTGATCTGGCGCCCGACCTGGCTGCCGACGGAGCGCGCGACGGATTTCGCCAGCGTCTCGCCCACGCCCTGCCGCCGCCCGCCGCCCGACAGCATATCCGTCAGCACGCCGCCGATCCCGCCCGCTGCCGCCCCGCCCGTCTCCGGAATGCGTCGGGTGGATGTGGCGCGGGTCGGGGGGATCTGGGGCGGGCGGCCAACCGGCGGCCGGGCCTGGCCCCAGGGGTTGCCGCCGCGCACCGGAGCCGGCCCGGCCGGGTGCGGGCCCATCGCGGCCGGTGGCGAGGTCGCCCGCCCGACCAGCATCTCATACGCCGAGTCGCGGTCGATCGCGGCCTCGTACCGTCCGGCCAACGGGCCCTGGGCCAGCGCCTCCGCCCGTTCCTCCGCCGTCAGCGGTCCGATGCGCGAGCGCGGCGGGAGGATGCGCGCTCGCTCCACCGGCATCGGCGTGCCATCGGCGGCGAGCGTCGAGACCAATGCCTCGCCGACCGCGAGCGCCGTGATCGCCTCCTCCACGCGCAGCTTCGGGTTGGGCCGGAAGGTCTCGGCCGCCGCGCGCACCGCCTTCTGGTCGGCCGGGGTGAAGGCGCGGAGCGCGTGCTGCACCCTGTTGCCAAGCTGCCCCAGCACGGTCTGCGGCAGGTCGAGCGGGTTCTGCGTGACGAAATAGACCCCCACCCCCTTGGAGCGGATGAGCCGCACGACTGTCTCGACCTTCTCGACCAGCGCCTTCGGCGCGTCGCGGAACAGCAGATGCGCCTCGTCGAAGAAGAAGACGAGTTTGGGTTTGGGCAGGTCGCCCACCTCCGGCAGCTCCTCGAACAGCTCGGAGAGCAGCCAGAGCAGGAAGGTGGCGTAGAGGCGGGGCGAGGCGATCAGCTTGTCGGCGGCGAGCACGTTCACCGCGCCGCGCCCGTCCGGCGTGACCAGCATCAGGTCATCGAGCGCCAGCGCCGGCTCGCCGAAGAAATGCTCCGCCCCGGCCTGCTCCAGCGTCAACAGGCGGCGCTGGATGGTGCCGAGGGTCGCCTTGGTGACATGGCCATAGGCCTGGGACAGCTCGGAGGCCCGCTCGGCCATGTGGGCGAGCATGGCGCGGAGGTCCTTCAGGTCGAGCAGCAGGAGCCCCTCGTCATCGGCCAGCGCGAAGGCGATGGCCAGCGCGCCCTCCTGCGTCTCGTTCAGCTCCAGCATGCGGGCGAGCAGGATCGGGCCCATCTCGGAGATGGTGGCGCGCAGCGGATGGCCCTGCCGGCCGAACACATCCCAGAACACGACCGGGGCCGGCTCATAGGCGAAGTCGGCCTCGCCGATCTCGCGCGCCCGCGCTTCGATCCTCGGGTTGGGCTTGCCGGGCGCGCCGATGCCGGAAAGGTCGCCCTTCACATCGGCGCAGAAGACCGGGACGCCGGCGCGGGCGAAGCCCTCGGCCATGGTCTGCAGGGTCACGGTCTTGCCGGTGCCGGTCGCACCGGCGACCAGGCCATGACGGTTGGCGCGGCTCAGGATGATGCCGCAGGGGATTTCGCCCCGGCCGATCAGGATGCTGCCGCCGCCCTCGTCTGCCATGCGTCGCGCCCCGTTTGGTCCCGCCAGGGGCGATATAGGGGACGGGGCGGTGGCGCGCACGCGGTGCCGGGCGATGGCGGCCGCCATGCGTCCCGGCTGCCGGCCCCGGTGCGGGGCCGTCCCGCCTCGGAGAGTATGAAGGAGCCGAATTTGCGAAAGAACGCGCTCTGACGTCATTGGGGGATCTCCGCCGAAATCGGGGCTGACGGACGTTCTTTCGCAAACTCTCAGGCGGCCGCGGTCACGGCCGGGGAGATGGCGGCCGCGCGCGCGGCGATCAGGGCGCGCACGGCACCGGGTAGCTGCCGCTGCGGCTTGGCGCGGGGCAGGGCCATCTCGGCGACCGGTTCGGCCTCGCCGATCACGGCCTGGTACTCGGCCCAGTTGTCGAAATGCTCGCGGTCCGTGCTGTCGACGAAGGTCTCCGCCGGGACGCCCTCGGCGCGGACGAGCTCGTGCGCGGCCATCTCCACATGCCAACAGGTGAAGATGTCCGGCACCTGCGTCTCCCGCAGGATGGAGTGCCCGTTCACCAGGGCGCCTGCCTGCACCAGCACGCCCGCGACCAGGAGCGCTTGGGCGGGGGAGACGAGCAGGTCCGACCCCAGCAGGTTCCCGCCGAGCGCGCCGGCCTGGATGCGGATGGGCAGAGCGCGCATCGGATCGGCGAAGCGGGTGGCGATCGTCTGGCGGAACAGGAAGCGCACGGGCCGCGCCGTCGGCCGTCAGCACCAGCTCAACCGGCCCGCACGCATCGCCGTAGAGCTTGTCCTCGGCATTGTTGCTGAGAATGGTCTTGGCATCCTCGCGGCCTCGGGCCGGATCCTTGTCTCGCCCGCCATCCAGGCTGTCATTGCGATCGCCGCCGAGGATGCTGTCCCCGTCTTCCCTGCCCGGGATCGTGTCGGTGCCACCGCCGCCGCTTCGCGTGTCCTTGCCGAGCAGTCCGCTGATCGAGCCCGCCACGGCGCTGGGGAATCTTCCCGACGAGTCACGGGTGACGCCCGAGGACACGGTCGGCGGCGTGATGGTGTCCCCGTTCCGGGGCCAGGTGAAATTGGTCATGCGCGGAATGCTCCCACCAGAACGCCCATCCGGCGGTGGCCGGCTCCTCGGCCCTGCATCGCGTGGGGCGCATCCACTTGCGGACCATAGAAGGCACGGATTCACTCTTGAAGTCTTGGATTTGGAATAGACGAGAGATCTCCTCGGCCTTCGGCGGTGCGGCCTCGCTCCGAAGCCGAATTTTGCCAGAGAGGTCCTGTCTCAGCCGTCGATACGCAAGTTGCGGGTCATGGCCTGCCCTGGCGGTCGACCTGCCGGCCTGTGCCGTCCTGCTCCACATACTCGCCGCCCAGCATTCCGTTGCATCGACAAGGGCGTGCGAGCGGATGCCCTCCCGACCCGGCAGTCGCCGGGCCGCGGTCCTCGGGCCCCGGTCAGGCGTAGGGCGCGAACACCGCGTCGAGCGGCGGCGCGGCCGCGCCGCGCACCGCCAGGCCAAGCAGCAGCCTGGCCTTCAGCCCGGACAGATGGCCGGCCGCGATGAGGCCCCGGGCCAGCAGGTCCCGCTCCGCGCCCGGATAGCCATAGGTCTCGGTGAACACCGGCCCGGCCGCGCAGCGGGAGGCAAGGATCACCGGCATCGCCGCGGCAAGCGCCGCAATCCTCTCCACCGCATCGGCCGGCACATGGCCGGCCCCCATGCCCTCCAGCACCGCGCCGCCATAGCCGAGGCCGGGAAGCGCCTCGAGCAGCCTTCCATCCTCGCCCATGGCCCAGCGCAACAAGGCGACGGGTGCCGGCGGCCCCGCCTCCGCGGGCAGGCAAGGCAGCCGCGCCACGCGCGCCCAGAAGCGCGGCCGGCCCTCGGCCACCGTGCCGATGGGCCCGAGCTGCGGCGAGGCGAAGGCGGAAGGCAGCGCGGTGTGCGCCTTCTGCACGAAGCGCGCCGCGTGGATCTCGTAGTTCAGCACGACCAGCGTGCCGAGGCCGCGCGCGGCGGGCGAGGCGGCAACGCGCACCGCGGCCAGCAGGTTGGCCGGCCCGTCCGCGCCCGGCGCATCGGCGCCGCGCATCGCGCCGGTGACCACCACGGGCTTCTCGCCCGCGACGAGCAGGTCGAGCAGGAAGGCCGATTCCTCGATGGTGTCGGTGCCCTGGACGACCACCGCGCCGTCGAAGCCGCCCGCGGCAAAGCCCGCCTCGATGCGGCGCGCGACCTCGACCAGTTGCGCAGGATGGAGGGAGGGGCTCGGCAGGCGGTAGGGCGAGTGCGCCTCGATCTCGGCCGCCTCGGCGAGGGCGGGCACGGCGGCGACCAGCTCCTCCGCACCCAGGCGCGGCGCGATGCCGCCGCCCTCGGCCGGCAGCATGGTGATGGTGCCGCCGAGCGAGAGGACGAGGATGCGGGGCTTCGCCACGGCGTTCATCGCCGGCCGCCCCCGCCATCCGGCATCTCCTCGGGCTTGTAGTCCGGCAGGCGGCTCGCCGGCAGGATGCACAGGACGGCGACGCAGGCCATGATCAGCAGCCCGATCTTCAGCGCGCGCAGCCGCGCCTCGGCGTTCACGCGCACCGCCTCCGCGACCTGCTCGGGCGAGGCGGTGGTGCGGGCCATCACGTCGCGCAGGCGGTCGTTCGAGACGAAGTTGATCGAGTCGAGGTCGATTTGCGACTGCACCTCGACCGGCAGGCGCGGACTCTCGGCGATCGCGCGCAGGATGTTGGCGCTGAGGAGGCCAACCAGCAGCGCGCCGGCGACCGCCGTGCCGACGCCGGCGGCCAGGTTCTGCGTGGTGCCGCGGAGCGATCCGACATCGCCCGCCAGCTCCTTGGGCGCGGCGGTGACGAGCACGTTGAACACCAGCGTCACCAGCGCGCCCTGGCCGAGGCCGAACAGGATCAGCCCGGTCATCACCACCGGCGCAGACCAGTCGTTGCGCACGACGAAGGCGAGCCACAGCAACGCCACGGTGCAGAGCGCGAAGCCCGCCATGCCGATCACCCGCGGCGTGAAGCGGCGATAGAGGCGGACCACCAGCATCGCCGTGAAGAACACGGTCAGGTTGAAGGGCAGCATGGCGATCGCCGTCTCGATCGGCGTCCGTCCCTGCACGATCTGGATGTAGAGGGGGACGGCGAAGTTCAGCATCGCCTCGAGCGAGACGACGCCGAACATGGCGATGACCGCCGCGCGCTCCTGGTTCGAGGTGATGACGCGCAGGTCGAGCAGCGGCGTGCCGCCCCGCTCCTGCACGCGGCGGCACCACAGGACGAAGAGCTGCAGCAGAAGCACGCCGGCGACGATCATCAGCGGCGCGGGCGACATCCCCAGCACCTCGAAGGGCGCGCCGGGGTTGGCCGCGCCCAGGCCCCAGCGATTGAGATTGTTGAAGCCGAAGACCGTCAGGATGATCGCCGCCGCGGCCAGCACCACGCCGACGAGGTCGATCCTGACCTCGGGCCGCGCCGCCTCCGGCTTGAGGCGGAAGCTCAGCAGGAAGACCACGCCGCAGACCAGGATCAGCAGCCCGAAGACCGGCCGCCAGCCGAGGAAGGTGCCGAGCATGCCGCCGATCAGGAAGGCCGCGACGCCGGCGCCGGCGCGGGCCGAGCCCAGCGCGCCGACCGCGGTCGCCTGCTGCTGCCCCCGGTAGTGATGCGCGATCAGCGCGACGAGGGCCGGCACGTTCACCGCCGCGGCGAGGCCGACCAGGAGCTGCGCCGCCAGCATCACCGGTGCCGTCGGGCTGAAGGTCATCAGCACCTGGCCCGCGCCGAAGACCAGCACCACCACGCGGAACACGGCGGTGGAGCCGAAGCGCTGCACCAGCTTGGCGCCCAGCATGACGAAGCCGGCGACGGCGAGCGAATACATCACGATGCCGGTGGCGATGGTCGTCGGCGGCACGCCGAAGCTCGCCACCATGCCGGAGAGCGAGACCGGCAGGGCGGCGACGTTGAAGGACATGATCGCCTGGCCGAGGGCGATGGCGATCATCGGGATCCAGGATTCCTTCCCGGTCTCCTCCATCCGCGGCACGGCGGCGGCTTGCACCGTCATTGTCGTCGCTCCTCCCGCGGCGCGCCGCGATTCAGGCCTCGGGGCGCGAGGCGAACAGGTTCAGCCCCAGCCGCTCGGACAGGAAGCGCGCCGCGAGCTGGCCGCGCACGCTGTTGCCCGCCTCATCGAGCGGGGGCGAAAAGAGTCCGAGGCCGCCCTTGCCCGGCGCGATCGCGACGAGGCCGCCCGCCACGCCGCTCTTGGCCGGCAGCCCGACCTCATAGAGCCAGTCGCCGGACTGCTCGTAGAGCCCGGCGGTGGCCATCACCGCGAGCACGCGGGCACAGCGCTCCGCATCGAGCACGCGCTCCTTCGTCACCGGGTTGACGCCGCCATCCGCCAGCGTCGCACCCATCACCGCGAGATCGCGCGCCGTGACCGAGAGCGCGCATTGCCGCGTGTAGACATCCGTCGCCTCGTCCGGATCGGAATACATCCGCCCGTAGCCCTGCAGCAGCCGGGCAATCCCCTGGTTGCGCTGGTTGGTCGCGGCCTCAGAGGCGTAGACCTCTTCGTCCATCGCCAGCTCCCGTCCCGCGAAGCGCGACAGGCCCTCGCGGATGAAGCGCCAGCGCTCCTCGGCATTCGCGCCGGGCGCAAGGCTCGTCGTCGCGATCGCGCCCGCATTCACCATCGGGTTCATGGTGCGCGCCGCGTTCAGCTCGATCGCCATGACCGAGTTGAAGGGCAGGCCGGTGGCGTTGACGCCGATCGCCTCTCGCGCGCGGCCGCCGCCCTGCGCCTGGCAGACGAGGGCGAAGACGAAAGGCTTCGAGATCGACTGGATGGAGAAGGCCTGGCCAGCATCGCCGGCGGCGAAAGCCTGCCCCGAGACGCCCGTGGCGCAGATCCCGAACCAGTCGGCGGAGGCGCGGGCCAGGGCAGGAATGTAGTCGGCGACCTGACCCTCGGCGACGAGGCGGTAGCGGTCCCAGGCCTCGCGGACCAGGGCCGCCACGGCCTGGTCTTCCGGCATGCGGCCGGTGGAGACCGCCGGCAGCCCGGTGACCGCGCCCTCCGGCTGGTGCAGGAGCGGGTGCATCAGCGGGTCAGCACGACCTCGCCGGTGACCTTCAATCCGTCCTGCTTGTTGAAGGTCGCAGCCTTCAACGAATTGTCGGGCAGGGCGAAGACGCCGACGCCGCGGCCCATGTCCATCGCCACCAGGCGGCTGCCCGGCCAGCGTGCGCTGATCTCGTTCAGCAGCATCGTCTCGAGCACGCCGCGGACCGTATTGCCGCCGGTGGCCCGGCGCTCGACCTCGGCGCGGATCGCCGGGGAGACCTCGGCGAGCTCGGCCCGCTGGAACTCGCGCGAGCCGGCACTCGACTGCGCGGCGGCGCTGCCGGCGACAAGGGCCAGCGCGGCGCCGGTGGCAAAGATCGTCCTGATCGGAATGGTCGGCATGGCGGAGCTCCTCCCTCCCCTCGCGGGACGCCGGGACCGGCGCGGCTGCGCGTCCCCGGGACCGTCGGCATCCTGGAGGCTACAAGCCGCGGCGGTGTCCGGCATGGGCCTCGAATCCCAGCCCTGCGCCGGGCGTCTCCGTGAGCTACCGCAACGGCAGCAGCCACGGCACCAGCAGCACGCTGACGGCCATCACCACCAGCGAGAAGGGCACGCCGACCTTCACGAAATCGCCGAAACCGTAATTGCCCGGCGCCACGACCAACGTGTTGATCGGCGAGGACACGGGGGTCATGAAGGCGGTCGAGGCCGCCAGCGCCACGATCATGGCAAAGGGGTAGGGCGAGACGCCGAGATCGGCGGCGACCGCCAGCGCGACCGGCGCCATCAGCACCGCCGTGGCCGTGTTCGAGATGAACAGGCCGAGCGCCGCGGTCAGCACGAAGAGCACCGCCAGCACCACGCGCGGCGCGGCCTCTCCGGCCACCGCGAGGACCGCGTCGGCGGCGATCTCGACGCCGCCCGTACGCTGCAGGGCGATCGAGAAGGGCAGCATGCCGACGATCAGCACCAGGCTCTTCCAGCTGATCGAGCGATAGGCGGCGTTGAGGTCGATGCAGCCGAAGAGGCCCATCAGCAGGCAGCCGATCAGCGCGGCGTGCACATTGGGCACGATGCCCGTGACCATCAGCGTCACCGTGACCGCGAGGCTGAACAGCGCGTGCGGCGCCCTGTCCGGCGCGGGCAGCACCTCGTCGAACTCGGCCGGCAGGTTCAGCAGCACCAGGTCGCGGTTGTCGCGACGCAGCGCCTCGAGGTCGCGCCAGAAGCCGAAGAGCAGCAGCGTGTCGCCGGCGCGCAATGTCTGCTCGAGCAGGCCGGGGCCGGCGGGGGTGCGGCCATGGCGCAGCCCGATCGCGGTGAGGCCGTCGGTCGAGCGCAGCCGCGCCTGCAGGATGGTCTGGCCGACCAGCCGCGATTCCGGGTGGATCAGCGCCTCCACCATGCCGACCTGCTGGGTGCGGCTGGTGAAGTAGCGGCTGGCGTCCGAAAGCAGCAGCACCTCCAGCCCGTGGCGGGCGAAGATCGTCGCGTGCTCGACCTCGGTTGCCTGGACGTCGGCCAGCAGCACGTCGCCCGGCTGCAGCACCTCCTTCGCGCCGGGGCGGATCAGGTCCACGCCGAGGCGGCGCGCGCGCTCGATCGCCAGGATGTTCAGCCCCTCGGCGCGCAGCGCGAGCTCCTCGAGGCGTCGCCCGGCCAGTGGCGAGGTGTCGCCGACGCGCAGCCGGTATTCGCGGTCCGGCAGGTCGTAGAGGTCGATCCAGTCCTGCAGGCTGGAGCGGCGCGGCGCGGCCCCGGCCGCGGCCACGCCCATCCCGCGCCCCGCGAGCAGGCGACGGCCGACGAAGAGCATGTAGAGGATGCCGAGGATGAGGATGGGCAGGCCGAAGGGCGTGATGCCGAAGAAGCCGAAGCCCTCGATCCCCTGCCGCGCCATCTCCGCGTTCACGACCAGGTTCGGCGCGGTGGCGACCAGGGTCAGCATGCCGCTGATCAGCGAGGCGACCGAGAGCGGCATCATGAGGCTGCCGGGGGCGGCGCCGGTCTGCTGGCAGAGGCGGAGCACGATCGGGATGAAGATGGCGACGACCGCGGTCCCGCTCATGATCGCGCCGAGGCCCGCACAGGCCAGCATCAGCAGCACCAGCAGCTTCGTCTCGCTGCTGCCCGCGGTCGCGGCCAGCCAGTCGCCGGTGCGCCGCGCGACGCCGGTGCGCACCAGCCCCTCGCCGATCACGAAGAGCGCGCCGATCAGCACGACCACCGGGTCGGCGAAGCCGGCCAGCGCCTCGTTCACCGTCAGCACGCCGGTGAAGGGCAGGATCGCGATCATGATCAGCGCCACCGCGTCCATGCGCGGGCGGTTGGCGACGAACATGGCGATCGCGGCGAAGAGCAGCAGGAGGACGAGGAGGAGATCGGTGTTCATGCGATCAGCCCCCGCGCCCGACGGGGATGGCGAGGATCGGGCGGAGCGCGTCGGTGACGCCGGTGAGCATGATCTGCGCCCCGATGCAGAGGAGGAGGAAGGCAGTGAGCTTCGTCGCCACCAGCGTGCCCTGCGGCCCGAGCCGCCGCACCAGCGCCGCCGAGTAGCGGTAGGCCACCCAGACCGAGGCGGCGACGGTCGCGGCGACCAGCACGGCCGCGGCCGCGGCGACGACCGCGTCGCCCGTGCCGCTCGCCTGGCGCTCGGCACCCAGCGCGATCGAGGCGGCGATCGTCCCGGGCCCCGTGGTGAGCGGCAGGGTCAGCGGGAAGAAGGC
This sequence comes from uncultured Acetobacteraceae bacterium, assembly GCA_964564645.1. Taxonomy (GTDB): domain Bacteria; phylum Pseudomonadota; class Alphaproteobacteria; order Acetobacterales; family Acetobacteraceae; genus CAZMCV01. The sequence goes on from CAZMCV010000005.1 coordinate 51,668, forward strand.
CATGCGCTCGACCGGCGCGGTCTCGAGCGCGGCCGGCGCCGTCCGGTCGCCGCGCTTCGCATCGGGGGCGGAGGGGTCCTCGGACAGCATGCGCCAGCCCGAGACGGCGACGGCGAGGCCGCCGGCGATGCGCAGTGCCTCGAGCGAGATGCCGAAGAAGCCCAGCACGCGCGAGCCGAGGAAGAGCGAGACCACCAGCACGACGAAGCTGTTCAGCGCGATCGAGCGCGCCAGCCGCGACCGCTCGCGGGCCGTCAGCCACTGCGTCATGCCGTGGAAGATGAAGGCGCCGCCGAAGGGGTTGATGATGCTGATCAGCGTCGAATAGCCGAACAGCCAGCCCGTGAGGATCTTGGCGACGAGGAAGCCGTCGAGGATCAAGCGCCGCCGCGTCCCCTCAGCGCAGCTCGATCGTGACCCCGGCCTGGGAGAAGCGGAGCTGCCCGCCCGCGCGCTCGGTCCTCAGGCGCAGTTCCACGCCCGCCGGGTTGCGGAGGAAGCGCGTCTCCGGCCCGCCCTCGCCGCCCGGGGGGCGGGGGGCGACGCGCTCCTCGTAGCGGCCGGGAAAGTCCTCCAGGCGACGGAGGTTGAAGACCTCCCCGCTCGCCGAGAGGGAGGAGACGCCGATGCTGCCGAACTCCAGCCCGCGGACCGAGAAGGAATACTCCTCGCCGCGGAAGCGCAGCCGCCCGCCACCGACCGCGGCGCCGACCGCCAGGACGCCGACCCGCACCTGCTCGATCGAGATGAAGGCGTCGGGGTTGGGATCCCGCCGCGCCGGCCGCTGCTGGGCGCGCGCCTTCCCGGGCAGCAGCCACGCGGCTGCCAGCGCCGCGAAGGCCGCGGCGCGTTCGCGCTTCGTCATGCGGGCTCCCCCGTTGGTGTCGACGGGGCGCCTGATAGGCGGGACCGGACGCGAAGGCCAGACTCACGCCCTCAAAGCCCCCATGGCAGGCCGAGCAGGTACCAGGCCGCGAGGAAGACGGTCCAGACCACCGAGATCCAGAGCACGTAGGGCAGCATCAGCGCGATGACGGTGCCGATGCCGGCCTCCTTCTGGTACTTGATGGCGAAGGTCACGATCATGGCGAAGTAGGCGTTGAGCGGGGTGATCGCGTTCATCG